>JBNJDP010000021.1:0-26522 GCA_051744985.1 Chlamydiota bacterium | reverse complement strand
CTTAAATCTAAATCCTGTTAGGATTCAGATACTTACAATTCTTGGGCCACCATTTGAAAAAATCTATTCTGCAGGTTAAAGGGGGTGCGGAATATGGGAAAAATTGTAATCCGGGATTTTTTATTTTTAAGTAACTTTCTTTAGAAGGCTACACGAACGCCAGCCATATAGGCCCATATAGGTTCGTAATGGTTGTCAGATTCATCGGTGGTTTTATAGCGGCGAGCTCCTAGGTAAGCTTGAAGGTTTACTTTAGGAACATGCTGGACAATGCCCATAGAGCAAGAGGTATTTTTATCGCTGTCGGCAGTAAAATCACGACTACGATAGAAATCTGCGCTTATAGCAGTATTGCCGCATTTGAAATAATCATAAATCCACCCCAGTTTACTATAAAAGAAGTGGGGGTTTTTGCGTCCCGAAGCATAGACTACGCCGCTACTATCGGTATAATTAGAAGTTAAATTTCGGGTTCCGCCAGCTATAGAAAGGTTTATCATGGTTGGGGTGTGGATAGCTGATACAGAGCCGCTGAGCGAGCGGTATCCGTTATTTTGACGGTTGTCAGCATAAGCTACTCCGCCGCTAACCTTAAAATTCTCTAAGTCATGGTTGTTGTCATAATAAAGAGCAAGGTCCCAATCCCCGTCATCTATAGCAGAAGTCCCAAAGCTCAAATTTTTCCAAGAAGGACTCTCATAGCCTACGCGAGTCTTGCGACCCAAGCCACTCATGTTGCTAAAATATGTGCCGAGGGTTGTAGTTCCTAGATTGCGGCTAGACTCCATACGATAATTTAGCCCTCCGCAGATGTCGCTGACGCCGGAATAGTTGAATACCCATGTTTCGGAATAATCATATTCGGTAATGCCGTCGGAGGCGGTATGGCCTTGTCCAATAGCAAACTTTCCGTAGTAGGTGTTAAAATAAGCTTCTAAAATTCTGGTAGTGATGGTGCTAAGATTTTGAACACCGGTAGTATCTTGGTTAATAGAAGAGGTTCCGTTAGGAGTAAAGCCGAACTCAAAGGTAGTACCCACTTTAAAATCTTCGTTATAGCTTTTGGTAGCTTCCACTCTTAAGCGATTGGGAGCGTTATCATTGCTAACGATCCAAAAATTGCGGTGATTGTCATTACTTTTATCTTTGCGGCCATCTTCAACCTGTAAAATACCTAGGTTAACAGAGCCAGAAACGTCAACATCAAAAGGGATATTAACGGTTTTATCGCCGTTCATGGCTTTGATTTGATCTGAAAGCTCGTTTACTTGAATTTGTAGCTCATCAACAGTCATAGCTTGAGCGGAAGGGACTAGGGCCGTGATGCCTAAAATAGCGCCTGTTATCGTTCCTAAAGCAGGTAATTTCATTAGACTTTTCCTCCTTATCAAAGTTGTTATGAAAATGCAAAAAATTTTAATGGGAAACGTTACCAAAATAATGTAAATTATGGCTAGGCTAATTCAAAAAATTTCGATAGAGCTGTGATTTAGCTTAATCCAGTAAGGCGTCGACATCTCTTATAAGCTGGCGAATATTATTTTTGGATGTTTGATCGAAAGATGAGGAAGATTTTTCAAGGATGGTTTTAACATTGTTTAACCCTTGGAGAACTTTTTGAGAAGGATCGCTTTGTCGCTGGTCCCTCTCTCCTAAAGGGAACTTCTGGCGAATCAAGGCTATAAGTTGCGACTTTGTTTCACCGTTGTAATTTTGGACGAGGAACTCTTTTTCTTTAGAAGGAGCGTGTCTGCTAGCTAGGGTGTAGACGGCTTGGCGCGGCATAGCTTCGATTTGAGCGTGAAGCTCTCGAGGCATGGCTTGATAAAAATCATAATATTGCAAGAAATTATAAGGGGTCTGGCGGTTCCCATAAGTATTTAGGAGCCAAGCTGTAAAAGCACCGTCACGGTAGTTTTTCAGTATGGTTTGGGCTTTTTTGATACGTTCCCCGTGGAGAATGGCCGCTTGATTGGTGATAGCTCTAACTTCAGCTGTCAATGTTAGAAGGTTTTTTAAATCATCTTCAAAGGAAAGAATGCCTGAAGGAGCGTATTTTGCAAGGATTTCTTGGAGGGAACTTTTTTCTTCGGGGGTGATTTCGGTAAGACCAAAGACGCCAGAAAAGCCTGTCAGCTGGCCTTCCGCTGAGCGCTTGGCTAAGGCCGAAGCCTTAGTTGAAGGAGGCTTTTTTTCAAGCCTTTTGCTAAGCATATTCTTAAACTTTCCCATAGAATCCTCAGTGTATGCGAGATAAAATTTCTTTAGTTAGAAGTTCATAATCTTCTGCAGCGCGACTTTTGGGCGAAGTTAAAAAGAGTGGCTTGCCATAGATTGAAGCTTCGGAAACAGCAATATCACGGCGAATTTTAGAGTTTAAGGCTTTTTTAGGAAATGTGGTGTCGATGACATCGAGAAACTCACCATTGCTTTTACCACGATGGTTCCAAAAAGAAAGAGCCACTCCTGCTATTTGTAGAGGATGGCGCTGTGCTATGCTGTCAATAAACAAAGAGAGCCTCTCTAAGCCTTTAACGCTATAAAATTCGGGTGTTGCACAGATCAAAGCATATTGTGCTGCAATAAGTGCTGATTCTGTCAACCAGCATAATGAAGGGGGAGTGTCGATGATTACATAATCATAGTCAAGGGTAGCGATAATCTCCTTAAGCTTTTCATGAGAATATCTGTCGGCCGCTAAGGCCTCCGTAACTTCCACGCGCTCTAGCCAAGTATCGGCAGGAACAAGATCCATGCCGTTGACACAAGTTTCCTTGATAACCTCTTTGACAGCTTTCTGGTTTTGAAGCACCGCAGCCATACTGTCAAAATGGTCGGGATCAAAACCTAGGCCGGCAGTTAAATTAGCTTGGGCATCAAAGTCCACTAACAAAACTCTTTGGTTGTGTAAGAGGGCTAAAGCAGACCCTAGGTGGATAGATGTGGAGGTCTTTGCAGTCCCTCCTTTAAAGCTGGCAACGGCAATAATTTCCATAGTTTTATCTCTGGTTAACAGTGCTATAAGGCGACGATAGGCGTCTCTCTTGAACCTCTGCCTTAAGAGCTTCCATAAAACCATCGAGCATTATTTCCCCATGAACGGTATTATCTCGAGTGCGTAGAGCGATAGTTTTGTTAGCCTCTTCTCTGTCGCCTATAGTTAAAATATAGTTGATTTGCTTGAGCTGTGCTTCGCGCACTTTCTTGCCTACGGACTCATGGGAGGCATCGATATCGCAGCTAAAGCCTTCAGCTTTAAGCTCGCTGCAAACTTCTTGGGCATAAGGAAGATGGCGGTCGGCCACAGCTAAAATTCTTATCTGATGAGGACTTATCCATAAGGGGAATTTTCCCGCAAAGTGCTCGATTAAGATTCCCATAAAACGTTCTATAGATCCAAAGATAGCGCGGTGGATCATAACAGGTCTTTGGCGTGTCCCTTCTTGAGAGGTATATTCGAGGTCGAACTTTTCTGGCAGTGCCATATCTACTTGGATAGTACCGCATTGCCAGGTTCTGCCTAGAGCATCGCGGATATGCATGTCGATTTTGGGCCCGTAAAAAGCGCCTTCTCCTTCATGAAGGATATAATCTTTGCCGTTGGCTTCTAAGGCTTTTTTGAGCCCTTCGGTGGCTGCCTCCCACATTTCATCGCTACCTATAGTGCCACTGTGAGGGCGAGTAGAAAGTTCTAGGTGGTATTCTAGGCCGAAAGGGGAGTAGACCTCATCGATTAAAATGAGTAAATTTTTGATCTCTTCTTCAATTTGGAAGGGCTCGCAGAAAATATGAGCATCATCTTGATGCATACAGCGTACCCTGAAGAGACCAGAGATAGCCCCTGATGCTTCTCTGCGGTGGACGAGTCCAAATTCTGAAATACGTAAGGGGAATTCGCGGTAGCTGTGGAGCTGGCTCTTGTAAAATAATAGGCACCCTGGGCAACTCATCGGTTTAATAGCATATTCACGTTCATCAGCGACAGATGTATACATATTATCGCGGTAATGACTCCAGTGGCCGGAGGTTTCCCAAAGTTCTTTGGTCATCATTATCGGCGTTTTAATTTCATTGTAATCGCGAGCAGCTAGCTTGTAACGCATAAAGTCGATGAGTTTTTGCCAAAAAATCATTCCCTTAGGATGATAAAGAGGCATCCCGGGAGCTTCTTCATGGAGGGAGAAAAGACCTAATTTGGGACCTAAAATTTTATGGTCGCGCTTTTTTGCCTCTTCTTGCTTCTGAAGATGTTCTTTAAGAAGAGCTTTATCAGGAAAAGAAATACCATAAATTCTAGTAAGCATTTCCCTTTCAGAGTTGCCTCTCCAGTAGGCTCCTGCAGTTTTTAGGATTTTAAAAGCTTTGACTTTACCTACTGAGGGAAGATGGGGGCCTCGGCAAAGATCAAAAAAGTTGCCTTGGCGGTAGATGGTGATAGGAGTGTCGTCTTCTAGCTCTCTGATGAGTTCGCATTTATAAGGATTGTCGCCAAAGAGTTTGAGAGCTTCATCTTTGGATGCTAACACTTCCCTCTGAGGTTTGAGATTTTCTTTGATGATCTTTAGGACTTCTTTTTCAATAGCTTTAAAATCTTCTTCGCCAATAGAAAGGTTGGCAAAATCATAATAAAAGCCTTCTTCAACAGCAGGACCTATCGTCGCCTTAGCATCAGGCCATAACCTCAGTACAGCTTGGGCTAAAAGGTGGGCTGAAGAGTGCCAGTAAACGTATTTGCCCTCCAAATCATCGAAATTGAGGAATTCCACCTCATCGCCCTCCTTAAGAGGGTGGCTAAGGTCATGTAGTTCCCCATTAATTTTGACTGTTAAAGCTTGATGAGGAGCTTTAAGATTTAAGAGGTCTGCTAGGTTTTGAGCAGAACTTCCTTCGGGAAGCTCTTGAAAAATGTTGTTGGGAAGCTTAATGTTCATAGTCCTAAATTTTTGTTATTAAAAAAAGCAATGATAACGTATTTGTTGCCTAAATGGAAGATTAAATATTAATATACCTTTGAATATAGGAGTGTAGTGGTGTTGTCAGAGGATTTAAGCAAGTATTGTCGTAAGTTGAAAAGCTCATTTGGCGAGCCTAGCTTTTATGAGAGGGTCTTTGCTTTAGAAGATTATAGAGTAAGAAATAATACTGCCCCCCAAGAGCTGGAAAATGTCATCTTAAATCAATATGAAGAGCTTTCTCGTTACCTTGATGCAGTGGACATTCAAAATTCTTCGGCGGCTAGAAATAACTTGCGGGCACGCTCTTTAGCTACGATTTTAATTGATGATCAAGGCCAGCTAGATTTAGAGCTTTTAGAGCAAGCCATCAAGCTTTTGGAGCAGCATGGGTATTCTTTAGGCCCCTTACGTTATTACGACAATCCTCGTCATGACCATGTTAGCAAGGTGCTAAGAGCTCTCCGCGATGATGCTGAGCTGCGTAAAACTTTGCTTAAAATTAGCAAACCTTATGCCAATAAAGTTGCTGAAGATCTTATCAAGGACACCCTTCTGTTAGGGCAAAAAGAGGTTTTAAAGGATGCTCATGTCCGTAGAGCTGTTTTGTCGGCATGGCTCTGTTTTTTGCGACAAAATGTTGGATCCTGTTTCGCTACCGCCCCTTCCATTATAATACAAGGCGAGCAGCCTCGGCGACTGTTAGAGGATATTGATAGCTTGTTGAATACAGGCAGGCTAACCCGGACTTTTGAAGGCAGAGAATATTCAGTGCCTTTAAGCACAACATGGGGAGTGGGGGATTTAAAAAAAAGCTTCCCTATAGAAAAAAATGAGCAGGGGTTGATGACACCTGTGTGGCAATCACCCGGCTTGATGAGGGCTTTTAAGGCGGCACGTTTGATAGGAAATAGCCGCACGTTGAAAAGCAAAAGCAAAAAAATTCGACCTTGGATAGAATCCGCTATCGATACGCTCCGCCCCGGAATAGGGGTTTTTGGGTTGAATGCTGAAGAAGTTATCTTTCAGGTGCTTCTTGATAAGTTGAAGCTAGATAAAAAAGCGGTTGTTGACTACCGACGCTCTTTGCAGCCTTCGGCTCCAACACCTTTTTCTCCGCCGTCAAAAAAGGAAAAGGTTGGGAAGAGTACTTCTCCTAAAGAATTCTGGGAGCGCTATGATGCTGCCGAAAAAGCTTTTAAGGCTTTAACAGAAAATGCTTTGCTCAAAAGTTGGGAGTTCACCATCGCTTCTTTTTGTGATACCAAAACAGACTTTTCGCGCTGGAATCTTTATTCCAGCTTAGGTTTTGATGAGCGTCAGCCTCATGGTATAGGGGAGTGCATGTATTTTAGGATTAAAGAGCAGCTCGATAATGCTAATCGGGAAGTTCATCAGTACCATGAAGAGTATGACAGCCAGTTCCCCCATGTTAAAAATTTGGAAAACCGTATTAAGAGAGCTACGACTGAACAAGAAGCACAATGGATTAGGATGGAATATCAGCGCGCTAGTACCCAGCTTAATTTTTGTGCTGAGCAGCGTGATAGAGCTCGTATGAAGTCGAAAAATTTAGCTAACCTCCTAAATTTTTTGATAAATACTTATATTGAAAAGTTTCCCGAGTACTTTCAAGAAGTTTACGATGCCGATATCCACGATGTTGAAGTGGGGCCTTACGATGATAGCCCCGCAGGTTTTCGCTTATTATATAAGCATGGGCGTACTAACACAGCCTTATGGTCGTTAATTTATAATGAAGCTGAATTTGTCGAGGCTTTAGCGAGCTTTTTTACCATTACCGAATCAGAAATCGCTCGCACAGAAGGTTTAGAAGAGTTGCAGCAAGAATTTAGTCAGATCGTTACCGATATCGTTACCCATGTTAAAACGTCTGAATTTTTGGAGTCGGCTTTTTATCGGATGGCTAAAGCTCATAATGCCCCTATCGTCAAGGACCCTCTCAATAATATCGATAAAGTAGAAAAAAAACCCTGGGTATATACTTCAGGAGGGACGATGAACACCTTGATAAACATTTATTATAGGGTGGGGGCGAATCCTAGGGAAAGCGATAAATGGGTTGAAAATGAAAGTGAGCTGCTAGTTCATCTTATCGATAATATGAGAGAGATGGAGCCCCAGTTTTCCGATAAATTCGTCGATGACTCTAGCAAATCGATGTTAATGCATTCGCCTACGCACGCATTTATCTTCAAGCCCGGCAATCTCCCTTTACGAGAAGGGTGGTATGACAATAAAATATATCCTTACACCTGGGTGAGAGATTCCTTAGTAATTCCCCGCAGGAATTTTATCACCGGTATAAAACTCGATATTGATATGATCGAAAAGCTCGTTGTTATTATTAGCAGATATATCCCTAAACAATATCGCCAGGATTTTATTAACAAATTTCGGAAAATGCCAGTAACAGGATCAGTATCCTTTTTTTGTGACTATCTCCTTAAAGAACTTTCTCAAGACCCCAAGCTAAAAAATGTTTTGCATGCCGATTATTTAGCTAGTTGTTTACATTTACATCTTCCTTTAACGCCAGCCCATCGTCTTGCTGACAATGTAGGAGAGATTTTTTCAAAGCTATCAGGTATCACTAAACAACAGCGCCAAGCAATCGTCGATGCAGTTGATACTTTGCCCCGAACAACTTCTGTACAAACTATGATCTCCGCCGAGGAGTTGCAGGAAGTTTGCAAGGTTATGCTTCTTCTAGAGCTTGGTACTAACAGTCAATATGATTATCATACTCAAATTAATCAGGCAGCCCGAGAGCTAGGACTGGCGATACCGGTGCCAATATTTTTTGCTGATACTAACTGGGTGAAAGATTATTTTGCTTTTACTGTTAGCCCGCTTAATGATGAACTCGAATTGTGGCGTTTCGATTGCCTAGGGCGTCGTGGGTATCCAATATCTTATTGGAAACACTGGCTTAATGGTTCTCGTCAAAAGCCTACCTGGGGTATATATACTTTGCCGTATCAGTATGGTATGGAATAGAAAAAGGCGGTTAAGATTTTCTACAATAGCTTGTGGAAGAATTAAAATTGAAAATTGCAGAAAATATTCTGGATAAAAATAGCCAGCATATATTATACGCAGGGTATAAAATATAGATGAAGTTGTTAGCTCGCCGGAAAAGCAAGGATTAGCATGACTTTTAAAGCAAAATTTGTAAGCATGAAGCGAAATTGTAGGGTTTCAAAAAAAATGTGTTTACAAAAAAAGAAAAGCTTTTTTATAGATTAAAGTTAATTGCGAGATAATGTGCAGTGCCTAGCGTTCTTATCGGTGAAATTTCAGCTCAGGGGCACTTGGGGAGGATAAAAATTAAACTTTTTACACTTGAAACAAACGGTTTAAAATTTTTTGGAAATTTTTAAACACCAAAAATGGAGAGAAAAATGAATATAAAAACATTAGCATTAGCTATTGTAGCAATGGGTACTGCTACATTAGGCTTAGCGGCTTATGATCAGCAACGCGACTATAGTGAAATCAAGGATTTCATTAAGGAACAACAAAAAGAAATTACTCTACGCGGCAAAGCCGGTGGTCACTTAGAATTGGGCGGAGACATTCGCTTTAAGTGGCAAAATCGTAACCAAAAGCTCCAAGATAAACAGCAATTTTCTATTGGTTCAGATGCTCCCTCTACAGATACTTTTACTACAGAATTTAACCTTTTAGCTGACTACGCTACGGAGAACACCTGGGGTGGTGCAAAGGTAGAATTCAAAAACCAAGCAGGTGTCTCTACTGTCAAAACAGCTGATACAAATCCTAAATCTGCTAACACAACTGTTAAATTACAAAAAGCTCTATTCGGGATGAACATCTTGGAAGAAGGCTCTTCACGCTTGGATATCGATATGGGCCGTGACCGTGGTTACAATCTTTTCGATTCAAAAGTTCAGTTCAACAACTATTTTGATGGTGCTTGGCTGAAATATAGCAATAGCTTTGAAGACATCGGTGACTTCTACGTTCGCGCTGGCGGATTGGTTGGCAACTCCGAAAGACAAAATTATGCTTGGGTTGGTGAGACTGGTTTACTAGATATCGTTAATACCGGTATCTATGCTAAGTATTCTTATGCACACTGGGCTTTCGCTGGAAACAAATATTTCCCTAAGTTCCAAAATTCTCAGTTCACTGCTGGATGGAAATTCAACAACGAGTGGATGGTTACAGTGCCTGCTAAAGTTTACGGTGCTTTCTTGATCAACCACGATGCTAAGAAGTATTCATCCCTAGACAACCACAAGTATAATAAAGCATGGTATGCTGGTATCAGCGTTGGTGAACTTGCAAAAGCTGGTGACTGGGCTGTGAACTTTGACTGGCAAGTTGTTGAACCACAAGCTGTTCAAGGTTCTGAAGTTTCCGGTATAGGTAATGGTAATGCACAAAGTTCTACATTAGCATTCGATCACACAACTAGCCCTGTAGACAGCGATTCAACTCCGCCTACAAACCTAGGCAATGCTAACTACAAAGGTTATGAGATCGATGTAGCTTATGCTGTAACAGATTCTTTGACTATTGCTATGGAGTGGGATTCTACTCATTCAGCACGTCAAAGTGTTGGTGGAAAAAATAACTACAAGAAGTTTGAACTTGAAGCTATCTATGCTTTCTAGTAGAACTGTTTACTGTTAATTTAGAGCAGAAAAGCCCTCCCATTGTTGGAGGGCTTTTCTATTTTATTGAGGAATATAGAAGAGCAAGATCGCTTTAAATAGCTATGTCAATAGCAACAATCCCGATGAACGAGTTCATCGGCAGGCTAGATCACAAACTTTGCGGATAAAAAACTTTAGTAAGACAACACAGCACCTATATGGAAATTGTGGTTCTAAACAAACACAGAGTAACAAAGATAAACCTAAAATAATCTTAGGATTGCTGAACAATGAAAATTAAGGCCCTCAGAGTGTATTTGTGATGTGGTTAAACATCAAATATGAGAGCCAATACAACATATCATCTCTACCAATAAAACCTTGAGTACAGGTTTAGCTTAAGCTCCTTAATTCAGCCTATGCTTTATATTGTGGCAGGGCTGCTGGAGCTAAACTTTCTCTTCAAAAAGCACAGCTGCTTTATACCGTTTCTTTCGCCTCCCCCTTTTTCTTTTTAGCCTCAAAAAACATCTCTACAGCTGCGCCAGCAGGGTTCTTTGAGCTATCTTTCTCATAAGGTATTAATTTATGAAGTTGTCGGAAGGTAAAATCTACCGCAGATCTCCTGGCTTGCACAACTTTATAGAGTTGCACTCGTCGCGATCTTTAGTACCTTCTGCCTTATGCTAAGTCGGCAATCAAGGTTGATATAGGTAGCATTTGTTAATTAAGTGAAAACCTGCAGCTCCGCCAGCTATTAACTTCTAAACCTATTATGAAGGCATTATTATAGAGAGCTTAGTTTAAGCTCCTCAGCTCCTGTAATTGGTTTTTAATTTGGTTGAAAGGCTGTAGCCTTGAAATCTCCTCTCCAAAGGTAATATCGGCTTTAGTGGGACGGTGCTTAAGGTAATCGAAAAGAGTGCTTGATTTGCTATTAGAAAGGCTTTTCTGAATCCATACTGGAATGAGAGGGGCTGCTGTATCCTTAATGATTTGACGCAAGGTGTTATAGCGCAGCTTCTTTTTAGAGTTTTGAGAACTTTCGTTTAGGTAAACACAAACTGAAAAGCCTTGATTTAAGCTTTTATTAATATCTTTTATTAACCTCGATATGTGAAAAGGGCTATCGTGGTCGGTAAAGGGGATGATTTTCATCATTCGATAGAGCGGGGCTAGCCATCTAAAGTGTGTTTTATTACATTCTAGCAAGAAGCGTGTACCTCGACGCTGAGCTCCTAGCAATAAGATAGCATTGGTCCAAGAGGGGTTGTTACATAAAAAGATGGAAGGTTCCTTAGGGTGTAGGTTGTCGAGGCCTTGGATTTCAGTTTTGAAGAAAATTTTGTTAGAGATAAAAGCCAAAAACCTAACATGGTAGTCGAGAAAGCAAAAGGTGATTGTTAGCACGACGATAAAGGTCATGGTTCCAATGATAGCAAAACCTTCATCAGGAGCAAAGTGCAATACTTCCCCAAAAAGATAGAGGGTTCCCGAGGCAAATAAGACGCCTAAGAAGCTTAAAAAGTTTTGGGTTGCAATAGTTCTTCCTCGGAATCTAGCTGGGGAAGCAACTTGGATAAAAGTGTCAAGAGGGATAACATAAATTCCTCCAAAAATTCCTACGATAATTACCAGAGGAATTACCGCTGATAAATTAGTAGAGAAAAAATGCAGCAAAAAGCAACAGATAACAATGCCCATCCCACCAAAGGGGACTAAACCTAGCTCGACATGTTTGCCAGAAAGTTTGCCCGCTAAAACCGACCCTGTTCCGATTCCTAAAGCCGTTAAGAGGAAAAGGTAGCCTCCTTGGATGTCTGTCAGCCCTAAGATCTCCATGGCGTAGGGGATGATGTTGAGCTGAATATAAGCTCCTAAAAATAAGAAGTAAGCAGAGCCTAAAATAGAGGTCAAAAGATGATGGTAGTTGCGAGAGCGCTTGATGGTTTTATAAACTTCATATAAGAAAATAGGGTTGATTTTCTTTTTAGCACCAGCAGGAGGGGTTTTCTCGATACATAGGCTTGATAAAAGGCCTATTAAAGATATGACAGAACATACTAACGCTGTTAAAACAAAATTTCGCCCTGAAATGTCCGTCAAAAATGATGCTAGGAAGGATCCTAAAATGATGGCCAAAAATGTTAAGAGAGTCAACAAGCCATTGGCTTTGGAAATTTTATCGAGAGGAACTATTTCAGGAACAATTCCATACTTTGAAGGTCCAAAAATGGTGCTCTGGGTAGCCATCATAAAGAGTACAGTGTAAGATAGAATAGGGCTGCGCAAAGCAAAAGCGATGATCCCCAACAGCATCACAGCTAATTCCATGTATTTTGTGAAGACAACTACATTGCGTTTACTGATTCTGTCCGCTAAAGTTCCAGCGGCTTGAGAAAATAATAAAAAGGGTATGACGAAGGTTGCCCCTGAAGTGGCTAAAATGACCGTATTATGCTCCGATCCTTGCACTTCAATGAGCAAGAAGACTATCAGCAGCTTAAAAATATTATCGTTCAAAGCCCCCAAAAACTGGGTGATATTAAGAAAGGTGAACGATGAAAAGCGGGTTCTTAAAAACGAAACCATATTTTGCAACCTTAACTTTTTCTACATTATAATATAGATTTCAGGGAATAAAATCTATTACTCATACTATACCCAGTGTGTAATGGGATGAAATGAAAACTAGCTTTCTCCCCAATATCGTCTTCTAAGTTATCACAAACACAATAAATTAAAGCCCTTAAACAGCAGCGATGAGCTCGAAATAAGGAATAAAGGGCTTAGAGTATAACACACAAAAACATTTTTGTAGTAAATACAAATATAATTATAACAAGGGGGAATGGATTATGACAAATGACTTTTCAAGAGTGGGCGCTGGTCATTTTAATCACTTTCAGGCAGCAGCTAACAATATCCATAAGGGGCGTATGGAGTATCGTCAGGTTGTCGTCCTAACCGCAGCAATTCTCTGGGACCTTGCGGAAGTAGTAAAAACTATCAGCTTTTTACCTTTTCAAGGGCTTGCCGAGATGTTTCAGGAGGCAAACAAGGCAGGTTTTACAAAGCCTTGCTTTGGATTCCCTCAAGCAGGTTTGTCACGTCAAGATCAAAAAACTCAGCAGGTTTTTGGAAAACGCGCTCCTGAAGAAACTGCAAGGAAAAGAGGGAGCAATGCTCATACTTCAATTTTTGATAGTTCATCCCTTAAACTCGATCAAATTTCACCATCGGCTAAAGAACATTACTTGACTACACAAACGATCGCTAGGGATTGTTTGGAGCGGCAACAAAAAAGAGCATTGTCAGTGGATTCCAATGCTCATACTATGCCCTCAGAACAGCGGCTTGTACATATTGCCAATAAAGATCAAGCTCTTCAAGGCCTTCAATCTTTAGCCAAAGAGCTCTTGGAGCAGACAGGAGGATATAATGTTGATAAAAGTCTTGTTAGTCAGTTGCGCCAACGAACGATATTATTTCACCCTGATAAAAAACAAGGGGCCGATTTTTTGCAGATATTTCAGAAGATAACAGAAATAATGAAGCTTTTAAACCAGGCGAAGGATATAAGTTTAGACACTAAATCTCACCAGCCTGCAGCTCTTCAAGGAGCAGCTCGCCCTCTTTTGCTGACAGGTAAAGTAGTAGATGGAAATCTTCCTATGCAAAGTATTATCCCGGCACTTCCAGAAGCTATAGGTAGCGATAGCACTCGCGAAGTATCCTATATTACTACTCCCCCTCGTGACAGCCACCATCTTGCCCCGTCTATTAGAGAAACGCTCTTGACTACTCAAATGACCGCTAGGGATTGTTTGGAGCAGCAACAAAGAAGCACATTGGAAGCAGCTATCAAAGCTATAGATGACTCAGCTGACGTAGAGGGGAAAACTGTTCCTGAGCTTAGAGAAGTTTTGAAAGTAGCTATCAAAGCTATAGATGGCTCTGCTGATGTAGAGGGTAAAACAGTTGCACAGCTTGAAGATTTAATAGGAAAAAAAAGAAGCGAATTGGAAGAGGCTATCAAAGCTATAGATGACTCTACTAGCACAAGTAATCAAGATATTAATACTCTCAAAAAAACTTTAGAAGGTTTAAAAAAACAGCGCCAGCAAATTTTGGGCGAATTAGCAGCTCTATCAGGTGAAGAAGCTCCTAAGGTAAGAGATGATCGACCTATGCCCACTATTCCATTTTTACAAGAGGAGTTAAAAGCAGCACAAAGGGAGAATCAAGATCTACAAGGTAAACTGATACAATTAAAGCCTGAAGCAGAAGAAATCTCTAAAACCGAGTCCAACCCCCGGTTAAGGGAAGCTATTCTTTCTTTCGCTAGATTAAATAGTACGGAAGGAACTTTTCTAAAAAACAATCAAAGTAATTTACTACCGGAGGGAAATCCAAAGCCTTATCAATTTCGTTACGATACAAATGGCGATCCTATGATTATCAAGCCTAAACAAAAAAGCGAAAGTCAACAGGATGTTCTTAGGCCAACTATGTACTTCCAAAAAAGGGGATTTTCCAAAGAGCAATCCTTAAAGAATGTAGACATCTCTAGAACACAGCGTAAATTAGCAGAATTCATCTGCAACCCACACCTTCGAATAACTGAACAAGAAGATAAGACATTTAAAAAAATGTTATTAGACATTATGGCAAGGGATCCGAAATTAACCGACGGGACTCTGAAGTATATTGAGACTTTGTTAAAGACCCGCTTTGAAGTTGCTTCAGTTGCCCCTAAAACACTGGTAGAGGAGCTCCAAGTATTAAGGACCTTTGATCAGACGATAAAGTCGCTCCCTGAAACAGCGCAAAAAAATTAAGTTCTATAAGAAACGTTATAGCTGAGCTTGTTTCTTCTATCACTGACGATTATCTAATAGAGCAGATTATTGTTCCACAGGGAGCATCCCTCGCTAAATTGCCGGAGGGCACAACAGCTCAACATTTAGAGGAGCATCAGAAAGGGCTGCAAAGCTTGCTGCGTCAGCAGGAAGAGATCGTACAAGCTTTCTCTCAAGAACAGCAGCACTCGTTGCGAGACTACTTTGAGCAAGCTTCAAAAGTTTCGGACGCCTTAACCGCTTTGCAAAATGACCCTCATTCCTCTTCGAATTGGCAAAATTATCTGCGAACGGCCGCAAAGGCTACCTTTATATACCGTAAGGAGGTTAAACCTCTTCTGGGTGAAATGGGAAAACAGCAAGAGGTGTTGGAGTTATTATCCCCTAAACATTCTAAAAATCCTTGGGGGGACATAAATTCCTTAGTCGCCCTTTTAGCACCTAAGGGGAAAGGCAAAAAATCGTCGCCAGCAGCAGGCAAACTTCGAACAGCTAATAGAAGCTTGTTCAGCTTAAGTGATTTCATCGGCCAGTTTACTTAATATTGCCAAGCTTCCATTTAGGCAATAGCACCTTATGATAGGTAAGTGGTCACAGGTTCTATAACATTTTATCCTTACAGAAGAACTCTATAATAGGTAAAATAGTGGGGGTTTAAAAAAACAAACACTCAAAAATGATATGTTAATGGCTTCTGAAGGCACCCCCGACTTTTTCTTGAGCAATCGCATAGAACACCATTATTATTTTCTGCGCGCGGCACTCTTCGATGCAGGAGAGCAGTCAGTTTTTCGTCGGAGGATTGTAGTAGTCCCTAGTCATGCAATGCGCTCCTGGCTGATGTTGCGCCTTGCTGAGGATGCTGATTGCGGTATAGCGGCAGGAGTAGACTTTCAATTTATCGACAAAGCTCTTGAGAAAATTTTCCGCGAATATCTTAAGCAGGATGTTAAGTTACCTTCTTCCTTAGATTTGTCTTTGAGGATAGAGATAGAAATAAAAAATTTACTGCAAGGGGTAGCCTCATTAGCAGATCGAGAACGTGAAGTTTATCGCCCCTTGATAGACTACTTGGGTGATGGAGAAAATCTTTCTACAAAACGTCTAACACTTCTTTGTGAGCACTTGGCTTTTCTTTTTAATTATTATGGAGCTTATGCTCCAGAGGTCGTTGCAGAGTGGGAAAATAGTTCTCAAGATGGTTGGCAGCAAGAGCTATGGCGTAGAATTTTTGGAGAGTGGGACTATCTGCCACGTTTGCTCGATAATGCTAACTTTGAGGGCTTTGGCAACCACGATGTGGAGTTTCACCTTTTCGGCTTTGGCTTCATCCCTAGCTACCAACATGAGATTTTTAACAAGCTGGCAGAGCATGTGCCTGTTAATTATTATATTTTGTCACCATGCAAGCAATTTTGGAGCGATATCCGTTCGGATCGTGAAATACGTAGTATTCATAGGCATTTAGATTATCAGGGACTTAGTGAGCAAAGCATCCAAGATTTTGAGCATTATCTCAGAGATAATAACCCTTTGCTGGCCAACTATGGTCGATTAGGCAGGGAGTTTGCTAGTATTCTCGAAGAGCTCCCTTACGGGACTACAGAGATATATTGCCTGCCACAAGAAGTTTATGAATACGATCAATATCGAGATTTGCTTTATACCGACCTTTATCCCGAGAAAAAAAAGCTTTCATTGCTGTCAGCTGTCCAGACAGATATTTTATTGATGCGTAACCCCCAGGACAGTAAACCTTTAGCGTTAGCAACTTATGACGAAACTGTCCAGATCGATGTTTGCACTACCAAGCTCCGTGAAATAGAAGTTTTATATAATAATATCCTAAAAAGGATCCACCAGCAGTCTCAAGCAGGGAACTCCTTATATCCTGAAGATGTTGTGGTTATGGCAGCTAATATTGAAGAATACATACCATATATCAAGGCTGTTTTTGGAAGAGAAAATAGTCACCTTAAATACAATATTAGAAATGCGGGTAAGCAGGGGCATAGTTATTTGATGTCCTCATTTTTGAACTTTATTGATTTGCGCCATTCGCGTTGGAGTGTTACTGAAATTTTAGATTTTTTAGACTGCCCGGCGGTGCAAAAATGTCATCATCTTTCGCCTGATAGTTTAGCCCTTTTGCGGCGCTGGCTCAAAGATATCAATATTCAGTGGGGAATGGATAGTGAACACCGCCATCAGACTATAGCCCATGCTTATCCAGGAAAAAAGATGCTAGAAAAAAGCCCCAAGGCTACCTGGGAATTTGGCTTTCAGCGCTTGATAGAGATTATGGCTAGCAGTATTGATCACCGAAATATAGATCTTTCTACAGCCGAAGTTATCGGTAAAGTGGCTATGCTCCTGCGCTCAATCTATGCTGATTTGCAGGTCTTAAAAGATGAGGAGGAGAAAAGTCTTGGCGAATGGGCCGATTATATTACATGCTTATTAGAAGCATATTATTATATCGACGAAGATGATAAAGACGCTTTAGCCGACCGTGAAACCCTATTAGCAGCTCTTGAACAGTTGCGCAAAGCGTCGCATGTTTTTAGTGGAGAGAGCTTTTCTTTCGCTACTGTATGGCATCATTTTACTAAAATTTTAGAGCGATCTTCTTCATCTACGGTAGAAAGGACTCCTGGTGCAGTAATTTTTTGCTCTATGCTGCCTATGCGCGCAGTTCCTTCGCGTGTGATAGGATTGATCGGGATGGGGGAAGATGCCTTTCCTAGAAAAGAGGTTAAACAATCGATGAATTTGGTTGTTGATGATTTTAGGGCTAAGTATTTTCCTGTGCGTACTGATTTTGACCGATACCTTTTTTTGGAAGCTATCTTATCAGCACGAGATAATTTATTAATAAGTTATATCAATAGCGGATCTTCTGATGGAGCTCTTGTACAACCTTCTGCTGCAGTAGAAGAGTTTGTTGACTTTTGCGATAACTCTTATAGCTTAGCAGGCAAATCTTTTAGTTCTCAAGCTATAAAAAACCATCCTCACTACCCCTTTCATCACACATATTTTGACCCTAGCACAGAAGGTTATTATAGTTACTCTTTGCCGGCCTATCTTGCGTCACAGACTTTTTATCACTCTTCTAAGGGAGAAGAGTACGGTTGCTTCCCTGAATATACCTCCTTAAAAGACTCACAGGTTGATAACGATAACCACCTTAAGACAGAAGTTCTGGATTTAAAGAATTTGGCTTTGATGGCCAGCAATCCTTTTCGGGCATATTTTAACAGGACGCTAGGAATATACCTCGCTGACGATGAGTGCCATGATATTAATGAAGAGTTTGTTGTTTCCTCATTAGAGCGCTATCTTTTTAAAAAAGAAGTCTTCAATACTTCTCCTACAGAGATGCTGGAGATAATAGAACGACAGGGGCTTCTCCCCCTTGGTGCTTTAAAAGATGTAGCTTCTCGACAGCTGCTGGAAGACGCTCGTAATGTCCAAGAAAACGTCTCTCATATGGGAGTGTCGGCTGAAAATACCTGGGAAATTGAATTAGATCTCGACTGCTGTTCTCCCCGCCAAGTTAGCAGCAACAAATGGCTAATGCCTGCTATCAGCCTCGAGACCTCTTCGAGAGCCGTTACCCTCGTGGGGGTGATAGAAAATCTTGTTCCTCAAGGGCTTTTAACATTAGGTAAAGATTGTGCCACCGATGCTATCAAAATTTGGCCCCTTTACCTGGCCTTGGCGAGCCTAGAAGAGGCTCCCTGTAGCAGTAATTTACTTATGGTTAAAAGTGGTAAGATGAAAAAAAATCTTTTTGAAGACCCTCGAAGCCTGCTAGCTCAATATGTAGAATATTACTTTGTAGGGCTAGAAAACTGTTCGCCATTGCTTCCAGGATGGGTGCCCAATATTATTAACGATTCTCCTGAGGAACTTAAGCAGAATTTTGCCAAAAAACTCTTCAATAGGCACTTAGTGAAGTATAATGGGTATCTTCATAAAGCTTGTCCTAACCCCGAATTAATCGATGCTACAGTTTTGTCAACCCTTTGGCAGCCATGGGCAGAGAAAGTTTATGGTGAGATGCTTCAAAAATGGTACCCTAAAACGATGAGGAAGCGATGAGTAGTCCTGCTTTTGATGTTTTAGATAGAAAGACCCGCGTAAATCGTAGTATGCTCTTAGAGGCTTCAGCGGGGACAGGAAAAACTTTTGCCATCGAAAACTTGGTCGTACGCTTGCTCGTAGAAGGCGATTATCCCTGCCTGTTAGAGCAAATTTTAGTAGTAACCTTTACTCGTAAGGCTACGTTAGAGTTAAAAGAACGAGTGCGTGCTAACATCATCAAAGCTTATAATGACTTGCAAAAAGGGGAGAGCGAGACCGATTATATCCAAGGATGGATCGACCAAAAGCAAAAAGAGCATGCTAGTAGAAGGTTAGAGAGGGCTCTTCTTTCTTATGATGACGCGCAAGTATATACTATCCATTCTTTTTGTTTTAGGATGCTTCAGGAGAATGTTTTAGAGAGGGGGATAGGTGGTGAGCTGGACTCCGTTGAAGACAATCTTTCTCAGAATGAAATGAAAGAGGTTGTTAAAGACTTTTTTAGGACTAGCCTCTCTCCTGATGATTATAGCTCTCAGCAACTTAAAATGCTGCTATCTAAAGACTCTGATTTTGATCATCTTGTCAATGCTGTGTTAAGGAATATTTCTAAAAAAGGCGTCGTACGAGGTGCATTATCGTTTCAAGAGGCTTTGGAAAGCTTCAGAGAGAAAATGCTTGTCATAAAGCATCGTCTTCCTAAGGATCTTGAAATTGTTGAACATTATCGTCAAGTCGCCCTTAATTATAAAACAGTCTGCACCTCCAGCGGAGAGATAAAGCCCGAAATATGGGAATCCTTGGAGCATTTCGCCGCCATATACCAGCAAGTTAACTGGTCTCCTGAAGATTTTGATGGGGTTATCGGACATGGTTTAGAGTTTGCTCGTAGGTTAAACAATAAAAATCTTAAAGTTTATCCAAAGTACAAAGGGCCTAACTACTTTGAAGAAATTTTGGAAGAGCTAGGCCCTTTGATCCATCAGGCTAGTGACCCTGCTTTACTTATAGCTCGCCTTTCGCGCGATTGCAAAAGGATGTTGAAAGGCTTGTTTAAGCGGCAGGAAAAATTTACTTTTGACTATTTATTAGAGCTGATGATGCAAAGCATCGAGAAAAAAGCTTTTTTAAAGCATGTCCAAAAAAAATATCGGGCAGCAATTATCGACGAGTTTCAAGATACCGATAATATGCAGTGGCAGATCTTCAAGAAGCTTTTTTTTGATGATCATCGCCTTTTATACCTGATTGGTGATCCTAAGCAAGCCATTTATGCTTTCCGCAATGCTGATGTTTATACTTACCTTGAAGCTTCCCAAGCGTTGGGCGACCAGGGTCACCTTACCCTTGCTACCAATTACCGCTCTCAACCTCATTTGGTAGAAGCTTTGAATTTTTTGTTTTCAGAGAAAAATTCCCCCGCTTTTCTGCCTTTGCCGCGTCAAAAAGACCATCTTCCTTATCAGGAAGTTAAGGCCTCTTTAAAGGTTCAAAAACCCGTTTTTTGCGATGATAAGGGTAGTCTTCATTTTATGATTAATAGAGGCAAGATAGGCAGAGGAGATAAGTGGCCTTCAATACAGTTAGAAGAAGAACAGATTTTTCCGAACCTTGCCCAGGAAATTGCTGCTTTACGACATCGATTTGATTATCAACAGTTTGCCGTCTTGGTCAGAGATCGTTATCAGGCTTCTCGCTTAGAAGAATTTTTGCGGTTACATAATATTCCTGCTGTCACTAGGCGCTCGCGTAGCATCATAGATTCTCCTGCATTAGATAGCTTTAAGGAAGTTATAAAGGCTGCTATCGACCCCCGAGATTATAGTGCCCTAAAAGCAGCTCTGGCTAACCCTATCATCGCTTGGGATACTTCTCATATCCGTAACACTTTCGAAAAAGGACTTCATCAGGAAGTGGTAGCAAAATTTTATACCCTGAAGGCTAAACTCTTTAAGGGTGGCTTTGCTAATTTTTGGTCTTGTTTACAAGAGATGCATTGGGAGGATGGTACTACTATTCAGAGAATTTTAAAGCGTCGAAGAGGTAGAGATCTTTATCATGAGCTAACATATCTTGCAGAATTGCTTATTGAATATCAGACTACTTCTCATGCTACCCCCGAAGGGTTGGTTAGACACTTAGATTACCTAAAATCGCTCGATCCCGACGATGACGAATGTCTTAAAATTCCTGCCGAGCCCCTCGAAGATGCCGTTAATATTCTAACCATGCATATTAGCAAAGGGCTGGAATTCGATGTTGTATTTGCTTTGGGACTCTCTACTAGAACTACCAGTAAGGATGAGGTTGTCAGCGTTTACGATCGAGGGCAAAACTTTTTAGTGACGAGCGATAGTGATAGGGAGCTTTATCGCAACTATTGCCAAGAGGCTGATGCAGAAAAAATGCGGCAACTCTACGTGGTAATGACGAGAGCAAAATATCGGCTTTATGTGCCAGTAGTGTTGGAAGAAGATCATAAAGAAGTGCCTCTAGGGCATGCTTCACCTTTGGAGCTCTTCTTAAGCCAGCTGGGACAGCCAGCATGTGATTATCTTCATCAATACCAGCGCATTAAAGAATATGATATCAACAGCCTAACCTCTTTGCTAGACGATTGTTCGGAAGATATTACCTATAGCCTCCAAGGACAAAGGGAACAAAAGGTTTTTGTAGAACCTATGTTGTCTCCAAAGATTGAGCTAGAGCCTCCCGGGTGGGTGACAGTTCCTCAGCGCCGTCAACATAATTATTCTTTTACGGGAATAGCTAAAACTTTAAAAAGAGGTGAAAATGTTGCTCCTGATGATTTTAGAACGCCTCAAAAAACACCTCATACCCTGCCCGCTGGCAGTCACACCGGCAGGCTATTACATCGTATTTTGGAAGATATTATGCTGAAAGGGAAGAACCTTTCTCTTAGGAAGATTGTCCATAAATATACCAGAGGAACTCTTTTCGAAGAGTGGGATATAGTTATCGAGGAGATGCTTTATAGGCTTCTCTCATCACCGATTAAGCTGCCAACAACTACTATAATCTTAAATCAGCTAGCACCTGAGAAGCTCTTTACAGAAATGGATTTTCTCTTCGCTTTAGATCATAGTGTGCTTTTCAATGGCTCTATAGACCTGTTTTTTGAATGGGAGGGGAAATACTACCTTTTGGATTGGAAGTCTAACTGGATAGGAGATAATGACCAAGCTTACCGGCAGGAATCTTTAGAAGAAGTTATGCAGGCCCATGATTATCATTTGCAGGCAGAAATTTATTGCCAGGCAATTAAAAAATACTTGGCCATTACTGCTTCTAGCTCCTTCGAAGAGTGTTTTGGAGGTGTTTTATATTGTTTTGTGCGAGGCCCAGCCTTTTACCACTTCATCCCTAAACCCTTAGACCTTGAGGATAGAATATGTCGGGATTAGCGCTTAAATTGTATCGTGAGCGACAAGGTTCCCCGGAGAACATAGTCCCTCATCCTTGGCAGGAGCTCTTGGATTTGGTAGACCATGGTTACTTTTCATATATCGACTATGCTTTTGCTCTTAGCATTTTAGCTACTCCTCAATCGAGCAACTTAGAGAGTGCTATGGCTTTAGCTTTTCTTTTAGCAGCCTCGCGCCAAGGCCATCTTTGTCTTAAAATATCCGAAGGAAGACTAGAACCCAGGCCGATGCATGTATTGATTATTGCTTCCAATGGGCAAAGCGAGGCGTTTATTCCGGAATTTGGCGAGCTGGAAAAAAGTATCGTCGAAGGTTGTTATCAACTGAAAAATATCGAGATCAACACTAAAGGTGGAGAACATCCTTTGGTTATTGAGGATAATCGTTATTACCTTCGTAAACACTGGTATTATGAAAGCTCTGTTGCTGCGGAAATCAAAAAATTTCGTTCCTCGCAGCTAAGAGCACAGTTCGATAATGTTGCGATAGAAAAAGAATTAGAAAACTTGCAAAAAGAGGGGCAGCTTTTACCAGAGCAGGCTCGAGTTATTTTGCATGCTGTTAACAATCCTTTGACAATTGTCACAGGGGGGCCCGGAACGGGTAAATCTTATACAGCTGCTATATTATATAGAGTCTTACACGACAATGTTGCAGGCCGCTGTGAATTTGCCTTAGCAGCGCCTACAGGAAAGGCGGCTTCGAATATAAAAGCCAAGCTGCCGGAGATTCCTGCTTATACCCTTCATGCTCTGCTAGGCATTGGAAGACACCGGCAACGTTCTTTGTCGGCGGATGTAGTTATTGTTGATGAATCATCGATGATCGATGTGCGCTTAATGGCTCAGCTTTTTGCATCTCTCAAAGCAGGGGCGCGCTTAATTTTACTGGGAGACAAAGCCCAACTACCTTCAGTTGAAGCGGGATCGTTGTTTGCGGATTTGATTGAGTTGCTCGAAGATCAAGTTGTAGACCTTAAAACATGTTTACGAACTGACAATGTCGAGATTCTGGAGTTAGCTCGAGCGGTTAAAAATGGTGATAATGATGCTTGTAGCTTTAAGATGCTAGAAGCTGACCCGAATAACTTCCAAGGAGCTGTGGTCGATTACGCTTATAACCAGTATAAGCAAGGTGAACGTCTGCTGCCGGTTCAGCAATTTAAAGAATTTAACAAATTTAGGGTTCTTACCCCTGTTCGTAAAGGCTCATTAGGTGTAGAGGCTTTGAATAACTTACTAGTTAACCGTTTTCAAAAAGAGTGTCTATCGGAGAATTTCGTAGCTCCGATTATGGTTACAAAAAACAATTATGAAATGGGGTTAATGAATGGTGAAGTAGGAGTCATTATCTGTCGCCGCTATTCTGAAAAAGGGTTTGACCCCGAGTATGCTCTTTTTTCTGGCAAGAATGAATCTGAAGATAAATTTTATGATGAAGGCAGCCAGCTGCGTAAGATACCCGCTATCTTGTTGCCGGAATATGAATATGCCTACACCATCTCGGTCCATAAAAGCCAAGGTAGTGAATATGACCATGTGCTGGTAGTTTTGCCTGAGCAAGCATATTGTTTTGGTAGAGACATGTTCTACACTGCTATTACAAGAGCGCGTCAATCTCTCTTGGTTTGTGGATCACCAGCTGTGGTACAGAAAACTATAGCTCATCAAGTAAAGCGTGTTAGTGGGTTATAGATGGATTGGATATATACACCCCTAATTCTTGATTAGAGATAAAAAAAACCCGAAGCATTCGCAAGAACATTAACTTCGGGTATATGACATATTTTCAAGAAGAGAGAATTAAGCAGCAGCTTTAGCAGCAAAGCGTGCTTTTAGGCGACTAGCTTTGTTTGCTTTATAAATATTGCGCTTGATACTCTTGTCTAACATGCTGTAAACAGCATTCAATGATTCTTGAACCTTTTGCTCATCACCGCTCTGGAGACTTTCTTCAAAAATTCTGACAGAGGTGCGGATTCGAGACTTGAAAGCTTTGTTGATTAGGCGACGCTTTTCATTTTGGACCATCCGTTTTTCAGCTGTAGGCCGCTTAACCTTTTTCTTAGGAGCTTCTTTAGTAGCCATTTATTCCCCTTGTGTTATTTTTTCTCTTAAAAAGGAAAAGGATATCGCGTATAGTATAATTTCGTCAAACTATAAATGTAAAGATCTTTCTAGGAAGGTTCTAGAGCTTTCCTATAGTAAAACAAAGATACTAGCAGCAAGGGGTTCTTAATGTACAAAAATCCAGTTTGGGTCATATTTTTGACGGTAATGAGTTTGGTGGCGGTAGCTTTTATGGGTTTTGCAGGCTATAAAATTTTAAAATATCGTAGTTATAGCACTTGTGCCCTTCCTACTTCCGTGGAGTGGTCTGTAAAAGCTATTTCTCACAGTAAGTATTTGGTGAAAGCCGATTTTGATTATATCGTCGAGGGTCAAAAATATCATGGGAAAACAGTTTTGAGAAATAAGATCTTTATTAACCCTAGTGCAGCAGAACAGGCCTTGGAGGAATATCGTGGACAATGTTGGACGGTATGGTACAATCCTCGGAAACCTCAACAGGCTACGATTAACAGGCGTTTCCCCCTCAAGGTGACTATCTATGCAGGAATTTTGGGGTTGATGCTCATCTACTTTATCGGTTTAGGGATCTATGTGAAAAAATTATCTTCTGGCTAGATCAAGTTTGCGGCTTTTTAGGGAAACACCATGGGATATACTTTTCTCAAGATCATGCTCGAAGATTAGAGGGTATCACGGGTTTAAGAGGTAGAGCAAGAAAACGTAGCCAATTTTGGGGAATGTTGAAGACAGAAATTTTTCTTGCATGGCATCACCATACTTGAGTTATTAGTCCTGCTCAGTATATTTTATATAAAAAATATTAAAGCGGTGGCGTGATGTTCTTTCGTCTTATGCACCATGATTATTATCGAAAAGCATTATATGTTGCTATTTTTATTTGCTTTTTGTTGCCAACTTTTTTTTTAGGGGCTTACCTTACGGCGCTTATTCCCCTGGCAAAGAGCTGGAAGTTTTTTTCATGGCTATTTTTATGGGGAGTGGGAGGAACGTTGGCCTTGTCATTTCTCGTCAAATATTGGGAGGAATTGATGCGGTCAGGGGTTTCTGAACTGGTATCTGTTAAAGTTCGGCAAATTCAAGACCATTCTCAAGGGGAGCAGCTTCAAGAACAAGAGGTTAATGATCAGCGCCATAAAATTTCTGCTATGGAAAAGCAATCTATTGATGATCGCAATATCATTGCTAGGTTGCAGAAAGAAGTCGATGCTAGTCGCCACCGGCAGCAGGAAAATGAACAGCAACAGCAGCAGCTTCAGCAGCGCTTACAAAGCCTTCAAGGAGAGTATAGTGTTGCTCATCAAAAGCTAGAAGAGCAGCGTGAGCACTATCAGAAAAATCTTCAGGATTACCAGCATACTATTGCTGAGCAGCGTGGGGTTATCGAAAAAAAACAGCAGTACATCCGCAAGCTTGAAGGAAAAGTTCGGGATCTGACTTATGAAGTGCGCACTTTACTCCAAATGGGCCAGGAAGAGCAGGTGGTTCGGCCAGAAACTACTCGCGAAGGAGATGATGCGCCCCACCCTGTTATGGAAGTTTTTCAGGATCAAGATAGTCAGCATGATGACACTTCAAAATTTTATAATCAATTGCCGATGTCTTCAGATAGTGAGGTGCGTTCTCCCTATGACGCAGCTATCTTGTTGAGGCGTTGCATTGAGAAGGCAGAAAAAATGCTGAGCTCTCGCCACCTTTCTAACCAGCGTGGGCGTTATTTGAGTATTTCTCCTGAAGAATATACTCTTGATTTAAGACGTTTATTTGATAGTTACCGTACCGAATCTAGCAGCGTTATAGTGATATTTTCTCCCGAAGATAATGGCCTTATATTCTCCAACAACGCTATTCGTGGGCTTTTAGGTTGGGGGGCAGAGAGATTTGTAAAAGATTTCTTTCAGCTTATCCAAGAGGGTGGTGATGTTTGGTATCAAGCAGTACTTAACCTCCAGAATGCAGCAGGAGTAGAAGCTAAAAAAGGTCAGCAAATACAGCTCCTAATGAAATCTAAATCTGGCGAAGATATTTTAGTGCGCGCGCTTCTAGGGATGATATCTGAAGGAGCTTTTGCAGGGCGAATAGTAGCCGTTTTATATCAGTGATATACGGTAAAATCTACGGCAGCTCCCTTACTCGTACAACTCTACAGAGTTGCACTCGCTAGCATCAATCAAGGTTGGAGCGTAACATCACGGGTATAATTTTAAGAAATTTTCCCAGGATAACCAAAGAGCCTTTCCTCCAAAGCAGCTTTTTTAATTTGGGCTTCAGGGTCGATAATGGGTAAGCAGCAGCTCTTGGTGGCTTTTTGATTACCTGATGTTGGATAAACTATGGGCCCTGAATTCCCGCCAACTCATAACGAGGTTGGCGGCTCAATTCCAAGGTCGTGATATAGCAACTTCTGTTTTTCAAGTATTTCACCTACTCGTATTGA
>JBNJDP010000020.1:0-27091 GCA_051744985.1 Chlamydiota bacterium | reverse complement strand
AGCAGGCAGTCGGAAAAAGCATTTTTATAAACCAAAACTAGAGGTGCTAGTCTCCTGAAAATTAGAAGAAAAATTGTCTAGACAATGGGGGTCACCTTATATAATAACCTAAGACCTAAAATAAAACGTTTGGGAGAGCGCTTAGGGGAGCTTTCTACCTTGGGGTTGTCTAAGTGGAAATATACTGCTAATGTATGGAATGATACTTTTGAGCCTTTATTTATTGTAGGGCTTACAGCTATTCGTTCTTTTATTTCTGGTTTTACAAAAGGCCTGCTGAGCGATAATTATAAGGGGAAGATGGAAGACCATCCAGCTTTTCAAGATACGCGGGTGTAGGCTAGCTCAATTATGTTGTTAGTTGATATTGACTATTGGTCGTAACATTTGGTTAAAAAAAAAGCTGGCTAAAGATCTTAGCCGGCTTATGTTTAGCTGGAGTGTAACGGAGTCGAACCGATGACCTCTACAATGCCATTGTAGCGCTCTACCAACTGAGCTAACACCCCTTAAATGTAAATGAAATTGTAACAGCACCTTTTTCTTTTTAGCAACTAAAAACTGAGCTGATAATGTAAAGCGGCTTGACAGTAATTTTTAATGAATTTGTAGTTTTCGGATTTTTATTTTTTTTTCAAATCCATATGATAGATCTTAAGCCAATGGAGGGCGGTGATGGCATTATCTAAGAGTTTAGTAAATGTAACTATTAAGCATTACAAGCTTGTAATATGGATATTACTAATAGCAACGGTAGGTTGCGGAGCGTGGATATGGCGTATTAAGGTTGATACGGACCCTGAAAATATGCTTCCTAAGAGCGACCCTGCTCGCATTTTCCATAATCAAACTAAAGAGGATTTTTTCCTTCATGATCTTATCGTTATTGGTGTCATCAATGAAGAACATCCTCAGGGTGTTTTTAATGTTGGCACTCTGGAAAGGGTATATCACCTGATTGATTACGCTAAGGATTTGCAGTGGGAAGATCAAAATGATCCTCAAAAAATGCAGGGAGTAATTGCTAGTGATATTATAGCACCTTCTACTGTCGATCATATTAGTTCGGCGGGATCAGGAGAAGTTCGCTTCGAGTGGTTGATGGGCAGTCCACCTACAAACCCTCAGGAAGCTTTGCAAGTTCGTGAGCGCTTGATGGCCAACCCTTTATTACAGGATACTGTAGTTTCCAAAGATGGCAAAGCTTTGGCATTATATTTACCCATTAGCAAAAAGAATATTAGCTGGCAAGTTTCTCATGAGCTGAAAAGTTATATCGCAAAGCATAGTGGAGATGAGGAATATTATATTACCGGGCTTCCCGTAGCGGAAGATACTTTTGGGGTAGAAATGTTCTATCAGATGGCTATCTCAGCACCTTTAGCGATGGCTGTAATCTTTTTTTTACTGTGGTTGTTTTTCCGTAAGCTGGTTTTAATTCTTTCCCCGATGATTATTGCACTGACAACGGTTATCATCACTATGGGAGCGATGATAGGCTTAGGATACCCTGTTCATATTATGAGTTCTATGATTCCGATTTTTCTAATGCCGATCTCTGTTGTCGATTCAGTACATATCCTTTCCGAATTTTTCGACCTTTATGATGAAAAGGAAGGGCGGCGGAAAACTATCAAAAAGGTTATCAGTAATCTGTTTGTTCCGATGTTATATACCTCCTTAACATCGGCAGCAGGTTTTGCTTCTTTGGCTTTAGCTCCAATACCTCCGGTACAAGTTTTTGGCATCTTTGTAGCTTTGGGGGTCATCATAGCTTGGATAACAACTATTATGTTCATCCCTGCTTATGTGATGATAATACCAGCCAAAAGCTTAAAAAATTTTGGACGTCATCAGCATGAGCATCAAACAAGCAAACTAGGAGGCGTTCTTAAGAAGCTGGCACCCTTGACCTACCGTTGGTCAAAATTAATTATTTTGTTTCTAGTGCTGATTTCCAGCGTTGCTGTATATGGGATAAGCAAGATCAGGGTCAACGATAATCCTATCAAGTGGTTTGTTAAGAGTCACCCTATCCGGCAAGCAGATATTAAACTTAATAAGCATTTTGGCGGAACATATATGGCTTATTTGGTGGTCGAAGCCTCACCAGCAGGAGGGGACGTGCTTTCCGAAAATTCACGAAAGATGCTGCGTCAAAATATCGAGGATAAAATTCAGCAGCTTAAAAGCAGTTACCCCAAAGCTTCAATGCCTACAGCTAAATTTTTGAAATTGCCAGAAGCTCGAATTTGGAAGGAAGCTTCCTTCTCGCAGCTTCTTGATAAATTATCCCAAAAAGCTCTTCAATACGCTCGCCAAGCCTCTGACGACCCTACCTTTTACGCTTGGGATGAAGTGGCATATTATTTAGAAACTTATCAGGATCGCCTGCAGCCGGAGCCTCCTTTTAAGCAACCCGAAGTGTTAAGATATATTAGCAAGTTAGAGCACCATTTAGTAGATAAAAAAATGGTAGGGAAAAGTAACTCCATCGCCGATATTGTCAAAAAAGTTCATCAAGAGCTGCAAGACGGCAGCCAAACTTATTATACTATTCCCGATACCAGTGGGGCGGTGGCGGACACTCTTTTTCAGTATCAAAACAGCCACAGCCCTCGCGATCTTTGGCATATGGTCAATTATGATTACAACAGAGCTAATATCTGGTTCCAGCTTACTAGTGGAGATAATTACAATATGGAAAAAATCACCGAGGAAGTAGACCGATTTTTTAAAAAATATCCCCCTCCCGATGCGGTAAAAATTGATTATCGTTGGGCAGGATTAACCTATATCAACATGGTATGGCAAAATAAAATGGTCTGGGGGATGCTGCAGTCCTTTTTAGGTAGTTTCGTAATCGTCTTTATCATGATGACTATTCTTTTTCGTTCTGCATTATGGGGATTGTTGTGTATGCTGCCCTTAACAGTTACTATTATTGTAATCTATGGAATTATCGGCTTGATAGGCAAAGATTATGATATGCCAGTAGCGGTATTAAGCGCTTTGACTTTAGGGATGTCAGTAGATTTTGCTATCCATTTCCTTCAACGAACTCGCAGTCTTTATAAAGAAAGCAATGGCTGGCAAGCTGCTGTTAGAAAAGTTTTTGGGGAGCCTGCCAGAGCCATCACTAAAAATGCATTGATAATTTCTATTGGCTTTTTGCCCCTGTTGGCAGCTCCCTTAGTACCTTACAAAACTGTAGGCATATTGATTTGTTCGATTATGGCTTTGTCGGCATTAGTGACACTGCTAGCCTTGCCGGCGGTGATAACATTGGCAAGAAAAGGGTTTTTAGGAAAAATCAGCCAACCTCGAAGGTCATCTTGTAGCTGCCTCTTGTGTGGTATGATTGCTTTGTCGGCGGTAATACTGCTAGGAATAAGTTTACATCAGTATTGGCAATTAAGCCTATCCTTGCTGGTTTTTGCGGCGGCAGTTTTTTTAGGAGTTATAGTGCTGACCTGTATTTTTCTTTCACGTCGCTCAACGTGCCAAGAAACCTCTGAAGATAAAGATCAATCAGAAAAAAATAAGGAGTGAAATATGAAAGCTGTTTGGAAAAATACTTTGGGCTTGTTGCTAGGAGCTCTAGTATGTGGGGTAGCGGGACAATCCGCTGAACCCTCTGCAGCAAATCCCGATGTGGATACTATTGTCAATAAGGCTAACCATGCCGCTTACTATCAAGGCAACAACGGCAAGTCTCATGTCGATATGACTATCTCCGACCAAAATGGGCAAGAGAGGACGAGAGAGTTTATTGTCTTGCGGGAAGATGAAAGCGATGGAGGCAGTCAAAAATATTTTGTTTACTTTCAGCGGCCTGCTGATGTTCGCAAGATGGTTTTCATGGTTCATAAATATCCTAATCTGGAAAAAACTGACGATCGTTGGCTATATTTGCCCAACCTCGACCTCGTTAAACGTGTCGCCGCTAGCGATAAGAGGACGAGCTTTGTAGGTTCTGACTTTCTTTACGAAGATATCTCAGGTAGAAATCTGGCCGAAGATGTCCACCAACTAGAAAAAATAACCCCTCAACATTATGTCCTTAAAAATATCCCTAAAGATCCAAACAGCGTTGATTTTAGCTATTACAGGATTTATGTTGATAAAGAGACCTTTCTTCCAATGAATATTGAATATTATGATAAAACCGCTAATCAGCGTTTATATAGGCAAATCAAAGCTGAAAAAGTCGAACAGATAGCTGCTACCGAAGAAGGGAAGCCCGTTGTTTATCCAACGGTGACGAAATCAGTGGCTTCTGACTATAATTCCGGCAGCACAACTACGATGGTTTTTAGCAACATTAAGTATAATATTGACCTTCCCAATATCTTCACTGAGCGCTATCTTAAAAGACCTCCACGGGAAGCTATGCGATGAGGGGAGATAAAACAGTGTTAAAATATTTTGTATGTTTGATGTTGGCTTTTACTATGCTAGTAAGTGGGCCGGCTTGGGCATTATGGACGCCGGAGACATGGGGATTTTATGAAATGCGAGCAGGATCGCGTTTACGTGATGATCCTTATCAAAAGCAGCTTTCTATTATGGAAGCCCGTCTTCAGATTGAAAGTGCATTTTATCTAGATAAATTTGATCTGAAAGCTGCTGGCGATCTAGCAAGGGATGAAGTCCTTAATCAATGGGATGTTTATCTAAGGGAAGCATATTTTTTTGCTCGGCCGTCATATTATTTCGACCTTAAAATTGGAAGGCAGATTTTAACTACGGGCACAGGGGATCTACTTTTTATCAATGACTTATACCCTAAAGATTGGCAATCATTTTTTATAGGGCGTGATAATGCTTACCTCAAAGCTTCTTCCGATGCAGCAAAGATAGCCTTTTTTAGTGATTATTTTAATTGCGACCTGGTTTATACCCCTCAATTTGAGGCCGATAGGTATATTTCAGGAGAGCGTCTTTCCTATTGGAATAAATCTTTAAAGCATTTGGCAGGTAGAAAAAATGCTATCATTACTCGCAAGCCTCATCGTTGGTTTACAGATGATGAGATCAGCGTAAGAGTATATAAAAATATTAAAAATTATGAGACCTCTCTATACGGTTATTGGGGCTATTGGAAAAGCCCTGGAGGGCAAACTGCTTCGGGGGTATATACTTTTCCTAAATTGCATGTTTATGGAGCGAGCATCAGAGGAAAGTTGGCTGCCGGCATAGGAAACCTCGAGGTTGGCTATTACGATTCTGCCGATGATCGCCAAGGAGATAATTCCTTGGTCAACAATTCGGAAATACGTTATCTCGCAGGTTACACTCAGGAAATAGGCCATAATCTTACCGCCGCCTTTCAAGTTTATCTTGAACAGCTGCTGGATTACTCTAAATATAAAAAACAGGTCGATGCTAAATATAGCCGTGATCGTTATCGCAATGTTCTTACCATGCGCCTTACTAAGCTTTGGTGGAATCAAAATTTGGAAGGATCATTTTTTGTATTTGCTTCGCCGACCGATAAAGATGCTCACCTTCGCCCTCTCTTAACATATCAGGTTAATGACAACCTTAAGTTAGCTACAGGGGCTAATGTCTTTATGGGAAAAGAAGCCCATACTTTTTTTGGTCAGTTCCGTAATAATACCAATATATACCTTGCGTGTCGCTATGGTTTTTGATAAATAACATCTATGCTGGTAGTGTTAAGGAGGTAGTTGTGAACATAATGTGGAAAACGAGGGGTGACTGTCGATAACTGCTGCAATCTTCTGAGGTTTAGTAGGTTATGATGATGCAGGGTAGAGGCTTCGGTTCGGCAGCCTCGCTTTTGTAAAGCAAATCATCCCTAGTAGCTGAAATGGGGGGTGGACAATATGGTTAATGGCTATTAAAGTTTTTTTATTCGGATATATGCTAAAGAGAGGAGGATAGAGATGAAAAAATTTTCAATTATTATGGGTGTACTAATTTCGGCTGTAGTTTTGTATAGCTGTTCGAGCAAAGATGAGCAACAGCAGGAATCTTCCCAAAGCGTGGAATCTCAGGAAAGGGGTGATCAGGAAGTCTATGATAGTATTGCCGTCGAAACATATTTTTATCGCTTTACACCCAATCCGATTGTCGTCAAAAAAGGCCACAAAATTCATCTGCAAGTTACTGCCCATGATATTGCTCACCGTTTTATTATAGAAGCTTTCGATATTGATCGAACTATCGAAAAAGATGCTAGTATTAACATAGAGTTTACTCCTACAAATAGTGGTGAATATGAAATTTCTAGTACGGCACTATGCAGCAACCGCCCTTACACTCGAAGGGGTATACTAAAAGTCCAAAGATGACGTTCGAGGGGGCATGCCTATTGTGTAATTATTTTTGACGAATGGTATTAGATCGTAATTGTGGGTTTTAAACTACTTTGAATGGGCATCAAATTTTTTAGGAGTGTGCTTTTTCGGGGGGAATATAAAATGAGGGGATATAAAAGTGGACAATATTACTATTGGGATTAAGGGTATGAACTGTGCTAGCTGTGCTTCTAGCATTGAAGGGGCTTTGCAAGCCATAGAAGGCGTAAGTGATGCAAAAGTAAATTTTGCTAATGAAAAAGCGTATATAAAATATAACGCTCAACAGGTTTCTTTAGGTGAATTGCGTAAAGGTATTAAAAGTGCCGGTTATGAGCCTCTAGGAGGTTTTGATGATGAAGGTCGTCAAGATTCTGCTTATGAGGAGGAAAAAATTACTCGCCAGCATGAGATCAAAGTTTTACGCTTTAAGTTCATTATTGCTTTGATTTTAGCTTCGCCTCTGATGTATTTGGCAATGGGGCCGGGGCTAGGGTTGCCTTTGCCGGAAAGCTTTAAAAATTACATGGCCTTGATTCAATTATCATTGGCAACACCGGTAATTATCGTAGGCTATCAATTTTTTGTCCGTGGTTTTGCCAGCATTTTTAAAACGGGCAAAGCTAATATGGATACTTTGGTGGCCCTAGGGGTAGGATCAGCGTATTTGTATAGTCTATACGCTTCAATTGCTATGTGGCTAGGAAGTGCAAAGTTTGGCCACAATGATCTTTATTATGAAATAGCCGCCTTTTTGATAGCTTTCATCCTGCTTGGCAAGTATTTGGAGGCTGTAGCTAAAGGCAAAACTTCCGAGGCAATAAAAAAATTAATGGGCTTGCAGCCCAAAACCGCATTAGTAGAAAAAGATGGTCAGGAAGTTGAAATTTCCGTCAAAGATGTTCAGGTAGGAGATATTATTATCGTTAAGCCAGGGGAAAAGATTCCTGTTGATGGAGAGGTTATTGAAGGGCGATCAAGTGTTGATGAATCGATGATCTCTGGAGAGAGTATTCCCGTGGAAAAATCTACAGGCAGTCAAGTAGTAGGAGCGACAATCAACAAAGGGGGAAGCTTTAAATTTAAAGCCACCAAAGTGGGCAAAGATACTGTTTTATCGCAGATTATCAAATTGGTCGAAGAAGCTCAGGGGTCTAAAGCTCCAATCCAGGCTCTGGCAGACACCATTTCTGCTTATTTCGTGCCTATAGTTATCCTGATAGCTTTGGCTTCTTTTGGTGTATGGATTCTGGTGGGGAAAACCTTTTTGTTCGCTTTGACAGTGGCTATTACCGTTTTGATTATTGCTTGTCCTTGTGCGCTGGGACTGGCGACCCCTACAGCCGTGATGGTAGGTACAGGCTTAGGGGCTGAAAATGGGATTTTAATAAAAAGTGCTGAAGCTTTACAAGTCGCTCATAGGATCGATGCTATCGTTTTTGATAAAACCGGCACTTTAACCAAAGGGGAACCCGAGGTTACAGATATTATAGCTTATGAAAATAGCCGAGAAGAGGTGCTTAAGTTAGCAGCTTCGATAGAAAAAAAGTCTGAACATCCTTTAGGTGAAGCTATAGTTAAGGAAGCAAAGAATCAAAAAATAGACTTCTTAGAGGTCGACAATTTTGAAGCTTTAACAGGAAAGGGGGTCGTCGCTGAAGTAAACAAACAACGCTTGCTACTAGGAAATTCATGGCTAATGAACGAAAAAAATGTCGATAACTCAGCCGCCTTGGAAGATATGCGAAAAATGAGTGACCAAGGTAAAACGGCTATGTTCGTTGCCCTCGATGGGAAGTTGATAGGAATAATCGCTGTTGCGGATACAATAAAATCATTTTCTAAAGAAGCTATTAATCAAATTAAGAAGACCGGAAAAAAAGTCTTGATGATTACCGGTGATAATCAACGTACTGCTAAAGCTATAGCAAAGCAATTGGATATTGATGGTGTTTTAGCTGAAGTTCTTCCCGATGACAAGTCTCGTGAAATTGAAAAATTACAAAAAGAAGGCTATAAAGTTGCCATGGTCGGTGATGGTATCAATGATGCTCCTGCTTTAATCCAAGCTGATATTGGCATTGCTATTGGAAGCGGAACAGATATTGCTATTGAATCAGGCGATATTATTCTTATTAAAGACGATATTCGCGATGTAGTGATGGCTATGGAACTCTCGAAGTATGCCATGAAAAAGATTAAACAAAATCTTTTCTGGGCTTTTTTTTATAATAGCGCCGGGATTCCCATCGCTGCCGGGGTGCTATACCCTTTAACAGGCTTTCTTTTAAACCCCATGCTTGCAGGCGCGGCTATGGCCTTTAGCTCCGTTTCGGTAGTAACAAATTCGCTCTTGATGAAGAGGTACCGCAGATCTTTTTAACCCGTGATGTATCCTTAATTAAGGGAGGTCATATAAACTTTTGGTTTTTGTGTTATAAAAGCTGGAAATATCATTGGCATCTCGATCTTATCTTGTAAGAATAGCTGCTATGATAAAAACCATATTTTGGAAGGAAGATGAAAACATCAAAGAAGGTCTATGTAGTATTAATTTTATGCTTGTTAGCGGTATTTTTAATGGTAACAGATGTAGTGTTTAAAGATGAACAGCCTGTTTACAAGTTAAATACCAGTAATCCTGGCAAGCTTCAAGAATTTCGGGAGTTATTTAAAACGTATGGTTATAAACTCGAAGAATCTAATATCGACCTCGATGAGGTCGATGCTGATCCTTTGACAGTGGTTGTTCATAAAGCCAGTCAGCTTCACGAAAATATAATAGTAGAGGATACTAGCCTCGATGTTGAGGGTGCCGATATAGGCGTAAACATACGTTGGCTTCTTGATGACCTTGATAAGTATCTAGGTAAAAAAGCCGTCTGGACTGTGTTTTTAGCTTATCGCTCAGGAGATCAAGTTGAGGTTTTTCGAGGTGAGGTCATCGGCAAGATTGTTAAGCCTCATGGTAATGGCGGCTTCGGGTTCGACCCTTATTTTTTGCCTGACGGAGCTGATAAAACTTTAGCGTATGACAAGCTGGTAAAATTTAATGCTAGAGCTAAAGCTGTAGAAGCGTTGGTTAAAAAGGAAATTTATACTATCCGTCCTGCAATATATACCTGGGAAGGAGAGTGGCAGCAGCATGATTGATCAAGAGAGCCCAAGCCGGCATTATGCCGGCTTGGGCGTGTAGTAAATAGCTGTTAAGCTTTATGTCTATGCCATTCTAGTAAAAATTTGGCACCCACAGATACAGCAGTACCAATGATTAAAAATGGTACACTAATCAAGAGAGCTAAAAATAATCCTACCAGGATGATGGCCTTAAAAATTCCTGCCGTAAGATAGTAAGGTTTTAAGTTTTTGGCGATATCAATGATCTCATCAAAAAAGTATACTCCTAATACCAACCCGATTAATGTTAAACCCGTTTGGGTATGCAGCCAGGTCGTGATAATCAATCCAATAAGGATAACAGCTACAGCAAAAGTCTCTTCTTTATGACCTGTGGTATAGGAACGAAGTTCATTGACAGTTTCGCTATGCTTAATACCCTCGAAGGTTTTATGCAAATATTTATTGAAGTGCTGCCCCTTGTGCTTAGCTTCTTGGACAGTTTCCTTGACTTTGGATTCCTTTTCGTGGGCCGTCTTTTTTGCTTCCTCTGCTTTTTCTTGAGCAGTTTCTTTGATCTTGGATCCCTTTTCGTTGGCCGCTTTTTTTATTTCTTCAGCTTTTTCGTGGGCAGTTTCTTTAATAGTAGACCCTTTGTCTTGGATTTTTTCTTCGGCTTTGTTAAGAGCTTCCTTAACGTTTTCTTTTTCCTCTAGAATTTCTCCAGAGTGTTCATTAGGTTTGTTTTTTTTATCTTCAGGCATTGTATTGTCCCCTCCTAAAATTAATAAAATTTGTCTATAATTGAATTTTACATTATTAAGTTCTAACCATTCAACAAATTTATTGCAAAACAAGAGGTGATAAGATAACATAATTACCTATGTCCTTATTTTTAAATGGTTTAAAAAAAGAATTCGTAACATAAGATGAATAATCTTTATGGCTTAAATAAGCTCTTGATAGTAATCATCATTGTTGTCACAGCGTTGGCATTGATAAGTTGGTGGAGGCTGCCCAACCATAACCGTCCACTAGCGCTGGAAGAAACTCCTCTCAAGCTTCCCGAAAACCCGTATCATTTTAATTCTGAAACTTATGAGACGATGGTCGAAAAGGTCTTGCCTCTGGAAGAAGGGGCTTATGCTGCTAAATTCCCCGACCTATCTAGCGAGATGATCTTTTATGGGATCAACAAGCGCCCTGACGCCACTGTGCGAGAGCCATTGCTGAATTTTGGGATTCAAGGGAGTTCTAGGATAGCTTCAGTGATTAGGGGGGAAAGACTTTACTTGTCCATCAGTGATGAAGGGTATATTTTTAGCCCTAATAACGAACCCTCGCCGCTTTGGATTGAATCCGACCTTACCGGTAGCCATGCTTTCGTTAAGTTAGGCGTTGAAATGCCTTCTTATGAAGATACTCAATATATGGACTTCGAGCTTGCTCCTAAAAATATTAAACAGGAACGAGCAAGGGTGAACTTTGCCATCGGCAGTCATAGAGCTGATGCCGGCCTGCTAGCTCGCCAGCGAGCACGCTGGCAGGGTGGCGATGTCTTCTTGGAAGCCCATGGAGGTGCAGAATATGCTGGTCTTCAAGGCCTACAGCGTATAGATTTTGATGCTGAAAATGGCGGCTATAAGGTTTTTATCGGCTCAGGAAAAGGGCTGGTTTGGAAAGATGGCCGCTGGCATACTGAAACGATTGGTAAGGATACACAGGGGTTCCCTCTGTTGTTGATCAACAAGTTTGACGAGCGTACGATGAAACTCGATTTGTGGGATCCTTCGGGAAGCTTTAAAATCCCCCTCAACCTGGTGAAGTCTCGTGAAATGTGGACCCCTGAGCTGCTGGAGCAGGAATTCAAGTTTGTCGGCGCTAAAACCCATAAACAAGCTATCGTGGAAATAGAAGGCGAAAGGGTTCTTCTTAAACCTCATGACTGGCTTTTGCATATAGACCAGGGGTGGAAAAAACTTACTACCGAAGAAGAAATTGATGATTATGTCACGGGGGTCGAGGAAGGAGAGTTGTTGGTAGTAGAAGGTATAGAAAAAAAAGACGGTCATCAGTACTTGGCGGGGATTTTATATAGCCCAGGACGTGGCCAGAGCCATAACATCCTCCTGCCCCTTCAATCTATGGTGCAAGCTGATATAGACCATGAAGCGCCTTTTGAAGTGGCTGCAGGGCGCTACTACTATAAAGATAAAACATCGAAAACCATAACCAAATATCGCAGCTATCCGGTTCACAGGGAATAAAAATGAAAAAAAAGATCTTTTTAGTAATTATGCTTATCTTTGGGGGGGCAGCTTTTTCCCAGACTATAGCTGATAAAAAGCGCAGCTTGCATGAAGATACTTCTGACTTAGATACCGAATCTTATCAATATTTGGAAAAGGTCAACGAGCAGATGCAGGAGAGACGCAGTCGCTTGGAAGACTTGTATGATAAAGTTAGAGAGCTTCATGAGCGTCAAGCTCTTCCTGAAGAATATAAGCAGCTTCTTCAAGAAATTAAAAGTATTAAGAAAAGCCAGGCGGACACCGAAGAGCATTGGCGTGAACAGGTCTCGGAATTAGCGCGTGATGAAGAAGGTTATGCTTTATGGCATCAGCCTGATACTACTATTGCTCAGCTTGTTTTAGATTACGGATCACAAGATTATGTATATTTGATGGATCCTGATATCGGTGCCATTAAGGTTAGCGTCAACTCGAGTATACCTATTCCCAGGGAATCGTGGAATGATATGCTGGAAATGATCCTTTCCCAGAGCGGGGTGGGCATCCGCCAGCTTAACCCGTATCTTCGTGAGCTATATTTCCTACAAAAAGACCTTTCGCGCGTGCAATCGATTACTAACCAGCGTCAAGACCTGACTTTGCTTCCCGAAGGCTCTAGAGTATGTTTTGTAGTTACTCCCGATGTTCCTGATCCTCATGTAGTACTAGACTTTTTGAAGCGTTTTAGCCATGAAGAAAATACTTCTTTGCAGCTTATAGGGCATAATATTTTTATTGTCGCCACAGTAGGGGAGATCCATGAGCTTCTTAAGGTCTATGATTTTGCCGAAGGTGATCAGGGGGGGCGTGAATATCAGCTGGTGTCGCTATCCAAGATAGATTCGGAAGATGTTGCAGAAGTTTTAGACGCTGTTTTCCATGAGGCTAAGAACTCTGAAAATCCTGACTATTCGGGGCTTAAAATTATCCCTTTAAAGCATACTAGCCCGTTTTCTTTGTTTTTGATAGGCACTAAGGATGATATTCGTCGAGCGGAAGATGTTATCGAAAGCCTGGAATTAAAAGGTGAAGGGCCTCTGGAGAAGACTATTTATACTTACTCTTGTAAGCATTCCGACGCTGAGGACCTTGCTAATGTCCTTGCCAAGACCTATCCCCTTTTAGGAGGGACGACAGAGTCAGGTGATAATTACACCCAACTCTCGCAGCCGTGGAAGATGGCGCGCCCTCCTCGCAATGAAGAGGAAGCTCGCTTGGCCGTAAGTCCAGAGCCCGTGACTACTGGTAGCAAGAAAAAGGCCAAAAAAGTTACCAGTGTAGGAGATAATTTTATCGTCGACCCCAAGACCAATTCGGTTATTATGGTTGTAGAAAAAGTATACCTGCCGATGTTACAAACCTTGATCCGCAAAGTCGACGTTCCTAAAAAGATGGTCTTGATGGAAGTCTTGCTCTTCGAGAAAAAGGTTAACGATAATAATTATTTTGGCCTCAACCTCTTAAGGATAGGAAGTAAAGCCTCCCAAAGTCATTCTACAGGAGCTAGCTGGTCAGCCTCCGGTAACGCTCAGGCTGCCTTAAACCCCAAAGATGTTTTAGCTAAGCGGGTGGGGATATTAGATTTTTTTCTAAGCCGCAAGAAAACTAATAGGCTCCCGGCTTATGATTTGGCTTACAACTTTTTGATCTCTCAGCAGGATGTTACTATTCATGCCAACCCTTCGGTGATAACTGTCAACCAAACGCCTGCTGCCATCAAGATCGTTGACGAGCTTTCCATCAAAGAAGGCGCAGCTGTCGATACCGACGGAGATGTTATTCGCGACCGCTATATTCGTAGCCAGTATGGTATCACCATAGAGCTTACACCTACTATCCATGAGCAAGAAGATGATGAAGATGATGATCCTTCGATAACCCTTGAAGCCGACATCACCTTTGATGACAAAAAACCTAATTCCCCCCAGTCGCTGCCGGAGTTTACTCGCCGCAACATCAAAAATAATGTCCGCATCGCCGATGGACAAACAGTGGTTATGGGTGGTTTACGTCGCAAGCATGCTACTGACAATAAGGAATCCATGCCATTTTTGGGGGAACTTCCTGGGGTAGGGAAGTTTTTCTCGGAGACTCGGCTATCGGATATGAGTACCGAGATGATAATTTTTATCACCCCCAAAATCGTTTCTGACAATAGAGCCGAGATCGATAAAATTCAGCAAGACCTCCTCAGGTGGCGCCCCGGTGACTCTCCAGAGCTTGTAGAGAAGATCATAGAAGCTAAGACATCAGAGAAAGAACGCCTCTTTGAAGGGACTATGAAAATGTTGTTTGGTAGGCCTGATTCATGACTATAGGATCATCATTGATAGACATTTTAAAGCAGCATGGCAAAGTTCCCGAAGATACTCCTTCAGGACCTCCTGAGCAGCTGGTAGAGCGCGGGATGATTAGCCAGTCGGACCTCCAAGCAGCGTATGCCGAGCACTTCGGCATGGAAATCGTTACTGATTTAAGCTCTTATCAACTCCCCCGCGAGTTTTATGTGCAAGTACCCTATGCTTTTGCTAAGAAAAACTCCTTGATACCTATCCAAAAAACACATTCTTCAATCATTGTTGCTATAGCTGATCCTCTTAACCTTGATGCCCTCGATGAGCTTCGAATGATGTTGGGGCAAACCGTCAAAGCTGTTTATTCTACGAGGGATGCTATCTTGGCAGCTATCGATGAGTGTTATCGGCAAGAGTCGGGAGTAGCTTCGGAATTGATGGCTAACTTACGTGATCAAAGTATCACCGACCTCGAAAATGGTGATATTGAAGTTTATGACCTGCTTGAAGACGGTGAGCAAGCTCCTATTATCAGGCTGCTAAACCTTATCATCAGCGAAGCTATCCATCAAGGAGCCTCAGATATCCACTTCGAGCCTTTCGAAGGGGGGATGAGAGTGCGTTACCGTATCGATGGAGTTTTACAAGACCGTCATTCTCCTGACTACGAATATCAATCGCAGCTGATAACGCGCTTAAAAGTTATGGCTAAGCTCGACATCGCAGAACGGCGTTTACCCCAGGACGGCCGTATCAAGCTACGTATGGGTGGGAGAGAAATCGACTTCCGCGTGAGTACCGTTCCTGTTGTCAATGGCGAAAGGATTGTTATGCGTATCCTCGACAAGGGTAGCGTCACCCTAGGACTGGAAAAGCTGGGGATGGGGCGTAGGATTCTAGAAGATTTTAAAAAAGCCACCACCCTTCCAGAAGGTATTGTTTTGGTGACAGGCCCTACCGGCAGCGGTAAGACCACTACCCTATACAGCGCTTTATATGATATCTTAACCTCCGAGGTCAACATCATGACCATCGAGGACCCTGTAGAATACAAAATTGCGGGGATAGCTCAAATAGCTGTTAAGCCCAAGATAAATCTAAATTTTGCTGACGGCCTGCGCCATATCTTGCGCCAAGATCCCGATATTATCATGGTTGGAGAGATCCGGGACCGTGAGACGGCAGAGATCGCAATCCAAGCTTCATTAACAGGCCATATGGTATTGAGCACCTTGCATACCAATGATGCGCCTTCGGCTATAACCCGCTTGGTAGATATGGGTATAGAACCCTATCTGATATCGTCCTCGGTAGCAGGGGTTTTGGCTCAGAGGTTGGTAAGAAGGATATGCCCCGAGTGTGCTTGGCATTATCAACCTACTTCCCATGAATTAGAACAGCTGGGATTGTCTGAGGACGATGTTCCTGAGCAAGGTTTTTTTAAAGGAGCAGGATGTTCAAATTGCTATGGTACAGGATATAAAGGGCGCCATGGGATTTACGAATTTTTGCCTATCGATGAACCTATCAGAAAACAATTTATCAAAAATCCTGATGCCGCTGACTTGCGCCACTTGGCTAGGGAACGAGGGATGCATACTCTTCGAGAGCATGCTGCTGGCTTAGTATGCCAAGGTATTACAACAGTAGCTGAAGTATTGAGGGTAAGCCGAGGAGCTTAAAGGTTATGACCATCTATAGTTATGAAGGCTTTAACAGTAACCAAAAAAAACAAAAAGGCTCAATACAGGCTTCTTCAGAGCATGAGGCGCGAGAAAATTTGCGCCAGCGGGGGATTATTATCACCAAAGTGCGTTCACATAGTAGGGCGCAGCAGGCAGCGTCTTTAAAGGGTGATGAGCTGCTCAACTTCACCTTGCAGCTTTCGCAGCTGGTAGGAGCAGGGATACCTTTGTATGACAGCCTGGCAACTTTAGAAGAGCAATATCGTGGTGAAAAGTGCCACCAAGTTATTCTTAACCTCGGCGAGCAGATAAAAGAAGGTAGCTCTCTGTCGGAGGCTATGAAACAGTATCCTAGAACCTTCGAAGACCTCTACCGTGCTATGGTGGCAGCAGGGGAATCTTCAGGAGCATTGGATGTTATGCTCGCCAGGCTGACGACGCTACTTTCCAACCAAAACAAGCTTAAAAAAAATATTATCACCGCTATGATCTATCCGGCTTTGCTAGGATGCTTTACTTTGGCAGTAATCTTCTTGTTGTTGGTTTTTGTAGTGCCTTCTATCGAAGAGATTTTTGAAGATCGTCGCGTTAATGGTTTTACTCAAGCGGTTTTAGCTGTTAGCCACTTCTTATCCCACTACTGGATAGTATATTTGCCGGCGGCAACAGCAGCTATATTAGGAGCTTTATGGAAGCTAAAGACCCCTGCTGGTCAGCGCTGGAAAGATGAGCAGCTTTTACAGTGGCCGCTCTTCAAAACTTTGACGGTTCAAGCTGCTATGGCCCGCTTTACGAGGACGATGTCTACTTTGCAGCATGGCGGCGTTAATATTATCGAATCGCTTCATTTAGCTCGCAAGGTTATGAAAAATGCTGTTCTCGAAGATATCATCGCCCAAGCAGAAAATCGTATTATCGAGGGTAGCACCCTCGGCATAGAATTACAAAAATCGCCTCTTATCCCCAAAATGGTATCGAGGATGATCAGGGTAGGAGAAGATACCGGTGACGTGGCAGGAATGTACAATCAGATTGCTGATATCTATGAAGGAGAAGTCGAAAAAACTATCGCTAGGCTTACCGCTCTTGCTCAGCCGGTAATCTTGGTAACCTTAGGTTTGATCGTGGGGTTGGTCTTGCTGGCGGTCTTGCTGCCATTTACCGATATTTCAGGCCTGAGCACAGGTTAATAAAAAGGAGTTTAATATGAATAAGAAATGCCGACGCAAAAAAAATATTACCCTGATAGAAATTATCATTGTGATGTTTTTTATTACGATTATCACCGGCGTTGTCGCCTATAATGTTAAAGGGGCTTTGGATGAAGGTAAAGCTTTCCGGACAGTAGAGAGTATGAAGCAATTACGTAATATCTTGGAACTAGAGCTTGCTTCCGATGATGATTCTCAGCAGAAGATTAGCAATGGCGACTGGAAAATAATCGTCAAAGAGCACCCCTTGGTGAAAAACCCAAAAAATATTATTAAAGATGGTTGGGGGCAGGAATTTTCAGTCGAAGTTGTCTCTACCTCCGATGGAGAGGATAAGATTAAGGTGAGCTCTGCTAGGCTTAATGCTTACCAAGCTAAACATTCGACGCTTTTTAAAGATGATGAACTTGAGGAAGAATAAAAAGGCCTGTCCTTTTACTCTGCTGGAAATTGTTTTTGTGGCAGCTCTATTGCTAGTTCTTGGTAGTGTGGTAGGCTTAAATGTTACCAAGGCTCTCCGTAAAGAGCGCTTCCGCGCTAGCAGCGAGCTTCTCGTAGATAAGCTGCAGCTCGCCGAGGATCTGATGCTCAACTTGAAGGTTAATGTATATCTGGACTTACAGCCTAGGGGTGAGGGTTTTGTTGCCATTTTAAGGATAGATAATAAGCCTTATGCTCGGGAATTGCGTGCGGTAATCGACAGGCCTTTTAAGCTCTCTGGGGTCGAAAGGATAGAATTTACCGCTGCCGACAGCCGCAAGCTCCCCGAAAAGCCACCTTTAACGCTGGAATTTCTTTCGGGAGGGGCCAAGATGGCTGATGGTAATCTATACCTTCAGGGAGAAGGTATGCAGCGCTACCTTTATATTTCTCAGCATCCGGGGCCGATTCTAGTGGGTGAGCAGCCCTTAGAGGAGCCCTATGAAAATGTAGAGAGCGAGGAGGTTTTTCCTTATGAGATCTACCAGTAGAAAAAAGCCCTATATGCTCCTTGAAGTTCTCATCGCTTTGATGATTATCTCTTTGTGTTTTATTCCGGTATTGACGCCCCTGATGATGCTTTATCATTCTCAGAGGGAGCTTGTCGACGCTGCTAAGCTTGACCGCTGGGCAGCTCAAGAAATGCTGACGTTCAAACAAAGGCTGTATCAGCAAAAGATAGACGTTGCTGAATTTCCCGTAGTTAGAGGAAGCCGCAGCGTTAAAGATGGTCAAGGTCTGCGTGTCGAGCTCGACCAAGAAGCTCCCTTGTCTGCCAAATATACTGCTTATTTTGAGTGCTTCCGCATGGAAAAAAGTGAAGGGCAATATGCTAAAATTTTTGCCAACCTTCACGTTGTGCGTAGTAAGGGTAAGAGTCGTAAATATTGCTATCAGATAGCCGCCGAGAGGGTCGACGATGAAGCGTAAATATTCTACTTTGATAGAGGTTATCATCGCTATGGCCTTGGTGTCGATATTGATGACCTCTCTATTGGGTTTTTATAGCTATATGACGCGTACTAATAGTTACGTTACAAAGCTTTCTCGCCAAGCTTTTAGGATGCGCTATGCTCAGCAGCGCCTTTCCTATGTTATTGAGCATGCCAATTTGGATAAGAAAATACGCCCTCGTGAAGATAGTAATTCTTATCAGGATAATATTACTGTTTTTTATACTACCGATAATGAGAGCAGTGTTATCAAAGGCCCTAGCCTAGTATTTTCTTTTGATAACGGTGTCGACATCGCCCCTGAATTTTCCAATGGAGTTTTAGGGCGCTTATACCTCGACCATCAAGATAACCTATGCCTAGCATTTTGGCCTTTACCACACCAAGAGCAGGCAGAACAAATTCTTCCTATGCGCCGTGAAATCCTCTTGGCAGGGGTTTCCGATCTACATTTTAGCTTTTACGCTCCTCCTCTCGAAGAGGGATCAGATCAGCATGTTGACCCTCCCGATCATGATACAGGGAGGGGCGACATGCAGCCTTTACCAGACACCTGGCATAGCGATGAACAAGGGTGGTTGCCGGAATATAAAGTCTTGCCGGCATTGATGACCTTATCGGTGGTTATGAAAGATAGTGGGGAGCGGGAGACTTTTTATTTCCAGCTTCCTCACTGCAAGGAAAGGATTTATTTTCGATGAATATTATCGTCTATACAGTGTCGATGCTGATGATTTTGGGGATTATAGGATATAACAGCTTTCATAAGTATATCGACAATATTACTACCCAGAGAGTTTATCTTCAGTTTATGGATGAGGCCGTAAGAGGATATTCTAATGAGGTTGAAGGTCATAAGTATCGTAGTTTTAGTAACAGCAAGAAGTCTGGACGCCAGCCCGATGAAGGTAAAAAGGTCGAAGAAACAAAAAACCCTCGCCTTAACTTGGCATTTATCTTTGAAAAGCAACGCGCGGCGCCTGTTGAGCAGGATATGGCTACAAATTTGCTTAAGAGGCTGTGTTATAACCTGTTCCACGAGGAAGATTTTTTCGTCCACGCTGAAAAGCAGTATCCCGACATTTTGGATCGTATTATTGAGCAGCTTATCACTAAAGCTGACCACCTTAAGTTGGTGCGAGCTCAGGACATCGCTAACATCGACTTAGAAGATCAGGAGCTTCAAGAGATTTATTATAAGATGCTTACTTGGCAAGGCTTAGGCAGACAAGGCAAGGGTTTTGGATTGATGGACATGTTAGGTTTTCATCATAATAGCAGCGGCGATATCAAGAAGTTGTGGGTTTATTATGCGCCTTACCCTCTGTTGGAAGCCCTCTTGGGAGATCAGCAGGCAGCTCAGGAGTGTGCAGATTTTAGGGTTAAGTTTTACCATCAGGATGTTGGGGAGGCTCAGGAGCATTGGGAGGAAGAGCGGGAATTCCTCGAAGACCGTTGGCGTCAGGAGATGGAGCGTTTTCTAGCCTTGTCGGGGAATTTGGAATACGCTGAATTACTTAATTTTGGTATCAAGAAAACCGTTCCCCCGCCCCTATAATTCATGATTGAAACCTAACCTAAACGCTGGAAAAGGTATTATTTTATGTCAGCGAGTAAAGACATAGATACTCTGGAAAGTCATTAAAAAATCTATTATAAAGTAGGTTGCTATAGGTAATGCACAGAACAATCTAACTTTTTCATATTGTTTTCGCAAATACTTAGACCATATGAAGTAAATACTTACAGGCATTGATAAAGGTAACAATAAGCCTGTAATGATCATCATTACTCCTATAGGAAGGGTTATTTTGGGATCGTCGAAAACCACAACATACGAGCTGGATGCATATAAAAAAAGTGGGAAAAGAACCGCATATACGGTGGTGAAGAAGATCGCCAAGAGTTTGGTATACTTCTTTAATTGAGTAGATTCTTGCTCGGCAGATATATTTTCTGTAGTTGGCATGATTAACCTCCTGTTTACTACAATTTTGTAAGATTGATTCTCAGGAAGAAACATCCCATAATAAAGATATCATGTCTATAGCTCCTTCTGTTCCTTTACGATACGTACAGCTTCCTCATAGGGTTCAACATGAATTTTTCGCAGGTCAGTAACTTTTTTAGGATCATAGATCGAATAGTAAATTTTATTATCAATAATAACAGCACGTGCTATGGATTCAGGGTAAGGTAAATGTTTATAGTGGATTAGATCTTTGTAGAAGGCGATATCGAAGCGTAAATTACTAATATCGGCGGGATAGTTAGCTAAATAGGGCTGAAGTTCCTCGTCGTGGTTCATTCGATATAAAAGCTCTTCAATGCATTCAACCATCAAAGAGCGAGCTTGGTTTAGAGAGTGGTGTTCACAAGAGTTGAAGGAGAAAGTTAAGAAGTTAACTTGTCCTCGGAAGCCCCCTCCATATCCGCTAAGGTAGAGATTTTTTTCTTCTTTCATATCATGGATGAATTTATCGCTTAGGCGATCAGCGATTTGAATATGAATCGGCTCACGTTCTTTTTCACAGCTACACAATATAGCGAAGGTTGTTAAGAATAAGAATATTTTCTTCATCGGATTATTTCAGGCTTATATGGCCTTATTATGAATTTCATTCTGAACATTTTCCTCTTCTGAGGGGGTGTGGATTTTATGCTGTTCCTTCTGATTTTTTACGATACGTACAGCTTCCTCATAGAGTTCTTCATGAATTTCGCCTAGTGTAGTAGAGTCGGAAGGATCGTATATGCAATAATAAATGTTGTTTTGTATTATAGATGCATAGGCTATATTGTTAGGGTTTTTAGTATGCATATGAGTGTTGAGATCTCGAAAGGAGATAGAGAAGCGTAAATTATTAATATTAGCGGGATAGTTAGCCAAATAAGGTTGAAGCTCCTCGTCGTGGTTCATTCGATATAAAAGCTCTTCGATGCATTCGACCATTAAAGAGCGAGCTTCTTGGAGAGAACAGTCTTCATAAGAGATGAAGGAGAAAGTTAAGAAGTTTACTTTTCCGCGAAAGCCTCCTCCATATCCGCTGAGGTAGAGATTTTTTTCTTCTTTCATATCATGGATGAATTTATCGCTTAAGTGATCAGCGATTTGAATATGAATCGGCTCACGTTCCTTTTCGCAGCTGCACAATATAGCAAAGGCTGCTAAGAATAAGAATAGTTTCTTCATCGGATTATTTCTCCATAGTGCTTTGTGAAATCTCGTCCTAAATCTACTAATTTTGACTGATAAGCTGGGCTATTAAAAGCATGGTCGTCCAAGGTTTTTTTGGAACCGGTGCCTGGCAAGTACTCTATATTGGAGTCGGGACGGGATTTACCCTTCCTTGAATCAATAGGGTCGGAGGCAAAAGGAATGGGATCCATTTCACAAACGTAGTTTTGTGCAGAGCCAGCTCTATTTTTCGAGATCATCGTCGCCGAGCCGAAAGTATATACTTCGCAGGCGTCCCTAGTTGTTTTGGGCAACATCTCCAAAGCTCGGTCGGTGATAAGTCCTCCATGGCTATGAGCATATATTATCACTTTGCCATTTTCAGACATTTGCGCTCTCGCATTGTTGATATTATCTATCATATTAAAGGTAGTTACTGTCGCAAGATGAAACTTATGATATGCTAAGCGTCCGAAGTCTCTATATCCCGTGGAATGAAAAGTACCGTGAACAGTAACGCCTCCATGTAAGGCTGATATCATTTCAGCGGATTTTCTAGCACCTTGTGTTTCATTTAAGACGCCATTGATAAATAAGACCCGAACGTTATCATTGACTTCCCCTTGGCCTATTTCGTAATTGAAAGAAACATCATTAGTAGTGTCAGGGAGAGGTTGTGGGACAGATTTTTCCGGTTTATAGTTTGGGTCATGGAATCTTTTTTCCATCTCCCTAGCATAGTTGCCCTTTTTTTCCTCCTGGTAAGTAACGGTGTTATGCCATATCTTTTTTAAGCCTTCACGGATAGATAATTCACCGTAGAGGTCGAAAAGCACAAGGGGATTATTATGAACGTAGGCATAGAGGTTGATTCCATCGGCGAAATCCTTGGGGTCATTGGTGATCCAGCGCCCAAGAGTAGGACTGTAGTAACGCCTGCCAAAGAAAATTAGACTGCTTTCTTCATCGATACGCTTGCTAGCATAGCGCCAGGGGTTTATGGGGGAAAAACTAAGGGTTTCTTCTCCGAAAGCACTTAAGCTATAACTTTCAACGACTTTGTTAGCAGGATCTAAAAGGGCTATAATATTACCGCAGAAGTCATGTTTGGGAGCATAAACTTTCCCATCTATTTCTATAGCTACAGTAGCTCCGATTTCTGCTCCTTTCCCTAAACCCAAGGCTCTAAACTGGAAAATCTTTCCTTTTTGGTCAAAGGCGCCGACTTCGTTCTGACCATCGTAGATAAAAAATGTTTTTGCCGGAGATTTGTTAGACTTTAGGCAGCGCACTTCTTTGCTTGTTCTTCTATTAAAAGCATCGTAAGTGTAACAAACTTCGGTGTCAGCATTAACGATCTTGACTAATCGATTTAAACTATCGTAAGTGTAACAAGTTATTTGATGGTCACAGTTTTTGAATGTTAGGTTGCCGTTAAGGTCATATTGGTAGTGAGCATCACCATCGTCGAGGATCTCGTTAAAATCACCGACAGTGTAATTTTTGCCGTCCTTATGGTGGCGGTTATTAAGAGAATCATATTGGTAGGTATGGTTGGGTTCTTTAACTAACTGGTTTAAGTTGTCATATTCGTAGATGATATCTTCGTCGCCGGCAACGCGGTGAACAACATTGCCTACAGAGTCATATTCTACGATTTCTTCAGACCCTATAGAACACAAACGCCCCACCTTATCATATTGGTAATTGATAGAGCCTATCTTTCCTATACCATGAGCTTGTAGGAGATGTCCGGAGTAGTCGTAACTATCGTAGGTGTGGCAGAATTTTCCGTAGTTGACAGCCTTAAGGTGTAAGGCGTCATAGCTGTAATTTATCTCTTTCTGTTCTTGGAATTTCACTTTCTTTTTGCGCCCTAGGCGGTCATAGCCATAGGTGACGATAGCTCCATTAGCTTGTATCTCTTTAGCTATTAATCCTAGAGCATTGTGAGTGCGGGTAATTTTCTCGCCACTGTGGGCTTCGACGACTTCAATAAGGTTGTTGTTACGGTCGTATTGATAGGCGTATTCCGCTCCACGGCCTTTTTGGGTAATCAAGCGCCCCAAGGCATCATAATCATACTTGCAGTACGTTCCATTAGGAAAGAGGATTATCGACTGCCGTCCATAGTTATCATAAATATATTCTTTGATTTTGGGGATTTTACGGCCATAGTTCTCCCAGACTTTTTCTACCCTCCCACCGGGGCCATATTGCCAGGCTGTAAGTTGCTGCTTTATAGGTTTTGTGCCCTTGTAGACGGTATCTTTTGAAGAAACTTTATGTCCTGCTCCATCGTAGCAGCTCTCCGTTAGGGATATAGTTTGTCCTATAGGGTTTTGTTTGACGACTTTGATGACTTTTCCTAAAGCATTGTGGAATTCTATCTGTTTGATGCCATTAGGGTTGATAGTAGTTTTTTTGAGTTGCTGTTGGTGGTCATAGTTGATAATAGTAGGGTTATTTTCACCATCGATAATTTTGATGAGTTCGTGACGTTTATTATAGTAGAATTTTTTGATGGCAGTACCTCTAGCAGTGAAGGTTTTAACAGCTGTCTTGTTGCCTGCGCTATCATAAGTATATTGTTCGCGGGCCAAAATATTACCCCGCCCATCGACAGTCTTTTGCTCTACAATCCTGTTGAGAAAGTCATAATCACTTATCTTTATTCGGTAGTCTTGTTTTCCATAGCCATACCACTCTTTGACCTGATGTTGACGGCCTAAGCTATCATAACCATAGTCAGTGCGCGATTCTCCTTTAACCACTGAGGAAACTCTGCCCGCGGCATCATAGTAATAGTAAGAGGTATACCCCATAGGATCGGTCTCAGAGGTTATTCCGAAGCCATTATATGTGTACGATGTTCGTGTTAGCTCGGCGTCTAAAAACTTTTTTGCCTCTTCGGTTACTCGTCTTTGGTAATCATATTCGAAAGATATGGTAGATCCATTTACCATAGTTTTTTGTTTTAGGGTGCCATCGAGGTTGTAGGTGAAAGATTCCTTAGTTCCATTGGGGTATATAATCTTAATAGGCTGGCTACGACTATTATATATAGTTTGGGTGCTATCACCATTTGGGTCGGTAACTTGACAAACATTGCCTAAAGTATCATATTTTTTAGTGATAGTATAGTTGATCTGATGGCTGTGTTCATCTTTAGTGGTAGGCATAATGGTCTTGATAAGCCGTTGACGGTGGTCATATTCGTAGCGTGTTTCATTGCCATAGATATCGATTTCGGCAGTTTTATTATGACAATAATCGTAGCGATATAATTTACTGAGATTTTCTTTGGGATGAACCTCTTTTTCACAAATGAGGCGGTTGGAGAAGTCGTAGGAGTAGAAAACTTTACCGCGGGGCCCTGCTTTTTCTATAAGATTGTTATTGGAGTCATATTTCATATGAGTCTGATGACCTATAGCATCTGAGGTCATCGTAGGGCGGCCTTTATCATTATATTCAGTATGCAGGGAATAGCGTTTGGCACCTTTGCTGTCATAGATATCTTGGCGGATGATGCGCGCTTTTTTATCGTAGATGTTAACAGTCTTTTTGAGGAGCTTGTTATTAGAGTCTCTCTCTTCAACAACTTCGGGAAGAGTTATTCCTGGGTTTTCTGCTTTAGGCTTAATGGCCGTAATTTTTTTTGTGGTTCCATCATCGACGATGGTCTTTATAAGGGTGGCATCGTCATCGTATTCGTAGTAATAGCGTAGGAAGACTTTACTATTTTTGCCGATAAATTTGCTTGTTAGGAGGTCGGTTTTATCTTTATAACTATATTTAACGAAGTTGCCATTATCCTCGACCTCTTCAAGGATTAAATTTAGCCCATTCTTAGAATAGGTATAGTTTTTGGAGTAGCTTTCTACAGATTTCGTAGGGCGGCATTCTTTGTCGACTCCAAAAGCTTCGGGTCCCTGGCCGCTGAGGTTGCCATAGGTGGTCTCTTTGGTAACATTATAATACTTATCATAAGTATAAGCGACAGCTTTGAGAGCTTGGCCTAGACTATTTTCGATGGCATAGCCTACAAAGGTGTCGCCCTTCCAGTAAAAAACTTTGGCGCTCTCGAGCTCATTGTCGGGAGTATAGTATTCCTGGCGGGTTAAACGTCCTAGGCGATAATGGTATAGGATTTTATTATCGAGGGCATCAGTGTATGTGGTAATGCCGCTATCGACTCTAGTTTTACGCTTGTTACTAATGGTCTTATAGCTATATTTTCCGATAATGATGGGGGTTTCGTCGCTACCTACAGGAGCTTTTTGAAGCTGTATTCTATCCTCTTCATAACAATAGCCTTTGCTGAGAGGGAATTTCATCCCATTTTCAATGTCTTTGGCAGGCATTTTTTCATATTGATTGATAAGATAACGCTTATCAGGGTAGTCGACGCGTATGATTCCTTGCCTAGATTTTCTATAACAGCAGTTGGGTTCAGAGGTTCCGTAAGTAGAATCTAGAGATGGAGGTCCGCCTTTAGCGAGGCATTGTCCTGTAGGCTTGTTAAATTGTACGTGGTGGCCTAGGCTGCTGGTGACAAATTTTATAAGAGGATAGGTTTTGTGTTTGTTACGAAAGTATTCAAATTGTAACCATCCTAGATGTTTTCCAGTGGGGGAGACCGTAGTGATCTTAGATATCAAGTATTCTCTATTTCCGTTATTTCTCAAGTCATAAAGAATTTTATTTCCGTTGGGGAGGATTTGCTCCTTAATAAGATAGTTGCCATGTCTTTCAGAATATTGTTGAAATTTAAGCTTGCGGCCCGAGCCTTTGATGAGTATAAATCCTGGAGAGTTCATATAGGCATAATTGTGTCTGCAGTTTGTCCGTGCTCCCAATGTGCCACTAGAATTGTTAGAAATACCATAGGAGTCATCATCAAAGAATATCCTGCCTCCGTTACGATCATATTTTATGGTGTTGCCGGAGTCATCTTTGATATAGATTTTTGTCCAAGGCAGATAGCTGCTTGTTGAATTATAGATAGGATAGCCCTTTAGAAGGTGGTTATGGTCCCACCCCTTATCATAATCGTCAGCACTTTTGTTCCGATTGTTATAGTTGCGCGTGAATATTAAGGGGTTTGTTCCTGGGATAACAATATCGGTATGACTTTCAACGTAAGCGCCAGTTACAACGTCGACATTACCCGGCGTTACTGGTCGGGGCAGTTCTTCAGGGATTACATGTGGGTGTAACGTATCATAAACTTCATCAGCCCAAAGTATGGGTGTTGTCAGTAAGCAACACCATGAAATTATTAGCTTTCGCATTAGAGGCTCCTCCCTTTCCCCTGTAAAAAATACTAATTTTAGAAAGCTATAATGATACTAGAGATAAACGCAAGCGAAATTTTAGCTGCGAGGGTGAAAAGCTATTTTATCGTTAAAAAAATGCCTTGGAAAAGAGATCGCCCCCTGTGAATGATTAACAATGTAATCGGTCACGGGTATAGATTAAATAGCTGAACAAGTAGTGCCCGACCTGGCAGCTTGTATAGCACTAGTTAAAAAATCCCAGACTGATCGACCT
>JBNJDP010000019.1:0-29050 GCA_051744985.1 Chlamydiota bacterium | reverse complement strand
GACTTTGGTAGATCAGCCATAATAAAAAATCCTCGAGTTTATCAAGCTCAATATAATAGCAAATTATCAACATAATTCGAAATACCAAAACAGATTAACCTCAGAACTGACGCATCAAAAATATTAACATATGGTAGTCCACAAGGTCTTAACCTAGGAGGCTATTATGCAAACCATAAACCAAAACTAGAGATGCTAGTCTCCTAAAAATTAGAAGAAAAATTGTCTAGACAAGGGGTGTCATTATACAGGCAGCTTAACACTTTTCTCGGTTCCGTGTGAGCAGGAATGAAATTACTCGGTACAAGATGAGCATTGCGAATAGCACAGCCAGCAATGCGCATAAGCGCCAGAAAATTACGTCCATCACAACCTGCATCTGTTCGGCCACCGAATGCACGTCGTCAAGAGCCGTGTTGATTTCAGGGGTGGCGACCAAATCGCCCTTCATCGCCTCCGCTTGCCACCGGAGCAGCGTAGGTTCGCGCTTGAACCGATAGAACATTCGCTCGCCGAGCATTCGCATCTCGTCGACGGACTGCCCAGCTTCTCCGATCTCAGAGAAGAGGCCCTCGGCCTCTAGTATCTGGTCGGCAGCCGAACTGCCCCGCCCGATGGAGAAGTTTGAAAAGCGAACAAACGAGGCGCGAACGACTTTCGTGTTCTCCTTTCGCCAGTCTTGCAGCAGAGAGTCAAGAATGACGAGTTGATGGTCGGTTAGCACACGAGCAGCGAGCATCCACGATTCCGCTCTGGCCTGAGACAGGGCGTCGATCAGGGCCTGACCCTTCTCACCGAACACCGCCAAAGCCCTGCCGTCGTCGTCCCACTCCTGACTTACCAACGTCGTGACCACCACCAAATCGAGCACCCGGGTGAACGCGTCGGAGTTACTGGCGATATCGTAAACGTTGTTGGCGTTGTCCACGAGAAGGATCTGTGCCGCTCGACGCTGCACCGGATCAGGGTTGTCCTCCTTCAAAGCACTGCAGACAGAATAAAGCAGGCCTACGTAGCGGTCGGCGAAGGCGCGGGTGAGTTCGTCCAGCTCCGCCCTGGTCACTCGCTCGCCAACCTCCGCACCTTCAAGTCGGCGAGCAGGCTTCTTTGTTGCCTCGTTCTGCAGCATGGCGCATCCCACCAGCATGAGCAAGGGGATAAACATCCCCAAATGCATGATTGAGGTACGTGACGGTTTAATATTCATCGAGCAGTCCTTCTTATTTTCATATTATTCTTGACTTAAACAAGTAATTCTCCGGGTTTCCAGATATCATTCATTAAGTTGAGATAGTTTTGTCTTTCCGCTATTTTCTAACCTTATATTATTCAATATTTATCATGATGAAAAAAAAACCTACAAGAATTTTTAAGCCTTGATGCAAAACCTGTTCAAGATGAATGGAGTATGGAATGAGCTGTGCTAGGACTGTTGAAAAAATCGGGGTCAAGTTGAAATACAAAACTGTACTAAAACAGACAATATTTTTTTTGTTTCCTGTGATTATATTTGACGAATTGCTTAGATGGCATATGCCTTTTAGTTTCTTTAAAATAAATTAACAAAAACTGAATCTTAAGTTAATCCTTTTAAAGAGAGGAAAGGTTATAATAGTAGTATGTTTAAAGAGAGCTATATTATATGTCGTTAACACTCAAACCTTATAATGTAAATAATTTGGGTTCTGTTGAAACCATGCATGCAAATGTTGCCTCTGTTGTTGCAGGAGGAAGGTCTTTTGTGTTCCAAGGGGGAGAAAGTTGTAAAAACATTAATCCATTTTTAGAGATGTTAGGACCTGTTATAGGCGGCGGTTGTATTCTAAAGAAAAGTGGTGATGACCTATGGGAAGGTTTAAAAAGCATTTATAGCAGAGATCTGGAAGGGATTAGAGATACTCTACTGTATGGAATAAGTGATATTTTATCCGGTGTTTATAATATTACAGGGGCTTTGAAAGGTTTGAAAAATCTAGGGATAGTAACTTTTATCCCTACCGGCTGCTTACCTATAATAGGATTTTTAAGTTCTGGTTATGTAGCTATAGAAGCTTATATGAATGCTAAAGGTTGCTACAGAATTAGGAAGCTTAAAGGGAGGGTGCAGAAAACTTTAGATGACAAAAATCCAGATAATTTACAGCAGCTCCTTGAGGATCTTAATAGCCACTCAGGAAGTTGGTTGAAACGCCGAGGGATTTCCAGCAAATATCAAAAACTTATAGCTATACACCTTAGAGATGGGAACGAAAATAAAAGTCAGTCCTGTGAGAAAAATGCCTTACTAGTAAAAAGCTTAATAGAAAGAATAAATAAGCAACAGCATTGGAAGGTTGTAGGGTTAGTAGCGCACATGGTAGGCTTGGCATCTATAATCTCATTAACAGCGGGGACTTTTGTTGCTAACCCTATGATTGGAATAGGCCTCTTAGCTTTAGGTGGTACGGCAGGATTAATCGGGACGGGTATATCAGGTTATCTATTTTATTATAACTGGAAGGAGTTAAAAATTCCCGATATGAAGATCAAACTACCGTCAGCGATAGCAGCCTAATATCACTCCTCAGCTTTTTTGCAAAATATTAGGATTTGTTGAGCATCTTTGGCGTTGATGCCCGAAATTTTGAGCAGCTCTGCTTGAGAGGCGGCTTTGACTCTTTTTATACTTCCAAAATGTTTTAATAGCCGTTTAGCTTTAGTGGGACCGATACCAGGGATATCAGTTAGCGCGGTTTTAATAGTTTTTCGTGAGCGTTGGTTGCGTTGAAAAGTGACAGCAAAGCGATGAGCTTCATCGCGAATGCGCTGTAGCATAAAGAGTGTAGGAGAGTGCCGGTCCAAGATTATGGCTTCAGGTATGTTAGGCACAAAGATTTTTTCTTGAGAGAGGCCTCTGTCATGCCTTCCAGCTTCTTTTGTTAAGGCGATGAGATCTACAGTGGCAATGTTGAATTTTTTCAATATTTTAGTAGCTACTCCTAGTTGTCCTCTACCTCCGTCGACAATGATGAGGTCGGGTAGAGAGCTGTTTTCTATGCAGCGTTTGAGACGTCTTTCTAACACTTCTTCCATAGCCGTATAGTCACTTTGGCCAGCGAGGGGGGGTATATTATATTTGCGATAAAATTTAGGTTGTTTTTGTCCTTCGATAAAAGCCACCATTGCGGCTACGGGTATTGCTCCCGACAGGTTAGAAGTGTCGAAGCATTCGATATTCTTGGGATAGTTTGTTAGACTTAGAGAGTCTTTGAGTTCTAATAATTGCCGTTCGATGACCTTCTGTTTATCTTGATGATGCACAAAAAAAGTTTGAGCATTTTTGTCGGCGATTGCCAGTAAATTTAATTTAGAACCGCGTTGAGGGTGGTGTATTTTGGTCTTTAAAAACTGCATGAGCTGTGGAAGATCATCATTTTTATTAGGAATTAAAATGAGGGGTGGAGCTTGATTCTCGTAAGTTTGCATAAGGAAACTTGTTATTAATTCATCGTCGTTTTGGATAGCACCATTGAAAGTGTAATTTATAGTGTTAAGGAGCTTTCCGTCATGATATATTAGGCGGGAGATGGCGACTTCATCGGCTTGGCGGTATAGCCCTATGACGTCTAGATCGCTTTGGGAAAAATTATGGACATTTTGAATTTCTACAGTTTTCTCCAAATTATGTATAGCTTCCAATAATTCGGCAGCGCGTTCAAATTCCAAAGCTTGGGAAGCCTGGTGCATAGAGTGATATAATTCATCGATGATATCTTGATTTTTGCCGCTCAAAAATTGATCAACGCGCTCAACTAAATCGTGGTACTCTTCAGAGGTGCATTGGGATGTGCAAGGTGCTAAGCAGCGCTTCATTTGATATAGTAAGCAAGGCTTTTTCCGGCGCTGAAGTTCTTGGTCGCTGCAGCGACGCAAAGGGAAGATTCTTCGTAGTAATTCCAGTGTTTGTCGGGCAGCATGGGCGCTAGTATATGGTCCGAAAAATTTGTTGTGGCGGCCTTTAAAATGTTGCGAACGCACCATCGTCAGCCGGGGCCAAGGATTTTTTTTGTCTAAACATAAGCTAACATAGCTTTTATCGTCTTTGAGAAGGACATTGTATTTGGGCTGGTGGTGCTTGATGAGGTTGTTTTCGAGAAGCAAGGCCTCTTTTTCAGACCTTACGATGATATAATCAATCGTTGCGATGTCCTGAATAAGATGGGGTATCATTGGACGGCTGTCGCCGCTATTGGTAAAGTATTGACGCACCCTTTGTTTTATATTCTTAGCTTTTCCAACATACAACACTTCTTCTGATGCTGACTTCATAAGATAAACACCAGCTTCAGAAGGAAGTTTATGGTAGAGTTGCTCTCTTGTCATCGGCAAATAGGATCATGATTTTATGCTAGGAATAATAAAACCCGCTACGATGAGCTGAATGTGATGATAAAGTAATAAAGGTAAGGCAAACATAGGTAACTCAACTGCTAGAGGGCCGAAAGTTCCTGTGCGAAGGATAGCTATAATCAAAGGCATACCCATTGCTAAGGTTTTTTGTGGGGCAGTAAACAATAGTGCTTTTCGGTCACGGGGTTTGAGATTAAAAGGCTTAGAAGTGTAGTAACTTAGCATTAAAAATATTAGATGGTATATCAATAATACTACTATGAGCCAAGAAATTTCGCGGACAGGTGATTCTAAGGCTTTAAGGTCTAAGAAAGTATCGCAAAAAACAGAGTATATGATGAAAATTAGGATTATGCTGCTAGTGCGATGTAACTGCTGGGTATGTTTTTCTAAATATTTTTTAAAGATTCTATATATTGTCTGGCCTATAACCATAGGGATAAGAACCATATAGATTAGCTTTTGGATAATCCCTAAAGGGTGAAGGGCGATTTCACCGTTATCGATATCAAAGATAATACTTACCAGCACTGGAGAAAGAAAAATTCCTAGTAAATTGCTCAAAATGCCGTTGAATAGCGCTGAAGCTCTGTCGCCACCAGCTAAGCTGGTCAGTACTACGCAAGAAGAGATTGTTGTCGGCAGGCATGCTAAAATGAATATTCCTTTGACTATGTAAGGGTGGAAACCGATAAAACCAAAAACATAACGCTGCATGACAACTACGACGAGAGGAAAAATGCCAAAGCAAAAAAGTTGTATGTAAAGATGGAGCTTTAATCGCGGAAGAGTTTTGATGAAGGATTTTACCCTGATGCAGAGACCGCTTAATAAAAAGATTATACTAATACCTACAGTGTTGATAGTCTCTGCCGGTAAGAGCCCCCCGGTAGTTGTGCCTAACTCAGGCCAAGCCCAGGCAGCTAAAGGAGTCAAAAGCAGACATACTGTAAACCAGTCGCGGGCTAGATAACGCATAGCTGGAACCCTCATCTTTTTATGATATAAATTAGGAGATATTTATTACGATAGTATAACACATTATACGGTTTAAAGCTGTTGAAGTCAAATATTCCTTTAGACCTGTGATGCCCCTCTAATCTTTGGAAATAGGCTTGAGGAAAGTATAGCAACGTGGCTCGATTTATTGCGTACAAGGCCTAAACCAACTATTTTATAGAGGATTTTTTACGAGAAAGTCAGAATATACCCCGAAATTCGAACGAGCAAATTACAGCGTCTTAATATATTGCGATAGCATGCTATATCTATTTGCCAGGGATATCAACAGTGAAAATAAAAGGCTTACTATACTTGAAATTATTTGCTAAGGTTTGGCTAATATCTTCCTCACATTGCTCAAGGATGGAATTTTCATCAAAGGAAGGTTGTTCGTTAAATTTAGCGATAATATGGAGCTTGTTTTTATTGACCACAACTTCTGGAGTGATTTTATGCTGAGGAAAGCGTTGCTTCCAATAAATCGATAAATAATCTTCCAGTGCTTTAGTGTCGAAAGAGACAGGCTGTCCTCCCATCTCCACATGTAAATATAGTCGACGGTTTAATCGTAACAAAATTATTAACAATATTAAGCCGAACAATGTTGCAATCATTCCGCCGTATAAGAGCGTTCTTGGTTGAGAGATGATAATTTCCGACAGCTGGTGCTTTAATTCGGGATGCCACGGCATGACCATCATCACTAGACCACTAATGATAGATACGAAGATGGCCAAAATTATCATCGCTGACAAGAGAAATTTGGAGTCGCGCATATTAATATTCTTCGGAGTAATCTTCAGCGAGCTGGCCGCCAATTAACATAGGAGAAGTTTGATTGCTATCATCAGTTTCTTCAAGATCCTCTTCGGTTTGTGGAGCTTCGTAGGATATAAGATTCTTGAATACCACATGAATGCAAGCGACGTGCAAACCTGTCAATTGGGTGATTTCTTGGGCGATCTTGGTCTGAATTTCATTGGCCTTTTCCGGTATAGGTAATCCGTATTTAATGTTGACTTCGACCTTAACATTAACAGCTAGATTTTGGCTGTCCTGCTCTGCTTGGATTCCTCTGATACCTTCGATATTGTCTCTGCCGAAAAGGCTATCGATAAAATGGCCTTCGAGAAGCTCGATGCCTTCGATTTTAGCTAGGCATTGTAAGACAATGGTTTTAAAAACTCTATTTTCAATGTCTCGTATAAAAACGGTATCAGGATATTCGTACTCCGGATTATCAATAACCCTTTCATCTTGGATAGGGGATTCTTGTTGGTCTAACATAATTGTGCTCCTTGGAAGTCTGCATTTTAATAGCAATAATAATCTGAATTTTACTATTGCCCTTAGTTTTATGTGAAGATAATTTTACATTTTTATAAGAAAAAGAGAGCTAGGTTTTATTCCAAAGCGCTAAATTTATCTTTATCATAAACATAGTTTTGAATCATGATTATGCGTTGCTGACAAAAAATGAGGACTTTTATGTTTGATGATTCCTTATGGATAGCGTGGTTTATACTTATTGGTTTAGGATGGTTTAATGCTTATTGTGCTCATCGTAGAGGGCGTAGCAGTGTTGGATGGTTTTTTGCAGGTTTTTTGGGAGGGTTGATGGGGGTGTTAGCTTTATTCTTATTACCCAACCTCAACAAAAATACAAAAGAAAAAAATGCGCAGCCTGCCGCTCCCGCTGTTGATAGACCTTTAGGAGATTATTGGCATTTCTATGATTCTTCAGGTAAACATCATGGTCCTTTAACATTGGAAGAGGTGGAGAAAGCTTGGATTCAAAAAAATCTCCGAGGAACCAACTATATTTGGTCAGAAGAAATGAGCGACTGGGAGAGGGTCGAGAACCTTTATCCTCTTGTTGCTTGGTTAAAAAGTATGTCGGGGAAAGCTCAATGAAAGAATGCTTTGCAAAAAGTCAGCGCTTGTCCAAGAGTCTTTTAAGAGATGTTATGCGCGACACCTATACTCGTCATGGGCTAAAAGCTTGGACTGTGCATAAAACGCCTTTCTATTTGACTTCCGGTCCTTTGATTGCTATCCAATATGCTAAGATGGTAGCTGGTTTTTTGGAGGATTTATCTTCTGAGCTCGATTTTGATCATCCCTTATATCTTATGGACCTAGGAGCCGGTACCGGGCGTTTTGCATATCTGTTTCTAAAAGAACTATTAGCTCTTAAATTATGGAAAAAGTTTAAGGGGTTGCGGTTTTGTCTTGTGATGACTGATATCGTTACCGAAAATATTGAGAGCTGGCGTAAGCACCCTCTTTTTCAAGAATATCTGCAGCAAGGTGTGTTGGATTTTGCTTATTTTGATGGTGAAGACTCTAAAGGTGATATATGGCTGTCTGAATCACAAAGCAGTTTAAATTCTGATACTATCAAAAATCCTGTCGTAGCTATAGCGAATTATTTTTTTGACACACTGGATCATGATTGCTTTTATTTATCCCAAGATAATTTGCAAGAAGGGCTAGTAAGCGTTTATGGAGAGAGTCTTGAAAATTTAGCAGCGCTAGAGTGCCACCTGGAATACCACTCTGTTGATAACAATTATTATTCCGAGAGACTTTATAATGAGATTTTGGAAGGTTATCTTCAAGGGGATAAAGAAATAGCTATTACATTTCCTTTGGGAGGTTTTCGTGTTATAGACAGGCTTGTAGAGCTTTCTAATAAGAAGCTTTTAGTGCTAGCTGCCGACCATGGCGTAGTTGATCTTCCTCAAATCAAAGCTGGGATGGGATCTTTTGAGCTTGCAAGACACGGCACAGTATCAATACCTGTTAACTTTCATGCCTTTGGTCAATATATTGAGCACCGAGGGGGCTACTTTTTTGCTCCATCATCCCCGGGTAAGGATTTTACCGTAGTAGCTGCTATGTGGGGTGGAGAACCCCTGGTGACTGATGATACTTTCAGAACAGGTGTAGAAGCTTTTGAGCCTTTGGACTATTGGAGGCTTGCCAATACTTATGACAAGCAACGTGATCAATTAGAGCTCTATGATATTTTAACGCTTCTGAAATTAGGGGGATGGGACCCTGTGGATTTTTGCTTTTTTTATCCTCAAATAAAAAAATGTTGCCAACAAGATGTCCTTGCTCTTGACGGTGCTATCGATAAAATATGGGGGAATTATTTTCCAGTAGGAACTAGTTCATCTGCAATGGCTCAGCTGCTAGCAGAGCTTTTGATGGAGATGGGGGATATGGCCAAAGCTCAGCAATATTGGCTACAAACCTAAGTCCTTAATAGATATACATCTAGGAGCGGCGACTCTTTTATTGACTTGACTTTTCCGCTCAGATAGGATAGTTTTTTTTAAACTTATTTAACGGAATGCTTATGAAAAAAGAAGAGATAAAAATTGCCGCCTCGATTTTATCAGGTGACTTTGCTAATTTAGCTGATGAAGCTAAGCGTATCGAAGATTCGGGAGCCGATTATTTGCACCTCGATGTTATGGATGGTCATTTTGTTCCCAATCTAACTATTGGACCTAAAGCAGTAGCAGCAATTAATAAGTCTACAGATATGTTTCTAGATGTTCACTTGATGATGTATAATCCTTATGATTATATTGAGCGATTCGCTGAAGCAGGGGCGGATATGTTGACTATTCATTTTGAGTCCACTGAAGATGTGGAAGACACTCTGGAATTTATTCGCAAGTGCAATATTAAAGCAGGCTTATCTTTCAACCCTGATACGACGATGAGTTTTGTTCCTAAATTTTTGGACCAATGTGATCAAATCCTTATGATGACAGTCTTTCCAGGCTTTGGCGGCCAAGAGTTTAAGCCTGAGGTCCTTGATAAGGTTCGTTTTGTTCGCCAAACTTGTGATCGCTTAGGGATCAGAGAAGGAGGGAAAAGCGGACAAAACCTGCCGCCTTTTGACATACAGGTCGATGGTGGAATAACTCCAGAAACAGGATGCTTATGCTTGGATGCTGGCGCTAACGTTTTAGTTTCAGGAACTTATCTTTTTGGTGCGACTGAGATGAGGGACGCAGTGCGAGAGTTGCGTTCTTGTGGGAAAAATCTTTCAAATTAGGTGTATTGCTCATGAATATGTTGACTACAGGTAAACAACTAACTCCTGGAATGACGGTTTCTGTAAGAAATAAGCTTTATCGGGTAGAGTCAGTAGTTAAAGTTACTGTTCCCAAAGGCAGCCCATTTATTAAAGCTAAACTCTATGATTTAGCGACCGATGAGTCTATAGAGAAAAATTTTAAGCTTAATCAGGAAATAAAACATGTTGCTCTTGAAGAGCACGATTTAGAATACCTGTATTTTGAAGATAAGCATTATATCTTTCTCGATGTGGAGAGCTTAAAGCAAGTAGCTGTTGAACCCGATATTATTGGAGAAAGCGCTAATTATCTCAAAGAAGGTGTAGCTGTCAAAGCACAGTGTTATGCTGATAATATCGTTAGCGTAGATTTACCCCAATTTTTAGAGCTTATGATTACGAAAATTGAAGGCGAAGATGAAGATGTTTTAATATCCGATGTGACAAAAATTGGTATCTTAGAGACGGGAGCAAAGATTGAAGTGCCGCCTTTTGTCAAGGCGGGAGATGTTGTCAAAGTCGATACATCCAGTGGTGAATATATTCAGCGAGTGTAATAAAGAGAGGGGCTTAAAGTGAAAAAAAAGCAGATTAAAGACTTGATGGTTGCGATGAGTAAGCACGGCATCGCAAAGCTTAACTATAAAAAGGATGATTTTGAGCTTTACCTAGAAAAAAGCTTAGCTCCAGGAGAAAATACTTTTCAGGAAGATTATCATGAAAAAGTTTATAGTGCTCCTTCAGTAACCATTAAACCTTCTAAGGATTCTTCTCTAGCATCTTCAGAATCACAAGTTTCTGAAGAGCCCCAGCCTGAAGGTGATTATGTCACCTCGCCAATGGTGGGCACTTTTTATGAAGCCTCTTCACCTGATGCCGAGCCTTTCGTGAAAGTCGGTGATAAAGTAGAAAAAGATATGGTAGTCTGTATCATAGAAGCTATGAAGGTTATGAACGAAATAAAAGCAGGTGTTAATGGTACCGTTGAAGAAATTCTTGTGGATAGCGGCCAGCCGGTAGAATTTGGGACTAAAATCTTTAGGGTTGTCTAATGCGTAAAGTTTTGATCGCCAATAGAGGTGAAATAGCCGTTAGAATTATAAGAGCTTGCCATGATCTTGGACTTCAGACAGTGGCTGTTTACTCGAAGGCTGATGCAGAGGCGCTGCATGTATTGCTTGCTGATGAGGCCGTCTGTATAGGTGATTCCCCCGCTAGCCAGTCGTACTTGAAAATTTCCAATATTTTGTCGGCATGTGAAATTACAGGAGCTGATGCTATTCATCCTGGATATGGGTTTTTGAGTGAAAATGCTAACTTTGCTTCAATTTGTGAGAGCTGTGGTTTAATATTTATAGGTCCTTCATCGGAAGCTATTTCATTATTGGGGGATAAATCTCAAGCTAAAAATACTGCTCGACAAGCAGGTTGCCCTGTGATTCCAGGCTCTAAAGGTATTGTTGAAGATATCAAAAGTGCGCGTAAATTAGCAGCCAACATGGGATACCCCGTTTTCATTAAAGCCGTTGCCGGTGGGGGAGGGCGTGGTATTAGGATAGCTCATGGTGAAGAAGAGCTGGTTAAGCAATTCCCCATGGCACGTGCAGAAGCGGAAGCAAGCTTTAGCAATCCTGGCGTGTATATTGAAAAAATGATTATCAACCCTCGCCATGTTGAGGTTCAAGTTCTTGGTGATAAATATGGTAATTATGTCCATTTGGGAGAAAGAGATTGCACCATTCAACGTCGGCGCCAAAAGCTGATAGAAGAGTCTCCCAGTCCTATATTAAGCTCTCGTCAAAGGAAAAAGATCGGTCAAGCTGCTATTGATGTTGCGAAAGCAGCAGAATATTATTCTGCAGGAACAGTAGAATTTCTCATCGATGATGATGGCGATTTTTATTTTATGGAGATGAATACTCGGATTCAAGTAGAGCATACTGTTACCGAAGAGTTGACAGGAGTAGACCTTGTCGTGGAGCAGCTTAAAATAGCTATGGGGCATAAAATGACCTTGAAGCAAAGAAATATTGTTTTTAAGGATCACATTATCCAATTTAGAATCAATGCTGAAAACCCTGATCATAACTTCGCACCCTCCCCAGGAAAACTCCAATATTTTCTTCCACCAGGCGGGCCTCATATTAGGGTCGACAGTGCTTGTTACGCTAGTTATACTATCCCGCCTTATTATGATTCGATGATTGCTAAATTAATTGTAAGAGGTAAAGATAGGGAGCAAGCTATAGCTCGCGGTAAGCGCGCATTGCGAGAGTTTCATATTGTGGGTGTAGATTCTACTATCCCCTTTCATACTTATATGCTTGAAGATCCCAATTTTTTATCAGGTGATTATACTCTCAATTATATTGATGAGATAATAGCTAAAGGGGTGATCTTCCAGAAAGACTAACCCTTGAAGGGAAACTTGGTTTTATCGTAATCGAGGGAGCAACATCTTTCTATCATGCTTATTTATAGGTTGGTGCGTAACATCAGTTAAATAGGTAGTGTTTCTGTAGAAGTTGTTTGTTCGTAATACAGTTCGATTTCCTGGATAATCCTATCAACATCGTCAGTAACAGTTATACGGCTGAGATCTTTTTCTGAAATTAACTTTTCGGCTAGCATATTATCTTTAACCCAGTCAATCAGCTTACCCCAAAAGTGTGAGCCTACTAAATAGATAGGTACAGGTTTGATCTTAAGAGTTTGGATGAGAGTCAGAATTTCAAATAATTCATCGAGAGTTCCAAAGCCACCAGGCAAAAAAACAAAAGCTTGAGCGTAACGAACAAACATTACTTTCCTTACAAAAAAGTAACGAAAGCTTAAATGGTATTTTGGGTCGACATAATCGTTACTACCTTTTTCAAAGGGCAATTCGACTCGTACGCCACAGGAGTTTCCTCGAGCTTCTGCAGCTCCTTTATTAGCGGCTTCCATGATTCCTGGTCCTCCTCCTGTAATGATACCGAAGCCTTTTTCGGCGGCTTTCTTAGATATCTCTAGTGCTGTTTTATAGGAAGGGCTGTCGGAAGGTGAACGGGCGGAACCAAAAATCGATACAGAAGGCCCTAGCTGCGCCATAGTTTCAAAGCCATCGACAAATTCAGACAGGATTCTAAAAATTCTCCATGATTCACTAGGAATGATTTGCTTTTGTTTTTTTTGCTCAGGGCTATTAGTCATCTTAGGGGATCCTCCATAATTTAATCAGTTTACTGTACGTTATTGTCTGTTTTTTTACAAATACGTGAATGAGCTAAAAGTTAGGTTATAGTCATAGATTTAATAGGAATGTCTAGGGTTGATTTGTACTTGGTAATTGCCTGTGGCTTCCATGTCGGCAATAATTTGTTTGAATTCTTGAGCTAACTCACTAGGTGAAGGGCGCAATTCTACTTCGGGACGTAGACAACGCCATATGAGGTGTTCTATAGTTCTCTTATTTTGAGGTTCAGGGTAAGCTACTATATATTCTTGGTATTCTTGTGAGTCTGACTTAGATAATAGGTGAGTGAGCGATAAATGCTGTATAGGCATAGTTCTGGAGCTGAATAGAGGTGGGTTTTCACCAGAAAAAATATAATATAGGGACATTCCCATTCCCCAAACATCACTCTTCGAGAGGTCTTCTAAAAGAGGCTCCCTTCCTTCTCTGGTGGCTTGTGCTACTTCATGCTCTGTTGCTATGATTTCAGGAGCTATAAAGCCAGGGGTACCTTGGAGTTTTGCTAAACTTTCGTAAGAGTCGGCATAGCAGGCAGCCCCAAAATCAATAAGTTTTCCAGTCAATAAGTCTTCTTCTTGTAATAGCATCATATTGTCGGGTTTTATATCTCTATGTAAAACATTCTTTTGGGATAATGTTTCTAGAGCATTCATCAAATTTTGTAAGGCGTGGAGATACTGCTGACGACTATCGTTATCTATTAAGTTATTGTATCGTATCTTACTAAAGCTGCTGTCACATCTTGGTTGTAAGATGCCGTAACTTTCTCCGCCTTTCCCATTGATGTGATAAATATGGTAAGTAGGGATAATGCCTTCTTCGTCATGGAATAGGTCTAGGAATTCAATTTCTCTTCTAATCGAATCCATATGATTAGCGTCTATTGTATGTAGCTGGGAGTGGGCGACCTCTGTTTTGTTGAAAACATCTAGAGCCGCGTTGACGGTTTTAAAGCCTCCTCTACCCAAGGTTTTGGGGAGATTAAAGAAGGCTTGTAAGTTGCGGGTTACAATAATATCCGAAGGTAAATTAATGATCTCTTTAGAAAGAATAACATCTTTACGTGCCTCTAGGCTTATCTGACTTTGAAATTCTATTGCTACAGCTGCTATAGTAGATATGTTTCTTATTAGTGCTGTATCCTGGTAAATAGCCTCATCATAAGGTTCTGGAGAGATTCCTGCAGCTATATTGTCGGTATATGCTTGTTGTATGCCGTAGACATTTTGTTCTATAGTATCTTCAATCCTATCCATGCTTGCAGAGGGGAGATCGGCAGTGCTGCCTACAGCAATCCCTACTTTTTGAGCTACTTGTTTAATGCGGGCATGATTTTTAGCAGATAAAGAGAATCTTTGCGTAGTGATGGAAGAAGCATTTATTGTATTAGGATTATTTTCTGTAAAACGCGGATGGGCTACTCGAGATTGTATCTTGGAGTCTAGAGGGTCTAAAGGCTTTCGATTGCTGTTGGGGGTGTTAAAGTTATTCTCATCATTATGAAAAGAGTATATGCCAGAGTTAATATTAAAGGCCATAATCAGCACCTTATTTAATGGATTTTTATATGGGCTTCCAGGTAGATATCGGCTGTTGCTATAAGATCATTATCTTAATTATATATAGGTAAATTTGTATACTTATCTTAGTAAATTGCCTGACATTTTTGTGTAAATGTAAATGTTGCAGTTATTTTGCAAAAGTTCGGGCTCATATATAGCGCTTAGCTAGGCAATGTGTTATGTTTTTTAAAGCCGCGATTTTGGTCACTATCACGGGGTTAAAGCTTGGTTTTTGTATTTGCGTTTTAAAGAGCTGAGAGTTTAGAGTTTAAGGGAATAATTTTGGAGAAAAGATGCTAGGTTACAAACTGCTTAAATCTGATGAAAAATCAAAGGCTCGCTTAGGAACGCTGGAGACGGAACATGGGACGATTGAAACGCCCGTTTTTATGCCCGTAGGAACGCGAGCTTCAGTAAAAACTTTAACTAATCAGCAGCTTAATGAACTGGGAGCGCAGATTATCTTAGGTAATACTTATCATCTCATGCTGCGACCTGGAATGGATATCATGGCTAAGGCAGGAGGATTACATCGTTTTATGAATTGGGATAAACCGCTTTTAACTGATTCGGGAGGTTTTCAGGTTTTTTCCCTAGCAGGGTTAAATAAAGTGAGTGATAGCGGAGTTAAATTCCAATCACATATCGATGGCAAGCGCTATTTTTTAGGTCCCCAGGAAAGTATGGATATCCAGAAAACTTTGGGGTCTGACATTGTCATGGCTTTTGATGAATGCGTGCCATACCCTTGTGAGTATGAACAAGCGGAAAAAGCCTTGGAACGTACTACGCGTTGGGGAAAAATCTGTCGTAATTATGATCTTAATATTGATCAACAACTCTTTGGGATTGTTCAAGGCGGAGGCTATGCTGATTTACGGCGGCGGTCGGCAGAAGAGCTTGTTGAGATGGAGTTTGATGGTTATGCTATTGGAGGTTTATCAGTAGGGGAACCTAGGCAGATAATGAATGAAATGATCGAAGTTGTGGAACCTTACCTGCCTAAGGATAAACCACGTTATTTGATGGGTGTTGGTACACCCCGAAATATTATCGAGGCGGTAATGCGAGGCGTGGATATGTTTGACTGTGTTATGCCTACGCGTAATGCTCGTAATGGCACAGCCTTTACTTGGCAGGGTAAAATCCATATCAGAAACGGTCGCTACGCAGAGGATTTCACTCCTTTAGACCCGACCCTCGACTGTTATACTTCTATGTTTTCCAAAGCTTATATTCGTCATCTTTTGAATGTCGATGAAATTACCGGATTGACTTTAGTCACAATTCAAAATATCGCCTTTTATCTTGATTTCATGAATCAGTTGAGGCAATCTATTGCAAATAATAGCCTTCAGAACTTTTATGAAAGAGTATCTGAAATTTATCCAGATTAATTTAAGCCTCATGAAAGAGGTAAATTATAATCAAGTGAGGGAATTCGATGAAAAATTTAATGTCTAAAGTATCAGTGTTAGGTGCAATGATCCTAGCTGCCGGTGGTTATGCTCAAGAACAAGGACCTCCTCCTGCTCGTCCTGAACAGGGGTATTGGAATACTTTTGTTATGATTGGGATAGCAATTGTCTTTTTCTACTTGATTCTATGGCGTCCTGAGCAAAAAAAACGTAAAGTTTTGGAGCAGCGTCGGAATACTTTGAAAAAAGGCGATAAAGTAACGGCCATGGGTATTGTAGGTACTGTTTCTAAAGTCGAAGATAATACCGTTATCCTTAAAATGGTTGATGGTTCCAAGATTGAAGTTTTAAAGGCTGCTGTTAACGAAGTTTTACCAGCTGCTGAAGATAACCCTTTTCAGCAATCATAATCTTCTTTGCATTTGCATAAGAAGACGGTCTAATTTTACCGTAGCCGGTAATTATTCGATTGCCGGCTTTTTTTGATCTTCAAATATTTTATAAATTGTATTATATTTATTTCTTGATAGTTAAAAGACTCTTGGTAATATCAATGATTCCGATAGCGGAAGTATAATAATTAAGGAGCATATGATGAGATCTCTTACGTTAAAAAATCAATCTCTATTGTATAAGAATACTCTCTGCAAAGAGCTAACCTGGATGGCTTTAGGCTCTCTTTTTTTGATTTTCTGTACGCACATAAAATTTTACCTCCCTATTACTCCTGTTCCTATTAGTATGCAGAATTTAGGAGTTTTTTTATTGGCAGCGGCTTTAGGTCCCCAAAGGGCTGTGGGAGCATTAGCTCTATTTTTCGGTGAAGGCTTTCTGGGGGTTCCTGTTTTTACTGCTGGTGGGGGGATGCTTAATTTTATCGGACCTACGGGAGGGTACTTAATGGGTTACCTCCTAGCAGCATATTTTGTTGGAGTATCGTTGGAAGATAAAAAATCATGGCATTATATCAAATATTCGTTAATATTGCTGATAGGTTTTATGTTAGTTTTGGTGTCGGGAACGGCTTGGCTTAGTTTGTTTGTAGGATACAAAAAAGCTATTATTGTAGGAATGAAGCCATTTCTGGTCGTTGATGCTGTCAAAGCTTTTGTGATTGCCGCGCTATTGCCGGTATATAGAAATATTGTTGAGAAGTTTGTATGAGAGGTATACAGTGAAAGAATTTAAGGTTTATGCTCGAGCTGGTCAAGGAGCTATTACCACTGCAGCCATTTTAGGAGAAGCCCTTTTTATCGAAGATCGATATGCTTATGCTTTTCCTCATTTTGGCGCTGCTCGGATGGGAGCTCCGATGAACGCTTTTTTGCGTTTTGACAACAAACCTATCAGGATGAGATCCCAGATTTATAATCCTGATTATGCGATCATCGTCGACCCTAGCCTCATATGGAGCGAGAATTGCCTCGCTACTATTAAAGAGGGAGGAGTGGCAATAGTGAACTATATGGGAGACCTAGAGGTTCCCCAGGGGGTTACCGTCCATCAGGTGCCTGCTGATGAGATAGCTATGGAGGTGATAGGCAAGCCTTATAGCAATACAGTTTTGTTAGGAGCTTTTAGTAAAGCTACGGGAGAAGTGGCCTTAGATTCTCTCCTGAAGGCTGTTGAAGATCGTTTTATTACTAAAAAACCAGAGGTTTTAGATCAAAACCTTAAGGCCGTCCGACGCGGCTTTGAAGCGATAAAATAAAAAGGGGTCTATATGTTTGGTCCGTTACTATCAAAACCGGGAGCTTCCGAGGCTAACAAAACGGGGTCTTGGCGCTCTAACCGCAAGCCGTCCTTTCTTCATAAAGAATGTATCGATTGCGGTCTTTGTGAATCAATTTGCCCTGAAGCATGCATTGAAAAAGCCGGCACCAAGAATTATAATTCTGATCTTGCTTATTGTAAAGGGTGTGGGCTCTGTGCTTATGTTTGTCCTAAAAAAGATATCGAGATGGTAGAAGAATGAAAAAATTTGTAGAAGGTTCACGAGCTGTTGCCGAGGCTGTTAAAAGCTGTAAGCCTGGAGTGATTTCGGCATATCCTATTACTCCTCAAACCCATATTGTTGAGGATTTAGCCAAATTCGTTGCTAATGGTAATCTGGAAAGTCAATTTGTCAATGTTGAAAGTGAGCACTCAGCAGCTAGTGTTGTTTTAGGCGCTAGCGCTATGGGTACTCGAACTTTTACTGCTACTAGCTCACAAGGCTTGATATTGATGAGTGAGGTCGTCTTTAATATCGCTGGCATGCGTTTGCCGGTGGTAATGACCTGTGCTAATAGGGCTCTTTCTGCTCCGATAAACATTTGGAATGATCACCAAGATACTATAAGCTTGCGTGATAGCGGATGGCTTCAGTTTTATGCTGAGAACAACCAAGAAGCTCATGATTTTATTTATCAAGCTTACAAGATAGCAGAAAATGAAAAAGTTATGTTGCCCGTGATGGTTAACATGGATGGTTTTATCCTCACCCATGGTATGGAGCCCGTAGAATTAGCCGACCAAGAGGTGGTAGATAATTTTCTTCCTGACTATCAGGCGCCCTATAAGTTAGATGTCAAAAATCCAATGTCCTTTGGGTTGCTAGGTGATCCTAGTGTTTATACTGAAACTCGTTATGCCCTTCATGAGACTCTTAAGGAAACTATAAAGTTAATTCCTAAAGTAGGCGAGGAGTTTGCTGAAATTAGCGGCCGTCAAGGAATTGATTTAGTCGAAGGTTATAATCTTGAAAAGGCAGAAACAGTAATAGTAGCGATGGGGTCGGTATGCGGAACACTCAAGGATTATATCGATGAACATCCATCTTTGGGTTTGCTGCGAATAATTGCTTACAGACCCTTCCCTGAGGAAAAAATTCGCCAACTGGTGGGTGACAATCAAAAGGTGATAGTTCTTGAAAAAGCCATTTCCCTCGGCTCTGAAGGGCCTTTGTTTACCGAAATAAGCTCTTTATTAGAAGGTGGTCCCAGCCGATGTTGTGGTTTTATAGCAGGTTTAGGCGGCAGGGATATTACTTTTAAAACCTTAGATGAAATGATAGCTGTTGCTGAGAATAACCCCCAACGTTGTCACTTTCTGGACATCAATAACTCCTTGTTGAGCGATGAATTTTATGTTTAAAAAAGGAAAACTATGAGGATCCTATGGGAGATAATATAACAGGTCGTCACTTTGATGAGCATTATTTTGTGTCTGGCCACACAGCCTGTAGTGGGTGTGGACAATCAATGGCTGCCCGGATGGCTATCGATACAGCAGGAGAGAACACCATTGTTTCCAACGCTACAGGGTGTTTGGAAGTTTTTTCCACGAAGTGCCCTTACTCTAGCTGGAAAGTGCCATGGATACATTCTCTTTTCGAAAATGCTGCTGCTGTAGCTAGTGGTGTGGAGGCTGCTGCCAAGCACCTGGGAATTTTGGATGATGTTAATTTGATTGCCCAGGCTGGTGACGGTGGTACCGGAGATATTGGGTTGCAAGCTTTGAGCGGGATGCTTGAAAGGGGGCATGATGTGCTCTTTATATGCTATGATAACGAAGCTTATATGAATACAGGTATTCAAAGAAGTGGTCTTACACCTTTTGAAGCTCATACGACTACATCCCCAGCGGGGAAGGTCTGGAAAGGTAATTGGAGGATGAAAAAACCGGTGCTTGAGATTTGTGCCGCTCATGGTATTCCTTATGCTGCTAGCGCTTCTGTAGGATATCCCCAAGACTTTAAGCGAAAACTAAAAAAAGCTTTAGCTATTAAAGGTCCCAAGTACTTGCAGGTTCATGTGCCTTGTCCTTTAGGTTGGGGTCATAAGCCTGATTTAACCTTAGAACTAGCCAAAAATGGTGTGCAATGTGGGTTGTATCCATTAGTGGAATACGAATCCGGCGAGATTTCGAAGGTTATGAAAATTTCAGGTAAGGTGACGGTTGAAAGTTATCTTGACCCTCAAGTAAGATTTCGTCACCTTGCTAAAGATCCTGAAGCGTTAGAAGCTATCAAGGAAGTAGCTCAGAAAAATATCGATCACTATGATTTGCTAAGAAAATAGGAGGATGATTATGTCCAAAAAAGCAAACGTCGACTCCGAGACCTGTATTGGTTGCGGACTATGTGTTAACATTTGTCCTGAAGGCTTTGAAATGGATGATGAAGGCAAGGCAGTCTTTATCGGCGATGAAAACTGTCGTACGGAAGCCATTGAAGAAGCTGCTGACGAGTGCCCTGTTGCTGCTATTACAGTAGAGTAGGTAGCTTTGATAAAGCTATATTAATAATGATTTAGAACCAGAGTATATGACTTTGAGAAATTAGTACAATAGCGTAGAAAGTTTCTCTTGGGAACAAACCTAGTTTTAAATCATTATTGGTATAGCATCTTAGAGAAAAGGTGTCCATCAGCATTAGGCTGATGTTGCTTTTATCGGTAGGCACTTTTTAGTAACTGATATTATGTGCTAATCTTGCTTTAGGATTTCTGCGAAAGGTATGAGAGATAACTATCTTGTCTAGCTTAGCTCCCAAAGAGTTATTCATAATCATAGATTAGCGTGAAATATCATTTATTAAGCGACATTTAATGTCGTTTTTATTAATTAAGGTTTTGTTGATATAAGGGAGATATTATGATTTTAAAGGGAAAGCAAGTATTATTATGGGTCATTATAGCTCTTGCTTTAGGTGGAGGTAGTTTAGCATACCTTAATTATAGCTATAATCGTCAAAGCCCTCTCGAGGACGTTTATCAGTCGGAGATAGCTTCCTTAGATCATTTAAGAAGTATATCGGAGCTATATTCTTGGGATATTATAGCTGTTGTCCACCGCGCGCTTGAAGGAAGTCTCTCCCCTCAAGAGGCCAGCAGTAACATTAGTCATGCTCTTAATCGCATTAGTTATCATTGGGATGCTTACCAGCAGGTTGTAGGTGAAGCCCCTCAACAGACTCAGCTTTGGGATAAGCTGGAAAGATCGATGAATGAAATCGGTAAAACTTTGAATGACGTCACCCAAAATCTGGATAAAAACAGCCTTAAAGAAGTGAGAACCTCTTTCAATGAGGCTTATAGTGAAATAACAGCCTTCGAAACAAGCCTCGCTAGGGCTATAGACCAACAATTTAGGGTTATAAGAAATACTCTGCAAATTGCGGAAGATTCTTATCAGAATCATAATATGGTAGAGCTAGCGATAATAGGCGTAATGAGCTTGGTAGTTCTCTTGATTATATTTGTCTTCATCGCTGTTGGAAGAAGGAGGATTAAAGATTTCAACTCTAAGCTTAACATCTTGTCTAACGATAAACAAGCTCTTGAAGAGCGTTTAAAAGTTTCTCCGGGTCATCCTTTGGAAGGTACTGTAGAAACAATCAACGGCTTACTTGCTAAGTTGCAAGATCATACCCAAAACTTGGAACTCGAATTAAATAGTGCTTGGCAACCTTTATCACAAGTTTATAATAATTATAAAAAGTTAGATGGAAATTTTGAAGAAGTAGATGCTACTGCTAATGAATTTTCTTTTAATATAAAGCAATTGCTCACCAATATTAATAAGCAGCAAGAAAAATTGACAAAAATTAGAGAGGTTTTTGAACCCTTGTATAACGAAGCTCCTAAAAGCCAGATGACCTTAGACCGTATTAAAGATGATATAACGGGGTTAGAAGATATGGCGGTAACCTTGTCTGCTAAGCAAGCTACTATGGTTGATAAGTTGGAAGATATTAGTGGTCATATTAAAACAATCGATAAATGTGCCGAACATACTAACGTGCTTTCTTTTAATGCTTCAATAGAAGCTGAAAAGGCTGGTGAGTTCGGTCAAGGCTTCTCGGTGATAGCTTATGAAATCCGTACTATTGCGGAACAATTCAAGGCTGTCAATAAGGAGATAGAGCAAAAAGTTAGCGATATTAAAGCTACTTTAACAACAAGCATTGAAGACGCAAGTAAGTATAAAGCATCATTGGAAGAACGTGTTAAAGCTGTTAGCAAAATCGGACAACATTATGCTCAATCTTCTAGTTGCTTTAAGGATTTGCATTCACGGTTACAAGAAGTTTATGGATTAATTCAGAAGCAGTCAGAGCTGGCCAATAAAAATCAAACAAATCTTGATAATTTAAGTTCTAACTATTCTGCCATTAAAGATATTTTTCAGAACAATAATCAGAAGATAGAGAATATTCGCCGGTCAAAAGCAACCTCTATAAGTTCAGTCACTAAAGAGTAAGTAAGGCTAGTATTTTTTAAAATGATTGTCACTATAAGTAAACTTTTATAATAATATCTATAACAAATAGCGTTATAACAATAAGGAGAAAACCTTGAATAAGTTTATCACTTCTTGCGTTCACTGGATCATAAAGTTAGCCTTGAAAGTTAGGTATCGCTGGCATGTTAAAGGCCTGGAGAAAATTAACCCCGAGAACCTCAATCCTGATAAAGGGATTCTTTTTCTTCCTAACCACCCTTCTTACTTAGATCCAGCGATAGTTTCAATTGCGCTTTACAAAAAATTTAAGCCCCGCCCTTTGACAATCGAGTATATGTATTATACCCCTTGGCTTCATGGGCTTTTGAGACGTTTACGAGCTTTGCCAATCCCAAATTTTGAAGATACTCATAATACTCTAAAAATGAAGCGCGGAGAACGCGCTTTTCAACGTCTATTTCAAGCTTTGCGCAAGAGGGATAATTTACTTTTGTATCCTTCAGGGAAAGTTAAGCATACCGCAGTAGAGGTAGTAGGAGGTGCTTCGGGGGTTCATAAAATACTTCAAGAAATGCCCGATGTCAATATTGTATTGGTGCGAACTACTGGGTTTTGGGGCAGCATGTTTTCTAGGGCTTTGACGGGAAAAGCTCCTTCATTGGGAGGTAATATTCTTAAAGGCCTGAAGATAGCCTTGAAAAACCTTATCTTTTTTACTCCCAAGCGCGATATTGATGTTGAGTTTGAAGTCAACCCCTCTGATTTTCCTTATCATAGTAGTCGTTTAGAGATCAATAAGTACCTTGAAGAATGGTATAATAAGCCTTTTATTGATAGAGAGGGCAAACGCCATGGAGAACCTTTGAAGTTAATTTCTTATAGCGCTTGGAGGAAAGAGTTACCTGAAGTAACTTATTCCGGACATCCAGAGCAGATTGAATTTGATCTTGATCAGATTCCCCATAAGATTAAGAAAAAGGTTGTTGCTGAATTAGCGAAAATGTCCAATCGTTTAGAGAAAGATGTTACCCCCGAATCTGATCTGGCAGCGGACTTAGGTTTGGATTCCCTTGATGCCGCTAATATTCTTTTATTTATCGAAGAAGAATATCGAGTTTCTAATATTGCTCCGGAGGACTTGACTACAGTCGGATCTGTGATGGCTATTGCTGCAAGGCAATATGAAAAAGAAGATACAGCAAACCTTGACGATGAGAAAGAGTACTCCGATTGGTTTAAAGATGAGAAGCGTTGTGATCCCGAGGGTCCTAAAGGTTCTACATTACAGGAAGCTTTTTTAAGAATATGCGATAAGATGGGGAAAACATTAGCTTGTGCTGATGACATGACGGGCACTGTTACCTATCGTGATCTTAAGCTCCGAGTTTTATTGTTAGCTGATTATATCCAGGATCTTCCAGGAGATAAGATAGGCATTATGTTACCAGCTTCTATAGGGGCTAATATCTTAGTTTTAGCAACTTTGATGGCAAAGAAAGTCCCTGTGATGGTTAACTGGACAGTAGGTCCGCGTCATCTCGAAACAGTTATCGCGGCTACTAATTTGCAGCATGTGCTAACTTCTTGGAAGTTTGTAGAAAGGCTTCATAATGTCGATTTTAATGGCATCGAAGATAAGGTTGTGATGCTAGAGGATTTGAGACCTCAATTTACTTTGAAAAGTAAACTAAAAGCTTTTTGGAACTCTAAAAAAAGCGCTGACACGTTGCTAGATCAGTATGGTATTGGTGATGTTCACGAAGATGACCCTGCGGTATTACTGTTCACTAGTGGGACCGAAGGTATGCCTAAAGGTGTTCCTCTTAGCCATAAAAATATTCTGAGCAATATACGAGAGTCCATAAAAGTTTTCCAATTTTACCATTATGATGTTTTGTATGCTGTTTTACCCCCTTTTCACTCTTTTGGATTTACAGCTTGTGGTCTTTTGCCGATTCTATCAGGTATTCGTTCAGCTTTTTCTCCCGATCCTACCGATAGTGCACGTTTGGCTCGGGGGATCAAGCGCTGGGGGATAACAGTAATGATTAGTGCCCCTAGCTTTATGAAAGGCATTTTCCAGGTGGGGACAAAAGAACAACTTGAGTCGGTGCGGTTGTTTGTAACTGGTGCTGAGAAGACTCCTAAAGACCTTTTTGATAAGGTTGATGAAATGGGTACCGATGCTCAATTGATCGAGGGGTATGGTATAACAGAATGTTCACCAGTGATTTCCATTAATAGAGCTGATGAGGAGCCCAAAGGGGTAGGCAAGCCTATTCCGGGGGTTGAGTTGGCAGTTATAGATCCTGAAAGCCATGAGATTTTACCTCAAGGAGAAAGGGGCTTGGTATTGGTGACAGGTCCTAATGTTTTTAATGGATATCTTGAAGGCACTTCTACTCGTTCTCCTTTTATTGAAATGGAGGGTAAGCGCTGGTATGATACCGGAGATTTAGGAATCTTAGATGAAGAAGGCAACCTAATTTTAGCTGGTCGCTTGAAGCGGTTTACTAAAATTGGTGGTGAGATGCTTAGCTTAGGGGCGCTTGAAGAAGCTGTTGCCGCCAGTGGGCAGCGACATAATTGGTATACACCTTCCGAAGGGCCTGATTTAGCAGTAATAGCTTTGGAAAAAGAAGGCCAAAAAACGGAGTTATATCTCTTTTCGACCTTCAAAGTAACTGTCGATGAGATCAACAAAGGTATACGTGAACAGGGTTTTAGTAACTTAGCACGCTTTAAGGATGTTATTGAATGTGATGAAATACCTTTAACGGGTACAGGCAAAGTTAACTACCGCAAGTTAGAAGAAAGGTTATCTTGATAGCCACTCAACAATTTTATTGCCTACCCGGGATGAAAATAGTATGCCAACGTGGCCTAAATCTTCGATAATATATTCATTGGCGGGGTTTTGCCCCGTCAACTCTGATTCCCAAGGAATTACGGCCCTATCGTGTTTAGTGGCTATATGAAAATATTTTATCCCTTGGGAATTCTTTGCGATAGCCGCGCTAAGCTCTTGGGTAAATTTTGACTTGTAAATCATTTCCCTAGCATTTTTTCCGGGAGCAATCTTAGCTGTATAAGTTCCTTGAAGGGGAGATGATAAAGTTATTAGGTGAGAAATTTTGCCCGGGGGAGCTAGATTTTCAGCATAATAAGCCCCAACGAGTCCTCCCATGGAGTGTCCAACAATAATAAGCTCGGGAATGCCGCATTCTACTTCTATTTCTGCCGCCTTGGCCTTGACAAGAGTAGCATGGTCTTCAATAGATTGTAGTGGAGGCATGAGGTTTAATGTATATATTGGCCCTAGACCTTTCTTTTTCAAGTAGTTGTGCATCCATAGCCAAGCGCCGCGATGATGCATATAGCCATGGACTAGCAAGATCGGCCTATGATTGGCTTTGGGTGTTGTGGAGGGGGCTATAATAGCAAACGGAATAAAAATTACTGAAGACACTATAATAGCAGGTATTTCTATTAAATAGGCCTTCAGTAAGCAATATATATGGTATAAGAACCCTGTCATGGTCTAATGGTGGTTTTTTTAGTATGCGATATCTTTATAAAAATGCTGGTAGTCCAACAAACTTGTCCAATGGCCGCCCCACTTCCATCCGCGTTTAGTAAAAGCTTTATAGCATATATCATCTTCATCGATGATTCCACGGCAATTAAGGCTGCGATCTAAGAAGGGGGTTCCATTGACAGGAACAACAGTATTGCCTTTATGATAAGGATTTAAGACAGGGTTAATATCGATGGCTAGGCCAAAACTATGATAAGACCATTTTGTAGTGCTACCAGTAATAGGCCGTGAGCAAAATGCTGAAGCGTTATTGTCTTCACATGATAGATCATCATCGGCTTTATATTCATCGATTAAGAGCATTTTTTCAATCGGATATTGTGCTTCGAAAAGTTCTTCAAAAATATCTACTACTTCACCGGCAATTTTCTCGTGGACGATAAGCTCTCCCTCATGAACGTACCCATCAAAACCCCAGTGGTTAAGTTTGATGTATCTTAAATTTGATAAAGGAACAGGGTTGTCATCGCGCCATGAATAGGTTATTTTAGCTTTGATTTCATCAGTAATAGGAGAGATTGTAGCTTGGTAAGAGGTTTCCTTGATCCTTCTTGCCGTCAAAGATTTATACTCAGAGTCTTCTACTTTAGCGATGGAAATACGCGGTTCGTTATTTTTAATGCCGGCTCTGATGAATTTTCCGCTGCCTAAATACATACCTTCTTGAGTAATCGTAGTTCCTCCCAGAAATACAAGATCGCCAACTTTTTCTAGATTTTTTATAGGGGTAACTTTTTGGGATGCCATCTGAGGGCGACTATCCCGAGGTAATATTATTCCCATTTGTTTGAATAAAGTTTGAATATAACCTGAGCGGTCAAAGCCTTCAGAAGAAGTCCCTCCCCATATAAAAGGACGCTCTAAAAATTTGTGTGATAGTTTGATGACTTCTTGCAAAGTTTTGGTGGTAGGCTTTTCCAGATCACCTCTTTGCATCCAAGCATACTTTCCATTAATTAGTTTTACTTCCACCCAGCGCTCATTAGTAGAATCTAACTCTTTAACAACTTCTATCCTAGCGTCAAAAGGTAGCTGCATGTAGTGAGGTCTTTCCGTGCCTTCTATGGGGAATACTAAGCCTGCAACAGAAGATACCTTAACTAAGCTTTTACTGGTCCTCCACTGTGGGTTATCGGGCAATAGACCTTGGCTTAAGGCATATCCTCGATATCCATCTTCTGTTTCAATTAAGGCCCAGCCCCCAATGATTTTTTTTATTAGTCGAGCAGAATGTCCATATATGGCTTGAGAAACTAAAGGTGAATCTATTGAACATTCTTCATGGAGGTTTAAGACGGGCTTAGAGATTAAAAATTTATTTTCCTTTTTACAGGGGCTGGGAGTATGTGCCTCACAAGTAGAAAAAATAAAATGCATGGATATATATGTCGCAAGGGTGATCTTGAAAATGTTATTAAAATTATTGAAAATCATAATGCCTCAGAATTATTAACGGATCTTAAAATCCAACAATATCAAAGCCCGATATATTTGGTAATCTAAAAACCCGTGATGTCCTCATAAACTGTAAGTGGTTACGGGTTATAGCTGTTTATGGCTTCTTGGCTATTTATTATTAGTATGTTATAAAATCCAATCCTAATATCAAACATGGCAAGTGCTCACAGAGACTATTACGTCTTATATGCGATAATAGACCTCTTGATCATTTTGCAAAACACAGGAGGACTATACATGGAACTAAAAAATTCTAAAACTGCCGAAAATCTGCAAATTGCTTTTGCAGGAGAAAGCCAAGCTCGCAACCGTTACACTTATTTCGCTAGTGTGGCTAAGAAAGAAGGATATGTTCAGATCTCGAAAGTTTTTGAAGAAACTGCTAGTCATGAAAAAGAGCATGCTAAGCGTTTATTTAAATTTATGACTGGCGGAGAGACTCAGATAGAAGCAGCTTATCCTTTCGGTACTATTGGAACTACCCTAGAAAATCTTAAAGCTGCTGCCGGCGGGGAAAATCATGAGCATACTAGTATGTACCCTGAGTTCGCTAAAATAGCAAGAGAGGAAGGTTTCGATGTTATTGCGGATGTCTTTGAATCCATAGCCATCGCTGAAAGGCAACATGAAAAACGCTATCTCGGCCTTGCCAAAAATATCGAGGGAAATACTGTTTTTCAAAAAGAAGATCAACAATCTTGGTATTGTTTGAACTGTGGGTATCGCCATGAAGGGCAGCAAGCTCCACAGGCTTGCCCTGCATGTAAGCATCCCCGTGCTTATTTCGAGCTTCTAAAAGAAAACTGGTAAAATTATTGACCGAAGCTCAAATATAGCTTAAGACTTTATCAGCGATTGCAGCCGTAAATATGAGGGCGTCAGGTATTTAGCTTTGAAGCTATCCACTTGGCGACCTTTACATTCCATAGAATAGAGGTGTGACCGCAGTTTTCGAAAATATGTTCTCTCTCCGGTTGTAGAGCCATTAAAGCTGAATTAATAGGCTGGACTACTATATCATCATTAGCAGCTATATGGTAGTAATCGGTGAGGGGGTTATATTTCAATTCTTTTTGAAGAAAGGCTATCGTATCCGATGTAGTAGCCATATCTTTACTAGCCTGTCCTAACCCAAGTTTAGATTTGACTGTTCCGTGTAAGGGCGAACAAATGGTAATTACTTTTCGAGGCGCCTCTTTAGGGGTAGTAAATTTTTGGGTGTAATAGGAAGAAATTAAACCACCTAGCGAGTGTCCTACTATATAAACATCATTGTTGCCCGTTTTCTTCTTAACTTGTTCTACCATTGCTTTAAGGCGTAGGGCATTATTATGGACTGAGTCAAAAGTAGAGTGGCGGTAATCAAAGCTGTAAATAGGGCTCTTAGTAGATTTTCTAAGTTGTTCCCTTAGAAGAGCCCAAGTCTTAGTCTGATCGGAAAGATAACCATGGACTAGGATAACAGGGGCCCCTTCATTGTTTTGCTGAATGTACTTTTGTCTGAAGTCAGAAAGGTTTGTGAAAAATTCCCGCGGATGGCGATAAAAAGCTTCAGGGGCTGCTAAAAAGCAGGAGGCTGGCTTGATAAAGGAAAGTAATGATATTATCGATATCGGAATAATGAAGGAAAGTTCTTTAAAAAGATTTGCAGCAAAATGAGCAATTTTTTTAGTGCACAAAAGAAGGGGAGAGATTTTTACCTCGTGGATGTCTATCGTATCATATAAAGAATGGCGAGTCTTATTAAATTGAGAACAAGCTTCTGTAAACTTTTTGCTCCTTAACAGAGAAATAGTATGATACGAACGGTCTCTTGGCGCTTGGTTAAGTTTTGCTACTGCTGCATTGATATAGTCAGGAGAATAAGATAATTCATGTTGATGATCAAGGTAACCTTGGATAATATGAAAAGCGTGATGGGTATTTATATCATATATCGCCATTTAAGACCTATTGGATGGTTTGTGTAATCGGTCACGGGTATAGATTAAATAGCTGAACAAGTAGTGCCCGACCTGGCAGCTTGTATAGCACTAGTTAAAAAATCCCAGACTGATCGACCTT
>JBNJDP010000018.1:0-29365 GCA_051744985.1 Chlamydiota bacterium | reverse complement strand
TATAGCAACACGTTATGATAAAACAGCTTTGATGTTTAAAGCAGGCGTTATTATAGCGAGTATTATCATGTGGGTGAAACTTTAAGGACAGAGCCTAGGAAGATAACTGTTCCTTGCTTTTTTAGCGGTCGTCACTTAAAATTTATATGCTTATATATAAAGGCCTTAAGTTTATAAAAGGCTGCGTAAGGGATGACATGTTTAAATATTTAGTAACCTTGGCACTAGGAATATCTTCGGCAATATTTCCGGCAGCTTCACTTACTCATCTCTATTGTGCAGAGCGTTGGTTGGAGCACCATGATGTAGAGAATAGGGAGGCTTTTATTGCAGGCACTCTTTATCCCGATATTAGATATCTTATAAAAATTCCTCGCGAGCAGACGCATAAGAGAAATATTAATATAAAAGATATTATGGAAGCTCCTACCGATTTTCAAAAAGGGGTAGTATTGCATTGGTATGTTGATGAGCAAGGCGAAATATATGATACAGCAGGAGGGCTATCTCATTTAAAGGCTCTTGCTTTAGGATGCGTTGCCGATGATAGAGTGATGCTCTTTCTAAAGTTCCTTTCAGATGAGATTGTCATGGGAAATGTTGATCAAAGTGATGTCGAAAATTATTTATCCTATCTCGACCCCGAAGAGCAAGATATTTTCACTTCCGTTTCACATGAGCTGTTGAGGTGTTGGCATTATCAGAACTATTTTATGATGTCGCGACCTATATCAGAAGTTTTGTCGAATAAATTGTTCGTTAAGATGGCTATCAAAGCTAGTTCTCCTGAGGTTATCGATAGTTGGAGAGAAAATCTACCTCTTCTTGCCCAGCAGGAGGATGTTCGTAAGGAGGTTAGCAAACTTTTAGCTTTTATCGAGAGAGATTTTGCTAAGAGATAGCCTTATACCATTTATCAAAAATACTTTCGTAATATGTACACACATTGTGCTTTAGATTTGTACTACCGTTCCGATGCTCATATTAATGAATAAGGTGAGAAAGGATTCTTCAAAGATGGAGTTTAAGGGGTATGCCGATGGTGTAATTATTTTTGATAAATGGTATTATATCTGTAATCCTACTGCTGTCGCCCAATCGGCAATTGACTCTCTTAGTGAGATACTTTATTGTAAGGTAAATATTTTGAGGGGAGGTTAATCATGGTAGGGCAAGCCGTTAAAAGAGGTTTCAGTCTTTTGTTACCACTTCTGATCACTTTTGTGATTGTGGGTTGGATTTTAATTGGAATGGAGCATTTGTTCCACATCCTTTTTTTCTCATATTTACCTGAAAATTACTATTTTCCTGGATTGGGACTGATAGTAGGTTGTCTCGTCTTGTTTGTTCTTTCGCTTTTGCTCAACGCATGGATTTTTCAGCAAACGGCCAATTATATTGAAAGATTACTAGAAAAGTCTCCTACGATCAAAGTTATTTATCAGTCGATGAAGAAAATGATAGCTGTTTTTTTCTCTACAGAACAAGAGATCGCTGGCCAGCCAGTGATAGTTACTTTAGATCATAACCTACAGTTATTAGGTTTGATAAGTAATAACACCCCTCAAGAGATCGATGATTCTTTGAAAGGTCAGGTAGCGGTATTTCTGCCTATGAGCTATCAAATAGGAGGCTATACTGTTTTGGTTGAAAGAGAGAAAATTACTAGGCTCAATATGAGTCGCCAAGAAGCTTTGGGACTCATATTTTCTGCCGGAGTATCCTCGGGGGGAGATTCTAAGGGTTCTTAGGCTTTGTTACCTGTGATCATCAATTATGGGCGTGATAATCTCTTGCTAAGGAACCTTTTGATTCTGACTATATACCAAAATACTATAGGGGATAGTAAGAAGGTAAACAATACTGAAGCAAGCATGCCACCAATCATAACAGCACCCATCGATGATTTTACAGGCATTATCGAGAACATCTGAGGTAGAACCCCCAGAATGATCGCTATCGAAGTCATCATGATAGGCTTAAAGCGCTTAACAACAGCTTCCCATAGCGCGTCTTTAACATCGGTACCTTCCTCTACCTTTTGGATAGCGTATTCTAGGAGGAGGATGGAGTTATTAACTACAAGCCCTACGAGCATTACAAAGCCTAGCATAGAGGCTACGTTGATAGTCTCGCCGGAGAAAAAGAGAAAGTAAAAGACTCCCGAGAATGAGGCGGCGATAGAAAGTATTATGGGGATAGGGTAAGCAAAAGAATTCATGATGGCTGCCAGCAGCATAAAGGTGAGGATGACCGCCAACTTAAAAGCTTTAGAAATCTCTCGTGATGACTCATCTTGACGCTCGACATTTCCGATATGAAGATAGCCGTAGCCTTCATCGAAGTCTATTCCTGCCATCAGAGCGTCCAGTTCTTCTCGGACATGCCCTGCGGAAGATTTGGCGAGAAAGCCGTCTATTTGGACACCTTTTTGTTTATTGCGGTGTATAATCTTGGGAGTCGCTTTGCGGTATTCTAAGCTGCCTAGTTCTATGATGGGCATTAAGCCTTTGCGGGTGATGATATTTATTTGCTTAACATCTTCAAGGTCTTGAGCATATTGCTCCGCTAGTTGGACATTGATGTTGTATTCCAAACCGCGATTCTTAAAAATATTTGAAGTATCTCCAAAAACTGAAGCTCGCATTACACTGCCTATCTCCACATCTCGAACGCCATTGGCAGTAAGTGATTTTGGGTCGGGAATAAAGCGAATTTCGTCTTTAGGAGGCTTATAGGAAGATATTAAAGAGTGAAAAAAGCCGCTATCTTCCATTTTTTTACGCATTTTATTGCTGATTTCAGCTAGGCGGTCAAAATCATCACCATAAACATAGAGAGAAAGGTCGCCCATATCACTGCTATCACCAGCGCCACGACTTATAGATACTTCGAGGTCAGGGATAGTGGCGATAAAAGGTATTAATTCTTCGATGATTTGGGCATCGCTACGTTGCCGCTGTTCAAAAGATTCTAGGTTTACAGCTATATGTGCATTTTCGATGCCATTCTGTCCTATGTTGGAGAAGGTCGAAGTTACCTCAGGGATTTTGCTGATATACTGTTCTATATTTTTAACAGTGTCGGAGGTTTTAGCGATGGTAGAACCTTGAGGTAGCGACATCGAAAGGTTGATCATACCTTCATCACCAGCAGGCCGGAAGGAACTTCCTATATAAGAAGTGATGCTAAAACTTGAAAATACAAATATGATTATCAGCATCAAAGATGTTTTAGGGAAGCGGAAAAGGATTTTGAAAATGACTTTATATTCAGCAATTATCTTGTCGATAAGTTTGTCGATGCCATTGGTAATTTGGGATAAAGGCCTTAAAATTAGGGGGGTGGAAGTGTCAAGGCGCTTTTTTCTTAGAAGTTTAGCGCAAAGCATAGGGGTCAATGTGAAGGATATAATGAGTGAGAAGAGCGTGATATATATCACTGTCCAGCCAAAAGAGCTCATAAATTGACCTACGATACCACCCATAAATGCTAGAGGAGCGAAAACTACTAGGTTGGTGCCAGTAGAAGCTAGAACAGCTACTAACACTTCTTGGGTCCCTTGAATAACAGCTTCGGCGGTGTCGTCGCTATTTTGGATATTTTCCAAGCAATTTTCGATGATAATGATCGCGTTGGCGATCAAAGTCCCCAAAACTGTTGCTACTGATAGCATGGTCAGGAAGTTGATAGAAAATCCCGAAAACTTAACAAGCAAAAATGCTGATATTATCGAAGTGGGTATTACTACTGCAGCGATAATGGTAGATATAATATTGCCGGTGAATAAGTATAGCACAGTTACCGTTAGTATGATGCCTAGAATAATAGACCACTGGGCATCGCGTAGTTCCTCGAGGATAAAGGAGGTAGTATCAGTGGCGATAGTTAATATGGAGCCTGATGGTAGGGCAGCTTGAATTTGGGGCAGGCGCTTTTTAACACTTTGAGCGATTTCTACGGCGTTGCCGTCGGAAATTTTGGTTAAAGAAAGGGCGATAACATTTTTGCCATTATAGCGAGCTATGGTTGAGATTTTTTGAGTTCCGAATTCTATAGATCCAATATCCTTGAGGGTCACAGATTTCCCTTCGCGGGAGATAATGGTCATCTCGCCAATTTCATCGGTATTTTGGAATTCTCCTATAAAACGCAAGTTTAGAGAACGTTCATCCTTTTCTAGCAGCCCTCCGGGAATATTTTTATTTTTGGCTTTGATACTTTGGATAACATCGCGAATATCAACATAGCTTTGTTTCATTAAAATGGGGTCTAGGGTGATATTTATTTGGCGCTCCTGACCACCGCTGATGTCAACGTTAGCTACTCCCTGGATATTGCCAAACTGATCTTTAAGTTGGTGGTCAGCGATTTCATAAAGCTCAGCCATGGAGAGTTTTTCATTTTCCAGGACTATCGTGGTCACTGGCTGAACTAGGGGGTCAAACTTTTCGATGATAGGTTTATGGACTTCATCAGGGAAGTCATTTAGGAGAGCTTCGACCTTGTCTTTAACTTCGATGAATTTATTGTTGATATCTGTTGATAAATTAAATTCAATGAAGACAAAGCCAAAGTTTTCAGAGGATTGGCTACGTATTTTTTCTATTCCGGCAAGCTCGGCGACAGCGTCTTCGACCTTTTTTATTACTGAAGATTCCACTTCTACCGGAGTTGCTCCTGGGTAGACAGCTTTGACAGTAACAACAGGAAAGTCGATTTTAGGATTTTTTTCGACTTGCAAGCTGGAAAATGATATTGCTCCCAACACTACAAAGAAGAGCACGAACATTATAGTAGTAATAGGGTGTTTAACAAAAAAGCGGATCATAGTTTATTCCTCAGAGTTTATAATTCTGACTTTGTCACCTTCGAATAATTTGGTTTGCCCTTGAACGATGAGTAAGTCGTTGGCTTCTAAGCCTTCTACGATAATAACACCGTAGTCGCCACGTTCTCCTAAGGTGATAAAGCTTGAAGAGGCCTGGCCATCATCGAAGACCCATACATAGTGCCCTTGAGAGCTGCTTTGGAGGATTTCTGAAGGTATAGCGATAACCTCTTCAGTGGTCTGGTAAGGGAAAGAAGCAATATAACGGCCATCATTGAGGTCGTCATTACCAGCGTTTTGTAGAGTTATCCGGTAAAGGCCTTTGGAGAGGTCTATTTTATTGTCAATAGCGGTGATAGAAGCTGTAAATCGCTGGCTGCCTTGGTATATAGGGATAGTTTCTCCGGTTGTGAGGGCTCTCTGGATCTTTTTGGAAACATAACCTTCCAAGGTTGTAGGGCTTGTGGTTAGCAGAGTAATTTTATCAGAAAGAGTTATGCACCTAGGGATAATAGGACTTACCACGACAGGTTTGCCTTTGCTATGTTGAATGCCATAAATAGTGACAGCCTCTTCGGCGGCGGTATTATTAATAACATGTTTGCGAGCTACAACAGCGATGATAAAGATTATTACGGTTAAGAAGTAAAAAGCGAGGCGTTTTTTATTGTTGAGTTTCATTGTAATCACCTCCGATGAGATATGTGATATTGGCTTTTAAAATGTTAAGCTTTACTCTAAGCCCTTCATATTTTAATTTTTGCCCTGTCAGCCGCATTTCAGCATCATTGAGATCAGTAGCGGAAAAGTTGCCTGCAGCGAATAGTTCTTGACTCATCGTAAAGGCTTGTTCTGCTAAGCGAACAGCCTCTTGGCTGGCGGGGAGGGTTTTAACCATTTCGTCATATTCGATGATCAGCTTGTTTAGCTCTAGCTGTAGGTCTTCGTAAGTCTTTTTTAGCTCCCACTGTGTATTGGAGTGATCGAGCTGAGCTTGGCGAACTTTTTGCTTGCGAGCCCCCCCTTCGAAGAGAGGTATATTAAGGCTAACTCCTGCATCGCCATAACTATGCATTTTGTCGGAGCCTACATAAGGTTTAGTGCCACCACCTTTATATTTCCATGACCCGAAAAAAGATACTACCGGACGATATTCAGCTTTAGCGCCAGCGATACGCTTTTCCTGAAGTTCTATAGCGGATTTAAGAGCTTTTAAGGCGGGGTTAGTGCTATCAAGTAACTGCTGGAAGGGCTCAGCTTCTATCAAGGTATAGTAGTGAGGATAAGCCTCTCGGATTGTAATATAGGTATTATCTTTAATCCCTAACTGCCTTTTGAGGGTTTCTTTAGCAATTACTAAGGATGAGCGTGCTTCGTTTAGTGGCGCTATTCGGGCGGCGATATCGGATAAAATCTTAATATTATCACTTTGGGATACCCTGCCTTGTTCGGAGCGTCCTTCTAAAAGATGTTGGTTTTCTAGAGCTCGAGCATGGGATTCCGCGGTTATTTCTAAGATGCGCTGAGCGTAATACACCTGAAAATAGCGTAACTTGGTATTTAGGATGATTTCATCGTAAAGCTTATCACGTTGATATGAAGAGATATCGTAGTTTTTGGCAGCCACAGCCAAGGCTGATTTTATCCTTCCGAAGGTAGAGATTACTTGCTTGACGGATATACCAGAACTTATCTGATAATCATTAGTGAATTTAGCAGCAAGAGTGTTAGGGTATTGCCAATTATCTAACCAGGTAGTGTTGAAATCTAACTGAGGGTATAGTGATGACTGAGCTTCTAGGTACTGTGCTTTACTGCGCTGGAGTTCGTTATCTTGAATTTCCCAGGTTTCACTACTGGCAAAAGCCATTTCAATGGCTTGTTCGAGGGTTATATCGTGGTCTGCAAAAGATGCAACTCCCCAAAATAGGGTTATCAATATTATGGATGTGCAACGCTTTAACATAAATTTCCTGCTTGTAAACCTTTCCATACGAGTTTTAGTTGGCGGTGGCACCATTGCCTTAAATTAGAGAACTCTTCTTCATCGATAGCAAATACTACTCCTGTAAGAGCAAAGCTTAAGCTTTTAGCTGCTTCTTCCTTCTCAATATTGTCAGGGAGTTCTTTCTTGGTAATCGCTTCTATTACTAACTCTTTAAAAAAATCTTCCCATGAAAAAGAAGTATAAAGTGTTATACCTTGATAATTGGGGAAAGCTGATTCTAATTCTAGAGGGTTGAGCTTGATGGTCTTATGTTTCATGCCTTCAGCAATGTTAACCCAGTTGAATTCTTGTAAAGCATGGTAGTATCGAACCGAAGATATCAAAACGTCGATTGCAAAAAGGAGTCTCTCAAAGGCTATGGGGTTTGAACAGTGATTGTCTAGCTCCCATTTCATCTTTACAAGCTGTAGAGCTTTAAAAAATTTGATAACATCTTCTTTTTGAGGAAAATAATTATAAAAAGTGCCTTCGGAAATTTCGACGTTTTGGCAAATCTTTTTTATAACAATATCTTGGAATTTGGTGTGCTCTAACTGTTTAACGAACGCTTCTATCAGCGCTATCTTCTGCTTGGCAATTTTACGTTCTCTTAAAGAGTATGCGGTCATGATGTTGTCTCCGCTATGGAAATTATTAAAGTAGACTAAAAAAATACAGTAAACTCTATTTTTCGTCAAGGAGGTCATTGTTATCTTTTGCTAAAAGCTGAGAGTGATTATAATGAGTGGGCTATGACATTATTTTTAAACGCTGAAGAACTATCTAAATCATATGGAGCTAAGAAGCTTTTCGAGGGGGTTTCTCTCGCATTGTTTCGAGGTGATCGGCTAGGTTTAATAGGCCCTAATGGTTCGGGGAAGTCGACTTTCTTGAAAATCTTGGCAGAGATTGAAACCCCTGATGAAGGGAGGGTTGTTACGCCGAGGGATTTGAAGATTGGGTATGTGCCACAATTTACTGTTTACGGTCAGAATACTGCTGAGAATGTTTTGTTGAAGACCTTAGAGGGGGCATCATATCTCGATGAGCATGAAAGGCAGACTCAGGCGAGGATTGTTCTAGGAAAAGCTGGTTTTGATGACCCCGAGATTTCTGTGTCCACATTATCTGGTGGGTGGAAGAAACGTTTAGATATTGCCAATGCATTAGTTTGGGAGCCGGATTTATTATTACTAGACGAACCTACTAACCACCTCGATATAGAAGGACTGTTATGGTTAGAGAATTTTCTGCAACGTTCTAATTTGACTTATATAATCACTAGCCATGACCGAGCATTTCTTGAGAAGGTTTCTTCTAGAGTGATGGAAATCGACCGTTGTTACCCTCAAGGGTACTTAGTAGTCAACGGATCTTATAGTAATTTTTTAGAAAAACGGGCTGATTTTTTGGAAAGCCAAAGGCAATATCAAAGTTCTTTATCTTCCAAAGTACGTAGAGAGATAGAGTGGTTGCGGCAAACGCCACAAGCTAGGACGACAAAATCTAGCTCAAGGATCCAAGAGGCCAACCGTTTAATTGATGAACTTGCAGGTGTCAAAAGCCGTAATATTAGTGAGCAAGCTAAGATCGACTTTTCTAGTACGGGTCGTAAGACCAAGAAACTATTGGTGGCCAAGGGGCTTGCTAAAACTTTGGGTGGCAAAGAGCTTTTTAATGGCCTGTCGCTGACTCTCATGCCTGGAATGCGAGTAGCTGTTCTAGGTAGCAATGGCACAGGGAAGACAACCCTGATGAAAATCTTGGCGGGAGAAGTTGTCGCTGACCGTGGAGCTCTTACTTATGCCGAAGGGTTGCGGATAGTCTATTTCGACCAGCATCGAGAGGCACTTCCCGAAGATATCTCTGTCAAGGAAGCTTTGGCGCCTACTGGTGACTATGTTGTTTTTGGAGGACGTTCTATCCATGTTAACTCTTGGGGTAAGCGCTTTCTCTTCTCTTCTGAGCGCTTAGAGATGCCAGTAAGCCATCTTTCCGGAGGAGAAAAGGCTCGCATCCTCATAGCGCGCCTTATGACAAAGCCTGCTGATATTCTTTTCCTCGACGAACCTACCAATGATTTAGATATTAATACTTTGGAGATCCTTGAAGAAAACTTGCGCTGCTTTCCTGGAGCGGTAGTCTTTATCACTCATGATCGTTATATGTTAAGCGATGTAGCCAACCTTTTTGTGGGCTTAGGCCATGGTAGTGAGGATTATTTATTCGCTAGCTACTATCAATGGGAAAATTACCGCAAAGAGCATGATAAGCCTATTAAGGCTGAAAGCCCTCAAAAAATACCCAGCAAACCCAAAAGCAAAAAAGGTTTGTCGTACAAAGAAAAGTTGGAATTAAAGAATATCGAAGCGACTATCGCTGAGGCCGAAGGAATGGTGGAAGATTGTCAGCAACAGCTTGAAGATCCTAAAATTGCTGGAGATAGCCAAGGGCTTCAAGAGGCCTGCAAGCACCTTAAAGAGGCGCAAGATCGCCTAGAAGAGCTTTATCAGCGCTGGCAGGACTTAGAAGATAGAATTTAAGGGGGGGTATGCTAGGCGTTATAGGACTAGGGGTTATGGGTAAAGCTATTATTAGCGGTGCAGTTGAAAGAGATTATGTCAATGCCGAAGAGGTGTTGGTAGCAGAGAAGCATACTGAATACCGCCAGAAAATAGAAAGAGATTATGGTTATCGTTGTTTATCTGCTATGGTGGAATTGTCACAATGTGAGGCTATTATAGTGGCTGTTAAGCCACAGGATTTTAAAGAGGTGCTTGCGCAAATAGAACCTTGGGTAAGCGATAATCATCTGCTTATAAGCATTGCTGCTGGAATAACAACAGGGGCTATTGATAAAGCTTTGCATAATAAAGGTCGCCTAGTAAGGGTGATGCCTAATACGCCGGTATTGGTTAGTCAGGGAGTTAGTGCTGTATGTCGAGGCTCTAGAGCTACTGATAAAGATATTACTTACGTGAAAAGATTGTTCGGAGCTTTAGGGATTGTTAAGGAGATTTCGGAAAGTGATATTGACCTGGTTGCAGCCCTTTCGGGGTCGGGGCCAGCATATTTCTTTTCTTTTATCGAAGCTATGGTGGAAGCGGCAGTTTCTCAAGGGGTAGATAAGCATTTGGCTCGGGAGCTAGTAGTAGAGACTTGTGGAGGAGCTTATAGTTTACTCCGTTCCCAAGATAAGGATCCGGCAACTTTGCGTCGCGAGGTTACTTCTTCTAAAGGTTCTACTGCCGAAGCTTTAAAAATTTTTCAGTCAGGACAACTTAAAGCGTTGGTAGCTGATGCTATCAATGCTGCTGTTAAGCGGAATAGAGAGCTTGGTCAAACTAAGGTTTAACCCTGGTAGGAGTGGTTGCGGATAGTTATGCGCTTAGCAATGGTTTCTAATGCCATCATTAAAGAAGTATAGAGGGTGGTGCCTTGGCGGTAATTGGTAGAAGCCCAATGGATAATTCTTCTTTCTTCGAGGAAGCCCCAGGCTTTGCCCCATTTGTCTCTGTCGGCTGTATCACAAACGGCTAAAGGTATGCCTCCCTGTTTTCTAAGCAAAGAAAAGCAGGGTATATCGGTGTAGCCATCGCCGACAAAAATCATTTGATCCATAGGTACTCTGATATCTTCAGGACGGTATTTCCTATTAACCTCAAAGGGGTGTTTACGATATTCTTCTCCTATCAACCCTTTTCTGATATGGAAGAGATAGCGTGTTTTATCGGTGTAGCTAACGATCCTGTTAGGGAAGAGTATCCCTCCTTGATCATCGTAAGTAAAATCACAACCCCATATATCAGTAAAATGGTGTGCGATAGCGGAGTTGCGTATAATATCTTCGATACCACTGCTGATAACGTAGAATTCTAGGTTGATGTTAGGGTTGAGGGTAGTGGATCGTTGGCGGAGGTCGTCGAAGATTTGGGTTACTCCCGGATATAAGGTAACCTGGCGCCCCCACTCGGCAAATTTTTCTTTGGTGATAGCAGCGTTATTTTTCTGGGAGTATCTGATCATCTGATAGAGATATGCTAGAACGGGATCCCAGTGCTGGTGGTAGAGGTCGTCGGCCTTTTGCCAATATTCTTTAACATCGATGCCACAACTGTTCAGAAAGCCTGAAGTGCTATCAGGGCCTAAGGTGTCGTCGAAGTCGAAAATTAAAGCTATTGTTTGTTGTTTGTTCATCATCGTACCGATTTTTGCTAAATTTTTATCAAGGTTTTTCCGATAACATTAATACCCATAATTTACAACCTGGAGGATATGATGGAAGAGTATAAATTAGAAAAAACTGTTTCTTTAGGAGAGTGGATAATAACTTTGCTTATTATGTGCATCCCCTTTGTTAATATTGTTATGCTTTTTGTATGGGCTTTTGGGTCCAATACTAAGCCCAGTAAGGCTAACTGGGCTAAGGCTTTGATAGTCTTGGCAGTAATAGGGCTAGTTGTTTTAGTGGTATTATCGATGTTAATAGCTATCACTACCCCTGCTACTTAAGCAAAGCTTTTTTCTTGAGAGTTCAATTTTTAACATAATAACCCTCGCGGTGATCGATGTCGTCGAAGGAAGCTACAAAAATTGTAGGGATAGGTAAAGTGACAGCATCGACCGCCTCTTGGATGTCCATAGCTTTAGTAGTTTCGATATTTTTCTTTTCTACTGGCAAATTGACAAAAACTAAATCTGCGTTAGCGGAGTAGCGGTCGATAAAGGGGTAATGTGAGTACCCTTCTTCTTCATAATGAACGAAGAAGTCTAGCTTCAAGCGGGCTGAATCTTGGTATTCCCTAAAATAGCCAGTCAAATTTTCTTGTGCTGATCGGGAGTGAGTCACGCATTGCAAGCATACCCTAGCCCCATGCCATCGCGCAGAATGGATAAAGGTGTTAACATAAGAAAGGATAAGATCGAAGTGTTCGCGATTATTATTGTCCCACCAAATGTCGACTCTTTTTTTCTTGCGGTAAGCGAGGGTTTTGAAAAGCTTCAGCGGGACTTGGGGGTGGTCGCGGAAGAACATAATGTTCTTGCCATAGAAGGAAGCTGTTTTCAATAGGTTTGTAAAATTATCTTGTAAAGGGCGTTGGTTAGTTAAACCTAAGAGAATGGTATTAGGTTGAATGGGGCCTAAGCCATAAAGTTTTATCAACTCTTCCATACCATCGTAAATATCTTGAGCAGTATTTACTTGGATAATACCCGTAAGATTATTTCTATTGAGATAGCTCTCGAGGGTATAGCGGACGCTTTCTATCTCTTCTTCACTCTCTTTGAATTCAGGAAGGACTGTCGCTAGGGAGAGGATACCACTCCGTTTGGTAAGAGAATTAGCGAAATGAAGCATCTTTTCATGATGGACCGGTGAGCCTACGAATGTTAGCAGTTGGGGGTGCCAAGTTACAGGGTGCTCTTCTAAGCCTTGGAGGTGATAAATAGCATGGCGAGAAAAGAAAAAGAAAAAGCTGCTGCGCAGGTCATGGAAGTTTGCTTCAATCTCTCGGAACTTGGTGATAAGATAAATTGAGGCTAAGAAGACAACAGCCGCCATAGCCCAGCCGGGGCTGATCATTAACATCAGGCTAATGCATAAAATGGCTCCGAAAATAGAGATGAACCAAGGTATGTGGATGGCAGGCCTCCAATTAGGACTATGGATTCGTTCGTTTAGGCCAGCTAGCAAGTTAAGAGATCCATAGGAGAGGAGACAGATCATCGATAAGATTGGCAAGATCTGGTCGATGCCAGTAGTCAATAGTAGTAAAAAAGCCAATCCAAAAGTTATAACAATAGCTATTCTGGGTTCGCTATGCTTGCCGTAAGTCTTGGAGATCCATGAAGGTAGAGCGCCGTCATAGGCGATGCTTTGAAGCATTCTAGGCGCTCCTAGTAAGCATCCCAATGCGCTTGATAGGGTGGCGCTACAGATACCTAAATAGATGACAAAGGGCATGATAGAATTGTCGATGATTACAAAAGGTGACGACTTTAGCAATTCAGTAGGGAATTTGTTCAAGAGGAACATTCCTAAGGTGAAATATGTTGCTGCTGAAAATATTAAAGAGGTGATATTTCCTATTGATAGTGCACGGGAGGGGTTTTTTAAGCATCCTGAGAGAGCCATACCCGCTTCGATGCCTGTCAATGCCGGATAAAAAAGAGCAAAGGCTTGCCAAAATCCCAAGCCTTTAGGATAGAAAAGTTCTAAGTCATTTGGAGTAGAAGGGATATCTTGGGTGCCGAAGAAAACAGCGCCTACCGATATTAAGAGAATAGCGAAAATGCCAATTTGTATTCGCAAAGCTAGGTTAGCAGAGAATACCGAAAGTAAAGCTAACAAGGCTAAGGTGACAACTTCTAAAAATACAATAGAAAAAAAGGGTATGAAATTGTGGATAGTATAGGCAAAGCCGGAAACGCACAAGACAATCGATATCAGCTGTGAGAAGTATAAGGCAAAGCCTATAGCAGCTCCCGCTTCAATGCCAAAGGACCGAGATATGAGATAATATACGCCACCCTTTCCAATATCCATGTTAGTAACGATGGGAATGATGGATAGAGAGGTTATCAACATCACTAATAATGAAAGGGCTATGATAGCTACAAATTGCCATGGGCCCGCATAGGAGACAATGAAGCCTAATCGTAAAAATAAAATAACGCCAAACATCATCGTGATGTTGGGAACAAAGGTTCCTTTAAAAGTTCCGAAGCCAGTATTGTCCTCTTCGGCAGTAGTGAGACTATTCATATAGTTTCCTTGCAATTGCTTCCAAAACAATGACCATAACATATGTGGTGGTATGCTGCCAAGTGTTGTAGTTTTTGGAGGTGCCCCTTAATTTTGTAGCTTTTGCATTATAAGCTTATTAACTAGTTGAGGGTTAGCTTTTCCTCCTGTAGCTTTCATCACTTGCCCTACAAAAAAACTTACCCTATTAGTACGTCCGGAATTAATCTGCTCGAGTATGTCAGGATAGTCGAAGAAAAGCTTTTCGATGATAGGCAGAAGCTCCTCTTCTGACGATATCTGTTGTAGCCCTTGAGCTTTGATGATTTCATCGGGGCTTTTGTTGGTGTCGATCATTTTCTGAAAAACTTCTTTGCCAACTTTGGCAGAGATGGTTTTCTGGTCGATATGCTGAACTAATCGTGCAAGGTGCTCGGGATTGATAGGAGGTGTTTTGTGTTCTTTGAGTTCTCTGAGGAGCTCGTTGATTATCCACTTTGCTAGGCCTTGGGGGTTGTTATAAGCTTCTAGAGCTTCTGCAAAGTAGAGGCGTAGGTCCTGGCTTTGAGCTATGATGTTAGCGTAGTCTAAGGGTATTTTTAGCTCATTATGATAGTAAGTAGCGAATTTTTGTTGCTCGGGGGTTAATGCAAGGGCTGTTTTTTGAGTAGGTTCTTTTTCCGCTTTAACAGCTTTAACTTTGGTTTCAGCTGAAGGGGTTGTATTTTTTTTAATTTTTTTACCCCAAGAGTCCTTGAGGGGAACAGTGCGGTTAAAGACTAACTTTTGGGAAGATGTTTCCTGAAGGTCTGCAACAAAATAACCTTGGCGCTCAAATTGGTAATGGGCTTCGGGAGGAGCATTTTTAACACTAGGTTCTATTAGAGCTTCGGAATAAGTTATTAGGGATTGAGGATTTATGTATTTGAGGAAATCTTGGTGTTCGCCACTACCAGGATTTTCGACAGTGAAAAGTCTATCGTATAAGCGAACTTCGGTGGGGATGGCATGCTTGGCAGATACCCAGTGAATAATACCTTTAATTTTACGTCCATCGGCAGGGTTGGTTCCTAAGGGTGTAGCAGTGTCGTAGCTGCAGCGTAACTCGACAGGATTGCCTTGCTCATCTTTGATAACTTCATCGCAGCGGATAATATGAGCATAGCGTAGGCGAACTTCACGCCCCGGTGCTAGCCTGAAGAATCCTTTAGGAGGATTTTCCATGAAGTCGTCTTTTTCTATGTAGATCTCGCGGTTGAAAGGCAAGGGACGCCATTCTTGGCGAGGAATTTCTTCGGGGAAATAAGGCGCTTCTAAAATCTCTTCTTGATCTTCAGGGTAATTGGTGATAGTAACTTTAAGAGGGTTCAAGACGGCCATCACTCTGGGAGCTTTGAAATTGAGGTCATCTCTGATAGCATGTTCTAGCTGTGCGATATCCACAACACTATTGGCCTTGGCAACCCCTAAGCTGGCACAAAAGTTTCTAATGGACTCAGGGGTGTAGCCCCGACGACGTAAGCCTGCTAAAGTTAGCAGGCGCGGATCATCCCATCCTGAAGCATAGCCGCCATTGACGAGCTCCATGATCTTTCTTTTGCTCATCACTGTATAATTGATGTTTAAGCGAGCAAATTCATATTGGCGAGGCTTGTGAGGCATGTTGAGGGTATCAATAATCCAGTCATAAAGCTGTCGATTATTTTCGAATTCTAAAGTGCATATAGAGTGGGTGATGCCTTCAATAGCATCTGACAAGCAGTGAGCAAAATCGTATAATGGGTAGATGCACCATTTGTTGCCTGTCATATGATGAGAGACATGCCTAATGCGGTATAATAAAGGATCGCGCATTTTCATGTTGGGAGAGGACATATCAATTTTAGCTCTTAGCACATGTTCTCCATCTTTAAATTCGCCGGCTTTCATTCTGTTAAAAAGATCTAGGTTCTCTTTGATCGTTCGGTTGCGATAGGGGCTGTCGATTCCTGGCTCGGTGACAGTTCCCCGGTAACGGCGGATGTCGTCGATGTTTAAGCTGCATATATAGGCTTTGCCTATTTTTATTAGCTCTACGGCTAATTCATAAAATCGATCGAAATAGTCCGAAGCATGATATAGGTCATCGCCCCAATTGTAACCTAACCATTTGACAGTTTCTTTGATCGACTCCTCAAACTCTGTCTCTTCTTTTATAGGGTCGGTGTCATCGAAGCGCAAGTGGCACCTGCCGTCATATTCTTTAGCAAGGCCGAAGTTGAGGCAGATCGATTTGGCATGGCCGATATGGAGGTAACCATTGGGCTCAGGAGGGAAACGGGTAATAACTTTACCTCCGTATTTGTTAGTACGGATATGTTCGTCTATAATGGTATGGATAAAGTCTTTGGATTGGGATGGAGATGATGTATTCATAATTGTCTGCCTTTGAATTAATGCTCTTCTAAAACCTCTAAAGGATAGGCCATGAAAAGGTATTTGGCAAGAAAAAGGCCCCGCAATGGGCGGGGCCAAGATGGATTTATTCTCGAGATATCGAGATTTTTTTGGAGGATTCGGCCTTTTTCTTGGGGTAGCTGATCCTGAGCACACCATTTTTAAAAGTAGCCTTGGGTTCTGAGTTTTCATCGATGTTGCCAGGAATAGCTACTTGGTATGAAAAAGAATTCGATGCACGATAGTAATACCGTCGCTTTTCGTCGTCCTCCGAAGTTTTGGAACTTCCCTTGATCCAGAGAACACCTTTGTTTTCGGTAATTTCGATATTGTCTTCGTCAACACCTGGCATTGCTACTTCGATGTTGACTTCATTTTCATCCTCCCACAGCGAGATGTTTGAGGTTTCTTGGGAGAAATTTTCGTCGAAGAGCTTGAAGTTGCGCATAAAGGTCGGTAAAAACGATTCCTCAAATAATGATGGCAACAATGGTAAGTCTTCGCCTCTTCTTCTTCTGTTCATAACAGCCTCCTTGTGGTTAGAGCCGCTATTAACGGCTAGGTTAATGTTTTCTAATTCAATATTAAAAATAAGGGCAAATTTTTATCAAGCACTCTCTTAGGTAGAGTGCCAATTTGTTGCTGGTCTCTGATTTAACCCTGCGATAATACCATTCATCTCGTTCTCTAGCAGGCTGTTAGAGAACGAGATGAATGGTATTATCGGGTGGCTGTGTATACTGAAGAAATGTTAAGGAAGATTTTTATCGTATTGGAGTGTTAAGATTGGGATGATAATATCATTTAATAAAGCAAGGAGGGGGATTATGACAGCGATACGAGCCGAGAAATGGGAAAAGCTTTTTGCGCGGATGGATTCCTTAGAGATCAAAGAAGAAGACTTGAAGGAAAAATTTATCATGGGAGCGGGAAAGGGAGGTCAAAAGGTTAACAAAACGTCTTCCTGTGTATATTTAAAGCATTTACCTTCGGGGATAGAGGTAAAATGTCAGGAGGCTCGTTCACGAGAAAAAAATCGCTATTATGCCCGCCAGCGCCTTTGTGAACAACTTGAGGAGCGTTTATATAAAAAGCAATCCCAGAAACAGCAGGAAATAGAAAAAAAACGTCGTCAGAAGAAGCGACGCTCTAGGAGATCTCAGCAAAAAATCTTATCAGATAAGCGGCACCGCTCCAAAGTTAAGAAACAGCGATCAGAGCCTCGTGATGAAAGTTGACGACTAACGGTTATAATGATTAGGTGAAAATATCTTCGAACTTGATTTTCTCCCCCGCCAGAACATAAATAGCATTTCTAGTATTTGCAGTGAGTTTGACAACCGAAGAATAGTATTCGTTATAAGATTCGACAGTATCTTTGGTGGAAGGTGGCACTAAGCCTATGAAAACGAGATCGCTATCGGGGGAATGTTCGGCAATATGTTCAAGTTCATTATTTTGGCTTTCAACATAAATTTTAACTTGGTAGCTGCTAAGGCGGGTTTCATAGAAGTGAGCTTTGAAATATTCCTTGATACGTTTTTTAGCACTTGCATTAGGAGCTACAGCTTTAAGGGTGATAATAGAATCTTTCCAAACTTTGCTATTTTGCAAAATGTGGAGTAAGCATAGGGATAATTCAAAGTCTTTGCTGTTTTTGGTTTCTCCCGTCCACCAGATGTCGACAATTTTTTTATTTTTTTTACGGGAAGGCTGGATAAATGTACCTTCGGTGCCATCATCATTATCGCGCAAAATAAGGGTGTTCTTGTGCATGCGATAAGAATTGAGTATTAAGCTGGAAAAGTCAGCGGAAAAATTTTTAGTATCCGCTTGATGTAGCAAGATTGTATTTGGCTGAAGCTCTCCGATGCCATGGCTTTTAATCATACTTATCATCCCTTGATAGGGATTGGATGCTGATTTGACATGTATAAAGCAAGGGATATGACGTTGGTGAAGATAGTCTTCGAGGGTTTTTTTCATTGAAAGTAGGCGTTCTTGGCTGGCCAAATGTTCTGAGACGGTCACCGAAAAGGTTAAAAAGCTTCTTCCCTGGGTTAGAGCATGGGCAAAGTACACCAAATTTTGCTTTGAAATAGGGGAGACTGCCAAGGTAAGGATATTGGGGCGCCAATTTTTGGGGTTTTTGCCGATTTTTCCGATGAGATGGATAGAAAAACGAGAAATCAGCAAGAACATTCCGTAGCGTATATCATCCCAGTTGCCTTGTAGATTACGGCGAGTAGTGATAAAAAATATAAGACCCATCACTGCCCAGACGATGAAAGAGGCTCCTGAGTTTATCATAAACATAGTCATAAAACATCCTACACCTCCTATTAAACCTAAAAGCCAATGAGTTTTGAAGGAGGGGCGCCAGCTAGGGTTGTTGAGGAGGGACTCAAAAAAAGCTATAAAGTTAATGAGGCCGTAGGTTAAGAGGCATACCATCGTTAATATGGGAATAAGTTGGTTGATAACAGTGAAAACTGTTAGCAAAGTCGCTAAAAGAAAGATGACAACCAAAGCTATCCGAGGTTCATTACTCTTACCAAAGCCTTTAGCAAGAAATTTTGGTAGTATGCCGTCTTTAGCAATGGCCTGAAGGGTTCTAGGCGCTCCTAGCATGCTTCCCAGCGCTGAAGACAGTGTCGCTCCCCAGATGCCAAAGACGATTAACATCCCTATAGAGGAGAAATAGTAAGCAACCATCGGCTCTCCTAATAAGGTAGAACGGGGGATGTTATTCCAAAGATGATGAGAAAGGGACATATAGAGGATATAAGCTGTGATGACGGCGCCGATAGTGCCGATCGGTAAAGAGCGCGAAGGTTTTTTTATATCTCCCGACATTGCCATACCTGCTTCGATCCCAGTAGTAGCGGGGAAAAAGAGGGCGAAAGCCATCCAAAATGAAAGGGTTGGTGGAGCACTTTTAGCTAAAATTTCGGGAGGTACATTGCTAATCTTTCCTGTAAAAGCCGATATTACCGCTAAGGTTAAAATGGTGAAGATGGTAATTTGTAGCTTGGACGCTAATTTCACTGAAATAAACGTTATCGTCATGAGACCTATGATAGTTGATATTTCAACATATGTCGTAGGGATTTCAGGGAAAAATAATCCAATAGAAGCTGCAAAACCTGATGTGCTCAAGGCTATCGAAGTAATCTGGGCGACACAAAGCATGATCCCTAAGGCGCTGCCGAGCTCTAATCCTAGTGAACGCGAAATTATATAGTAAGCGCCGCCGCCTTCCATTTTCATGTTGGTTACTATCGAAGTCATCGAAAAACAAGTGATAAGCATCAAGGAAGAAGCGATGGCAATAATAATATTGATATTGGTGATGCCTACATTACCGGTAATCCACCCTAAGCGCATAAATAGGATAACGCCTACCATCTGAAGAAAGCTCGGCAGGTAAGCGCCGGTAAAGGTTCCTAGCTTGTTATGGGGGGAGCGACGGTGGATAAAGCCTCTAAATGCTTGTAGAGGGTGAAAAATTATTTGTTGGATCGTCGTAAAATTCATTATATGGCGGTGCTCCAAAAAAGCAGCTATGATTGATATTCTTACACCTTATATCCCGATAATATAACAATTTTAAAGGTGCTATATGTTAATGAGTTCTTTTAGCATATAAGATTGATTTTTTGCCAGTGTAACCCGATGACCTCGGCAGCAAGCATCTGTTGTTGCTGCAGGTTTTAGTGACACTGGTGTTGCTGATAAACTTCGATAAATTTTTCTATCGAGCGGTCGTAAGTTTTCTCAACATCGTCGGGGAAAAAACAGGCTGGCAGCTGGTTTTGCTTGCGATGATGGGCAATACATAAACAGCATTTTCCTTTGCGTGGGCAAGCCTCGTAGGAGCAATTGCAGTGTTTTAAGTTAGCCTGTTGAATACATTCCATAATTGTTTCCCTTTTTATCAGTGATGTTCCTCTACTCTTTATCTGCCAGGTTATACCAATTCCAAGATGAAAGTTCATAACTCATTTAGTTTACCGATATTCCAAATAAAATAAAAAATCTATGCTCAAGAGACTGGGCTGAGATATGAATCTCCATTAAGGAATTGGTATTAGACATAAGATTAGCCTTTGGATGATAGTAAAAGCACTTTACCTTCATAGGGTTCGAGTTTTATTGTTATAGTACCTTGAGGTGAGGTGATACCTTCATGGGTGTTACTTAACATTTCAATGACATTGACATTTTGCATTTCATCGACCTGTAGGTTTTCATAGGCTGTTTCTCTGCCAAAATTTAGGGCAGTAACCTCTATGTCTATATTGTTTGTCAGGCGGTGGACCATCATCACTGTGCCCATATTTTTTACTTCAGGGATACTGATTTGATTAGCAAAAGCTAGTTCTAAAGAATTACGAACATCGATAATATGCTTTAGCTGCGAAGCAAACGATTGAGGGTCTTGGAGTTGTTGCGGTAAGGAGCCATATAAAGCAAAAGCTTTGGGGATTTTATGGGGAGATGCTTTCGCTTCGGGGGCATGTCCTAAAAGATCGTAGGATCCTCTATTTATCCAACGATAGTCACCGTCGCCGATGAAATCGGTAACGGACTCTGTTGTTAGTGGCAGGGCGCCTACTAAGTCCCATCCCGAAACGATAAAGGCTCCAGGTTGCATAGCATTATAGATAGCCATTAAAAGGTGCATTTTGGTGATGGTTTTGGTTTCATCTTCAGTGAGGTTATAGATATCTTCGATATTCAAAGCGGTAGCACATAAGCCGGTAAAAGTCGTGCATAAGCCATTACCTGATAATTTATTATAAGGGGTTTTGGGGTTGATAGCTAAAGAATGCATCTCTTGAACGATCATCTCCCGCAGCTTTTGTCCCGGCAATAGTTTGTTTTTGTATACGAAATCATCGGCTCTATGCTTATCGAAGTGTACCAATTCATAAGTGATTTCATCATGATTTTGGAGAGCATGAATAAGCTGTTTAGGGTCAATACGATAATCGTGCATAAGTCTAAGGGTCATGCGTAGAAACTCCGCGTCGCCCGTCAGCAAAGCGTGGTTATACGAAGGGCGTGTGATAAAATCGTAAGAAAGATCAGCGCCATTACGGGAGAAGTCTTTGATTTCTTCAAAGCCCATGTTGAGCTCTTGGAAGGTCCAGCCATCTAAGCGGCGAGCAATCATAGCGATGTTGTTGCTGGCGATAATGGAGAGAGGGTGTCCTTCAGACCATGCTTGGTAGCGGCCAGGCTGAACTTCAATACCTAAAAAGGGATTGGCATCAAGCCGAAAAACTTTAGCACCATAAACCATCCTTGTTTTTATGATGTCACCAACAATTAGGCGGTTAGCAGCAAAAGTGGGGTCGATCCAGTTGAGGGTAGGTTGATTGGGTTTAAAATAGTGCAGGTAAACCCAACGGCGTTCGATACCGTCAATACCGACAATGGGTGGGGTGGCATCCCACCCAGACACTTGAGGTTTCCCTGGTACTGTGAATAGCACGCGCTCTAAGCGGCCAGGGAGATAGCCCTTTTCGCTTAGAATTTCGACAGCTTCAAAAGATAGGTTGGCACTTTTAGAACCTTCTGGAACTTGCGGCAAATAACGCCAGTCTTCGGGTTTTATTTCCATCATCGAATAAATACCCGGAAAATCTTTATAATTTAAAGTTGCTAGGGTGAAGTCTGCTCCTCGCCCTGTATGGCCTGGGATAATATCGCCGATGACGATGGCATGGTACTTGGCAGCATTTTTAACAAGTTTTTTATATTCCTGATCTTCTCCAAAAGCGGGATCTATAGTGAGGCTTATTCTATCAAACCATCCATCTTCTGTAGGATGATGTTGATAACCTTCTAGGGAGCCGGAGAGTTTCATCGGACCCGTATGGATAGCTTGAACACCGATATCATGGAAGATTTTCCATAACTCCTCATCGGCTAGGGTGCTGAGGATTGTTTCTCCTTCTGGAGTTATTATGGCAGAAGGGTAGGCGGAAAACCACACCGACGCTGTTTTTAAAATCTTTTCGGGTTGGGGGGTGGCGAAAGGATGGGGAGTACGGTTTTGAATGTCGCCACGAAGGTTTTCTTCGGTTAGCTTAGCGGCATTATTAAGCATAGATTGCTCTTCAAGCCAAGAAATATAAGCAGGATCTATCTCAGCATAAGAAATTGATATAATACAATAGAGCAAAGTAATCGTTAAGAGACGTATCTTTTTTAACATCATTCTCCCATATTTTTAGGTGTTATCATGGTAGGCAAAGGATGGTCTGTGCTGCGGTAATTTTCAATATCCTCGGAGGTGAAAGGCTCTCCTGTAGAAGTTACTAAAGCGCCGTGATCATCACTTTCTGCGACCAGGGTTATTTTGAAAAGACCTTGGCTGGTGTGGATAACATCAAAAAAACGATAATGGATAGAAGGAAAGATGAGGGGTAGGAGATGCATGGCTCGCCGTAGATTGTCATCACCATCATCATAAAAGCTTACTTCTTTGATTTGTGGGCAGGCATGGATAATGACGGCCATTATAAGCGCTTTTTTTTGAGCAATGGAAAGGTTTAAAGAACTATACTTCAGCTCTTGGGCTAAGGCCTCATTGTTGACAGGGAAAACAGCATCGATTAACAGTCCTTTTCTGCTAAAATAATCTTTAAGGGCGGGAGGTACAGTATTTTCACTGCGGGCGGTTATGATGTATTCTTTACTGTTAGGCTTCTTGGCGGCACTTTTTAGTCTTACTAACATTGGTTGGACAGGAGGAGTGATATCGATAGCAACGATGGAGCCCATCTCATGGTAATCGACAACATAATCTTCCAAGTTAACATAGGGGTATAGTTGTTTGATGTCTTCGGCGTCGGCGTTGTTAGGAATGCGGATTAGTTCTTCACTATCGGGATAGGTCAGAAGCGTGCCGGTTTTTTTGTGTTTTAAAAAAAGAGGAGTAGTCGTCTGAAGTAAAGTGTGGTCAGCGTCGCTAAAATTTATGCGCTGAACCTCGCTGAGCTGAGGGTCTTCGCCTTCTTGGGTAGCTAAAAGCTCTTCAGCTATTTTGCTGGCATAGTCAAGATTATAACTTTTAGGATACCACTCCGGGATGGCAGCGGCAAAAATTAAGCAGGGGAAAAGTAAGGAAAAAAGTAAAGTTGCCCAGCGTTTCATGGCTACCTCCTCATGCTTTTTGATACCATGAAAGCATAGTATATGTACGGGTCTTCTTTTTCAAAAGAATAATATTCCTAAGATCATTCCCGTAGCCGTCCCGAAGATATAAGCCGAAAGAATATGGTAGATAGTATATTTGGGTGTTGCGGGGTCAGTTTTTTTAGACGCTCTAGGGGCTTTAGATTTTAGTTTAGTCTTTTTTGCCCCTATCCCTTTGGGAGTCTGTTTTTTTCCTACTGTGTTCAAATGTTGCTTGGAAGACTTACTCTTAGCCATAATTTCTCCTCAAGAGAATACTCTTGTGTCTCGGTTGAAGATGATTTATACCTTTTCTGTAAAATAATAAGTAAGTGTATAACTTTTTAAGACTATTAGGTTAAGTGGAAATTGTGAGAGCTACAATAAAAGTTCAAGGCCCTCGCCAAAGTATGCCAAGAGATTTATGTCACGAGGAGTTTAAGCGCCTCATGGGTGTTGATTATCTTGCTAAATTGGAGTTTGCTTCTCCAATAGCTCGGCGAATAGTTCAACATCAATGCCGGCGAGTTTATCGAGAAGGCCTAATAGACCAAGAGATGGAATGGCTGGGAAAACTTTTTTATCATCATATCCAGTCGGGATTTGTTCAAGATATTTCTATTAGGTGGATCGATGACGTTCTCGGCTTTGGAGCTTATGCTGAAAAGGATTTAGCGGCCTGGGAATATATAGGAGAATATACGGGGTTCATTAAAAGGAAACATTTTTTTTTCAGCAACATCAATGCTTACTGTTTTGCTTATCCTACCGCTTATGTTCATTGGCTTAAATATACTATCGATTCTCAACAGCAAGGTAATCAAACTCGCTATATTAACCATAGCGATTACCCCAATAGCGAGGCTACGGCGGTTTATTGTGATGATGGTTTATTTCATATTATTTTTAGAGCCATCAAAGATATCCCACGAGGCACGCAGATTACCACCGATTACGGTTTTATTTACTGGAGTAAGCGGAAAAAAAGCCCTAATTAATCGCTGTTTAATTTATCTGCTAGCAGCAGCAAAGCTTGATGTACCGTAGAAATTATGATTTCTTGACGTTCTCCGCGCTCTTGCAGAAGATAAGATTCTTGCCACCCCGAATGATGAGCTATTGTCAGCCAGATGGTTCCTACTGGCTTTTCGGGAGTTCCTCCTCCCGGGCCTGCGATGCCGGTAACCGTTAGGGCGTAATCGCTGTTGAAGGTTTTTAGAAGGCCTTGAGCCATGGCTTCAGCAGTTTGTTGGCTCACAGCACCGTATTTTTGTAAGATCTTGTCTTCAACGTTAAGGATGGTGTTTTTGACTTTATTGGAATAAGCTACGACTCCTCCTAGCAGGTACTGCGAAGCTCCCGGAATTTGGGTTAGAGAAGCTGCTATTGCCCCTCCTGTGCAAGATTCTCCCAATGCAAGGGTTTGACGTCGAGCACTAAATATTTCCAGTATATGTTCTGCAAGATTCATTTATCCTCCCAAAATTTAATTGCTAACCATAAAGTTCCTAAACATATCGATGAGTCAGCGATATTGAATATAGGATAATCATAGCTCCAAAAGATAAAATTGAAAATATCAATAACATGCCCGTAGAAAAAAAAATCTATTATATTTCCCACGGCACCGACAAGAATTAAGGTGAAGGGAGCATAATAGATGCTACGTTTTCGATATAAGAAAATATACCAGAAGATGCCAACGACAATAGCTATTCTCAATATTAGCAAAGGGACCTGGAACTCGGAAAATAATCCCCATGCAGCCCCTCTATTAATAGAATGGTCGATAGCAAACTGTATTCCCCAAAAGTTTTTGAAAACACCAATGCCTCCATAAGGATAGAAAGGGGAGGCATGTTGGATTAAAGGTAAATGCTTTTGGACTAAATATTTACTGATAAGGTCTATGCTTAAAATTAAAGCAGCTAAAAGTGTTAGCTTATACCCCTTCTTCACAGCAGCCCTTTCTCCAGCATTTCTTGAGCTTGGACAGACATCGTAGCATAAGGGATAGCCTCTAAACGAGCCGTGGGAATAGGCTTCCCGGTAATTTCACAAATGCCGTAGGTGCCGTCTTCAATTCTTTGCAGGGCATGCTCGATTTGTCGTAAAATGTCTGATTCTTTGCTGGTCAGTTCGACAGTAATAGTTTTTTCATAGTCATCGGAGCCTTCATCAGCTTGATGCTGTGAATATCCTGCTGATTCATCGACACTCTTAACATTTTCGGTAGAGCCTCGCAAGATATCTAGCATGTTAGCCCTTACTTCTTTGAGCTTATGCTTGAATTTTTCGATTTCTGCTTCCGTTAGCGCCATATTTTTGTGCTCCTTAAAATTTATGCTTATCAAATTAAATTGTATTGCCCCTCTTGCTAGCATGGTATTAGAAGTCCGGCAAATTGGCAATACTTTTAATAATTAATGACGGATATACGAGATAAGTTTAATTGCTTGCAAGCTTTTCTTGGAATGATACCCACGAATTTATGAAAAACGTAAACCCGTAATGTCTGCCTAATCGTGAGGAATAATCATCCTTGTCAGTATGTAAGCTCTTAGGTATCATATATAATCGATTAACAACCAAAGAGATAGACGATTGCAAGCTTTACGTAATTACGCTCTTATAGATAGCGGTGATAGGCAGAAGATAGAAGACTTCGGCGGGCATCACATAATTAGACCTTGTTCTCAAGCCATTTGGAAAAAAAATCTAGATAATCAGCTATGGGAAAATGCGCAGGCTATTTTTTCTCGTGAGGGGAAAAATTTCTGGCAGAAAAAAGAACTCCCCCATGAATGGCAGGTGAAGATAGATAAGATAATATTCAAAATATCTCCTACAGATTTTGGCCACCTGGGAGTATTTCCTGAGCAACGTAAATTGTGGAGATGGATAGGTGATACCGTCAAGAAATCTTCTAGAAAGCTGAAAATATTAAATTTATTTGCTTACTCGGGCGGGTCAACTTTAGCCGCAGCTATGGAAGGTGCCCATGTTACTCATCTCGATGCTTCGAAAGGTATGGTATCTTGGGCTCGCGAAAATGCAGCTTTGAATAATTTAGCGGATGCTCCCATTCGTTGGATTGTCGATGATGTTAGAAAATTTCTTAAGCGCGAACTGCGCCGTGGAAATTGTTATGATGGTATCATTTTAGATCCTCCCAGCTTTGGTCGTGGAGCTAAAGGGGAGATGTTTAAAATTGAATATGAGATTGGATCTTTATTAAACGACTGTTGCAACCTGCTAAGTCAGGATCCACTATTTTTACTATTATCATGCCATACTTCTGGGTATAGCCCTAGTGTCTTGGGTAACTTATTGGAGCAGGCTTTGCCTACAGGTAAAGTTGATGTGGGCGAGATGACTTTGGATGGTGAAGGTAGAACTTTTGATGTTCCTAGTGGTAGTTTTGCTCACTGGGAGGCATGATGATTATCAGCAGCATCAACAACCCTAAAATTAAGCAATGTATACGCTTACGGGAACGCCGAGAACGTAAGAAGACGGCTAAATTCCTTATCGAAGGTTATCGTGAACTTCAGCGATCTTATGATGGTGGTCAACCAGTTGAAACACTATTTATCTGCAAGAACTTGTGGGGTGATAGGTTTACTGAAAATCTAATCGCTGAGGTTAGTGGTGACTGCCAAGTTATTGAGTGTGATGAGAAAGTCTTCCGTAAGATTTCCTATCGCGCTACCCCTGATGGAGTGCTGGCAATAGCTCCACAAAGGACAAAGAAGCTTTCTGATTTGTCTTGGAAAGGTAATAATCCTTTGTTCATTATCGCTGAAGCCGTCGAAAAACCAGGCAATTTAGGGACAATACTTCGTTCTTCAGATGCGGTAGGAGCCGATGGGTTAATAGTTTGCGATGGTTGTACGGATATTTATAACCCCAATGTTGTGAGAGCTAGCATAGGAACCCTTTTTACCGTTCCCGTGGTTGAGGCTTCAGGGACAGAAGTTTTGCGCTGGGTGCAAGATCAAGGTATTAAAGTCTTAGCAGCTACTCCTGACGCTGATGGTGAATATACGAAGGCTGACATGCTAGGACCTGTAGCTATCATGGTAGGTAGTGAAAATCTGGGGTTGACGGACTTTTGGATGAATAATGCTGACCTCCAGGTGCGAATTCCTATGAGAGGAGCAGCGGATTCCCTGAATGTTGCGATGGCAACGACGTTATTGATGTATGAAGCTCTACGGCAGAGACACGCTTGATGGACTGGGAAGTTCTTTACCTCGATAATCATTTGCTGGTCATAGAAAAGCCTGGAGGGTTGATGACCCAGCCCAGCGGGACTAATAAACCTAACCTCGAAGATAAGGCAAAGGAATGGCTAAAGCATAAATACCATAAGCCTGGAAAAGTTTTTTTGCATGCCGTCCATCGTTTGGATACGCCGGTAAGAGGTATAGTAGTCTTTGCTAGGACAAGCAAAGCTTTAACTAGACTTAATGAAGCCGTTAGGAATAAGGCTTTTGGGAAAATATATCGTGCTCTAGTCGAAGGTTACCCGCCACAAGAGGAAGAAACCGTGGAAAATTATTTGCTTCATGCTGATCGGAGGGCGCTGGTGGTGGAAAAATCTCCTAAGGCTAAGCTAGCACGCTTGCATTATAGGGTAATCGAACAACGTAGGTCGACGACTTTGCTAGAGGTTCAGCTGCTAACAGGGCGTTATCATCAGATTAGAGCTCAGCTATCCCACAGAGGTATTCCAATAGTAGGCGATAGCAAATATGGGAGCACCCTCGGTGCCGGAAAATCTGGTATTGCCCTGCAACACTATCGGCTAGAACTCGAGCATCCCGTGAGCGGTAAAAAGCTTATCTTTACTGTTCAGCGCTCGTTATGATTTCTTGGTAAGCCCTTTGGGTTGTAGCCAAAATCTTAGCTGCTGTTTTATCATTGTCAGGATCTCTTTTCTCTAGCATCGCTATAATCTTGGAAAAAGTGTCGGTAATACTTTCAATCTCGGCTTGGGTGACAAAGTTGGTCTTACTCCAGCTTAGAGCTAAGGTTTGTTTGCCAATCTCTAATAATAGTTCAATCAAAGCTTGATAAATGTGAAGGATATTTTCTCCTTCTTCAGCAAGGTGGTCGGCAAGTTCTTCCGATAATACTTGTAGTGGAACAACAGCGTAATAGGGGCTCATATTAGATTTTAAACAGTCATTGACACATTTGTTGAAAAATACCAGCGGCATCAATGCCGTAGCTGAGAAGCCATAAGAACTGATAAGATATAGGGTTGTGAAGGATAGGATGTTAGCTATAGATTCACAGACAGCAGGGACATTATAAGCGGCAGCATGTTCATTGATAAGCTTTAGATTACGATAAATCTTTTGGAGGCAGCCCGTCCAGAGTGCTAATTCTGCATGATCTTTTTCTTCATTTAAACATGACTCTAATATTGTCCGGGTAAAGCTTTCGATATGAAGTTTGACGATCTGATTGGCAAAATGATAATGGCCTTGATAAATTGACTTAATAGCAATTTCCGTTAAGTTCGCACTGAAATCATAGGTGGCATCATCTTCTAAAGCATTATAAGCTACAGAAAAGTCGATGTACTGCTTGGTAATATTTGCCATAGCATCACAAGTTTCCTGAGCTATGTTGAGATGCCCTTTTGCTAGGGACCTCAGGGCTATATCGTTTAGAGAAGATGCAAAATACATCACCTCTTCAAGATAAATTTCTTGGGAATGCTCGCTAAATAAACAGCTATGGCTGGTGCTTTCGATAGCTTTAACTGCTTTTAAAGCTAGGCTTCCATTACCTTCATCGATAGCCTCTTGCCCTATTAATGATAATTGAGTGACTTTGTCATGAATATCACTTTTATGGGCAACCTCTGTGAGGTCGAGATTTTTTATCGACTTCTCGACGAGGTTTAAAGCATATAAAGGGTCACAAAATTGGCCGATATGACGGAAATAACAACGCAATAGATCTAATGATACCCCGAAAAATATTAACCAAAAGGGGAATAAGCTAGGCAAGTAAAGGACGCTAAAGGATATCGAAAGCAAAGGAAATAAAAATAGAAATCCTAATAACCTGAATTCCCGCCAACTCATAACGAGGTTGGCGGCTCAATTCCAAGGTCGTGATATAGCAACTTCTGTTTTTCAAGTATTTCACCTACTCGTAT
>JBNJDP010000017.1:0-31036 GCA_051744985.1 Chlamydiota bacterium | reverse complement strand
TATAGCAACACGTTATGATAAAACAGCTTTGATGTTTAAAGCAGGCGTTATTATAGCGAGTATTATCATGTGGGTGAAACTTTAAGGACAGAGCCTAGCGGGGCTGTAATTGCCTCCGCTGCAGCGGGGGCTGCTTTTTTTTCGGGCAACTATTTTTTTACTTTGGCTAGCACAGCTCCATTGCTGAGCTGTTTAAGTGGGTTGTTTGTTCATTATCGTTATCGATGCGCACAGAAAATAATTTACGATCAACGTCAAAACTTAAAAAGCGAACGGCAGAGTTTTATTTACCGTTTAACAGAGGCTCAGAATTGCCAAGCTCAGCTCAACCAAGAGCTTAGTCAAGCTAGCACGAATTTAGAAGAAAAACAGCAAAAGCATCGCGATCTATTGAGCTCTCAAGAAGAAATTCAACAAAAACTCCAAGAAACATCTAAAGAGTTGCAAGATTATAAAGATCGCTATGGAGAAAAAATCGAAGAATTAAAAAAATACCGCCTAGGTTTACAAGAGGATAACAAGTTTCTAGAAAAAAATGTGGGGGATTTAATCCAATTTAATCATGATTTTAAACAGCAAATTTTGACTTTTAAAGCTTTGCAGCTGGAGCTTAAAGTTACTATTGGACAGTCTGCTTGGAAAGAAAAACGAGAACAGATGGTTTCTCAAACGGCCTTAATTTTAGATTTGTTTGACCGTATTGATCAGATGTTTATAAATATTCAGGGGCATTATGATGAGATTAAGCAAGATTTTATCACATATCGCCAAGGACAAATAGAGTATGTAGAAGCTTTAAATGAATATGTTGACCAGCAAAAGCGCTTGCAAGAGCTTAATACGATTTTATGTGAATTTATTACAATTTTCAGTGATAGGTTCCATGACGTTCCCGAGAGGGTGGAAGGAATTTTGGAACGTCTTTCTGTCGACGAGAAGTTCTCTATACCAATCGGGATTCAACACTTGGTAACCCAATGCTATAATGCTTGATAATAGCAACTAGCAATCATGGATAGAAAGGCAGCGCATGATCTAAAACATGTTTAGTGCAAAATATAGGGGCTTGAGCTGCCAAAGCTAAAGTTATGCTGTCGCTAGGGCGTGCATCGATTTCTATAATATGAGTTTTATTGTTTTCCAAAGGCTGTTCAAGGAAGAGGCGAGAGAAATAGAGAGTTTCTTGAACATTGTTGATTATTACCTGCTTGACTGAAGCATTGAAACCTTGCACGGTCATATGTAAAAGATTGTGGGTAGAGGGGCGTAGCTGGGAAGAGCCTCCTAGAGAATTGTGGATTGCCTGCCCAATCGCAGGTTCGGTGTAGATGGCAAAGCTTTTTTGGGCCGTTGCTAGAACGAGGATACTATACGCTTGGGTTTGAATGACTTTTTTTAAAGACAGTTTGATAAGCTCGGCTGTCATGGCGTCTCCTGAGGGCTTCGTAACAGATGTTACTTTAATTGCTTTTTTAGTCGATAACTTTTACCTTGCATGAGCTGTCGCCGACGATAATCTTTGAAGCTAGCTTGCAAAAAATGCCGGTCTCGACAACTCCTGGAATATTTATCAACTGCTGGTGGAGTTTTTCAGGAGCTTCGATGACAAGGGGGCTGTTGATATAGGCTAAAAGGTTGTTGTTGTCGGAATAAACATAATCGCCATTGAAAGATTTTCGCAAGGTACAATCAAAGCCTAATTGTTTGATGTGCTCGAGGGTTATTGTCCAGGCAAAAGGGGTTATTTCTAGGGGTATGCCAAAAGCACCTAACTGTTCAACAATCTTAGCATTATCGATGATTACTATCATACTGTTGCTAGCAGCAGCGACGATCTTCTCTCGTAATAGAGCTCCTCCACCGCCTTTTATCAAATTTTTGCGGGAGTCTACTTCATCGGCGCCGTCGATAGTGATGTCGACAGCAGTTATTTCTTCTAGATTTGCTAGGGGAATCTCTAGAGCACTAGCTAGCTTAGCGGTCTGCAAGGATGTGGGGACTCCTTGAATTTTTAAGCCTTGTTGGCAGCGCTCTGCTAGGCGCTGCAAGAAGTATTCTACAGTCGATCCTGTCCCTAGGCCGACAATAGTATTATTTTCAACCATTTCGGCAGCATAGTGACCTACAGCTTTTTTGATATCTTGAACCCTTAAATTATTCATGGTATCTTCACTCCAAAACTATTTATAGGTTGCACATGATTACTCTACCTCACCTATCTATTTATCTTGAAGAGCTTTTACAAACATCAAATTTTGAAGACTATTGCCCTAATGGCTTGCAAGTGGAAGGCTTTCCTGAAATAAGATCGGTAGCTACTGCCGTTTCGGCAAATCTGGAGACTATTGAGCAAGCCGTCAATAAAGGTGCCGATGCTTTGATTGTCCATCACGGTATTTTTTGGAAGCGCGATAAACTACCACTAGTAGGATCTAAAAAGCAGAAAATTAAAATGCTTTTAGAAAACAACCTTAGCCTTTTTGGTTACCACCTGCCGTTGGATGCTCATCAGGGATTGGGGAATAACTGGAAAGCAGCCCAAGATTTAGGGTGGCAGCATTTAGCGCCTTTTGGTAATTATAACGGTAGTTATATAGGGGTTAAAGGGACTTTCGAGCCCTTGTCGCGGGAAGCTTTTGTCACTACCCTAGAAGGCTATTATGATCACCAGGCTGTTGTATCTTGGGGCGGTAAAAAAGAAGTTAGCTCAGCAGCTTTGGTATCAGGAGGGGCTTACTCTCAGATTTTCGAAGCTGCTCAGAATGGTGTCGATTGTTTTATTACAGGCAACTTCGATGAAGGTGCCTGGCATGCTGCTAAAGAGGAAGGCATTAACTTCATTGCTTTGGGGCATTCCAATACTGAAAAAGTTGGCCCTCGGGCTTTGGCTAACCACCTTACTGAACATTTGGGACTTTCTGCCGATTTCATCGATGTTTATAATCCTTTTTGATATCTGATAAAAACTAAATTAATTTAATCAAGGAAGGTTTCATTCAAAAGGCTTCTATTGCAGAAGCCTTTTGAGGTAGTATAGTTTCTATTTTTCTAGTTGAGCTAACAAGCTTTCGAAGCGCTCTAAAGCCGACGTGACGGGGGTGGGGGTGGTCATATCGGCTCCAGCAGCTTTTAGGAGTTCTAGGGGATATTGGCTGCAACCGCCCTTGAGGAAATTCAGATAATCTTGGCGCTCTTGTTCTCCTCCAGCGATAACTTTATTCGCTAAAGTAAGGGCTGCACTGATGCCGGTAGCGTATTGATATACATAGAAATTATAATAGAAATGAGGAATGCGAGCCCACTCTATATCAATCTCCTCATCGATGATAACATCGGGGCCAAAATATTCTTGATTGAGAAGGCGATATTTTTCCTTTAGCAAAGAAGGGGTGAGGGGTATCTTCTGTTCAACGAGTTGGTGGATTAGCAGCTCAAACTCTGCAAACATCGTCTGACGGAATAAAGTAGCTCTGATATCTTCGATCCTCTGGTTGATAAGGTATTTTTTTTCATCATCATTAGAGACTTTCGCTAACAGATAGCGACTTAAAAGTTCTTCGTTGAAGGTCGATGCCACTTCGGCGACGAAGATCGGGTAGTCAGCATAGTGGTAAGGTTGATGACGACGGCTTAGCAAGCTGTGCATACTATGGCCTGCTTCGTGAGCTAAGGTGAAGACGTCATTAAGCACCCCTTGGTAGTTCATTAAAATATAGGGGTGGCTATCATAACAACCGCTGGAGTAGGCTCCTGAGCGTTTATTATCATTTTCATAGCGGTCGACCCAGCGATGATCATAGAAACCTTTACGCATATCTTCCTGGTATTGCGACCCCAATGGTGCTACCGATTCTAATACTGTTGCAGCAGCTTGGTCATAGCTCATCGACATCTCCACGCCTGGAATAACGGGGACATACATATCGTAAAGGTGTAAGCCTGAAACTCCCAATAGTTTTTTACGGAGGCGAGTGTAGCGGTGAAGAGCAGGCAACTTGCTTCTAACGGCTTTTATTAAAGAATGATAGACGGAGGTATCAATATTTTTAGGATACAGGGATGCCTCCAAGCAACTAGAATAATTGCGAGCACGAGCTTGGAATTGATGGGAGCTAATCTGCCCTTGAAGGATTTCACTTAACGTGTTCTCGTAATCTCCAAACTTGTTATGTAAAGTTTTGAAAGCGTTTTCCCTTAGAGTGCGGTCGGATGAGCGGATGAAAATGTTGTAGCTGGCATGTGAAAGATCGTGATATTGACCCTCGGAATCTTTGATCTGACCGAATTTGAAATCGGCGTTATTGATAGCACTAAAAGCTTTCTGTGGAGCCTCCAAAGCATTGCCCGAAAGTGCCAGTAAATACTCTTGTTCTTTAGGTAGGGTGTGAGGACGGAGGTGTAAGATTTTTTCTAAATGAAAGCGATAATCTTTCAACTTTTCAGAAGCGAGATAGTTGTCGAGAACATCTTGAGGTAGAGATAAAATTTCTGGCTCTACCCAAGAAAATTCTTCTTGGTATTGATACAACAATGAGAGAGCTTGGCTGTAAGCAACTTTATAAGCATCTTCGGCGAGATCTTCATCGTATTTGAGATGGGCATAAATAAAGAGTTTCTCAATCTGGCGCATCAAATCTAAAGAGCCTTTAAGAACTTGCTCAAAAATTTCTAAGCTTTCCGCTAATCTTCCTTGATATTGGGAGAGCTCCGGCCAATGGGGAGCTTGCTCTTGGCCTTGTAAACGTTGGTAATCTTCTTTCCAAGCTTCAAAAGTAGGGTATAAAATTTCGACATCCCAGGTGTCTTCAGGCTTAACAGCGCTGCGTGGTTTAGGCATTATAGTACCTCATAGTTTAAAGATTTTTAGTGTAGCAGAACATTAACGGATCAAACCTATCGATTGCAACCTAATCTTCAGCTTGTTCATAGATCATAATCTAGAGAGAGCCCTTATTATAATCATCGTGGATTATAGTTTGGTATGGTTGGGGGCTATGAAGGTTTTTTCGCTGCTATCCTGCCCTTGAGGCCAGGAAGAGAGACTTCCGAGGAATTAGCAAAGTCTGCTGCAATGCGGTCTTCGAGCTTTTTGATAAAAGGGCTGCGTATCTTAGCTGTATGGACATTTTCATCGAAAAGAGTGATGCTCTTATCTTTAAGAGATAGACGTTCTCCAGAATGGCGTTCAATCCGGCGGCGGATCTTTTCAATAGCAGCTGTTAAAGCTTCAGGAGTGATTAATTTATCATCTTCGAGCAGTTTTTGTTGAAGCTTTTCCCTAGCTCTACGAATCTTATCACTTTCTGGGGCCATAGTGTATTTTTTGCTTTTCATCGTATCGCTTTACATTTTAACTTCTCGGTATAAGGTAAATCTTATAATAAGATGCTTTAAAGGCTGCAATGATTTTTTCCTTTATTTTTTATCCCGGATTTGGGATGTTTTTTCTAAAACACTCTGTATTAACCTTTTGAAGAGGTATTTTGGTGATGGATAATCTGTTTGATGTTTTGAAGGAACGAGGGTTTATCGACGATGTTACCGGTGATGAAGTCCGCCAGATGTTGACAAAGCCAGTAAAAGTTTATAGTGGCTTCGATCCTAGCGCCGATAGTTTGCACCTAGGTAATTTAGTGGCTATCATGGGATTAGCCTGGTTTCAACGTTATGGTCATACTCCTATAGCTTTAGTAGGAGGTGCTACTGGAATGATAGGTGATCCCTCGGGGAAGAGTGCCGAACGTACGCTTTTAGACAAAGCTGCCATCGAGAAAAACCTTCAAGGTATCAAAAGCAACTTAGAAACAATATTGGGTAGAGATATTAGCTTTCCGGCTCCTACGATTGTTAACAATTTAGACTGGTTGGAATGTTATTCCGTTGTTGACTTCTTAAGAGATGTCGGGAAAAATTTTCGGCTGGGGGTTATGCTTTCTAAGGAAAGCGTTCGCAGTAGGCTTAATTCAGAAGAAGGTATGAGTTTCACTGAATTTAGCTACCAGCTTTTACAAGGTTATGATTTTCTCCATCTTTATGATCAATATGGTGTTACTCTTCAGATAGGAGGTAGCGACCAGTGGGGAAATATTGTAGCTGGTAAAGATCTGGTAAGAAAGATGCGTTCAAAGACGGTAGAGGGAATGACTTTCCCTTTGATTACTAGAAGTGATGGCAAAAAATTTGGTAAAAGTGAGTCGGGAACGATTTGGCTGTCGCCAGAGAAAATTTCTCCTTACGATTTTTATCAATACCTCTACCGTATGCCTGATGCTGATGTGATCAAGTTGATGTCCTTGTTAACCTTTATGGACATGGAAGAAATTCGCCATTATCAAAAAATGATGGAAACCCCCGATTACCAGCCAAATACAGCACAAAAAAAGTTGGCTGAAGAAGTTACTCGCATCGTTCATGGTGAAAAAGGTTTGGAATTGGCATTAAAAATTACCGCTAGCGCAGCTCCTGGAGCTAAAACAGAACTCGATGCAAGCGTTTTGGAAATTTTAACCCAGCAGCTTCCTACTGTTATCATTTCCCTTGAAGATCTTAACAATAAAAAGTACCTCGATTTGCTTGTAGATTCTGGTCTCGTCAGCAGTAAAAGCGAAGGTAGACGCTTGATAAAAAGCCGCGGAGCCTATCTTAACAATAAGTATGTCACTGATGAGAATTTAGAAGTCCAAGATACTGATTTAGTTGATAACCTTTATTTGTTACTTGGCGCAGGTAAGAAGAAAAAAGCTATTTTAAAAGTCTCCTGGGGGAAGTAAGTTAAAAACCTCTTGAAGGAAAATATTTAGAATAGCAGAATGCAAATATTAAATGATTTATGATCAAAATCTTTAAATTTTATACTTTATTAAAATAAGGAGTTGTCAAATATGGGCACGGTGACCAAAAAGAAATTGATCAACGCAATTTCTAACGAGAACAACATCAATCCCGCAGATGTCCGCAAAGTTATTCAATCTTTTCTCGATAAAATGACAGAAAGCTTGTCAGAAGGCGACCGCTTAGAGTTTCGCGATTTTGGTGTTTTTGAAGTTGTTTTGCGTAAAAGAAAAATTGGTCGCAACCCTAAGAATGCGGCTGTGCCTATAGAGATTCCTGAACGCCAGGCGGTGAAATTTACTCCTGGTAAAAAGATGCGTCAGCTTATCGAGGACGATAGCGACGAGCTTTACCATAGTTCTTGTAAAGAGTCTCTTGCTTGTAACTGATAGGGGAGATCTTTTTTGTGAGCCCGAGTTTTTATGGTTATGAAAGCTCGGGTTTTTTTATTAAACCACCCCCCATGTTAAAGTCCTTTGGGAGTATCTCTTATGAATAGTAATTTGCAGTCTTACTACCAAAACTCCCGCTTTTCCGACGACACTACAGCTTTGCTTGAAAGAGTGGTTGATACATACCTCGAAAGTCATAGGTGGGATGAGAGCTTTGTCAAAAAGCTAGCTTCTGAGGATTTACATCTTTCGGCTTTGCAACCCTTGCAATACCTTAATAAGCAGCGACTTTTGTTAACCATAATATTGTGGGGAACAACAAAGTTGCGCGAAGCCGCTGCCGTATTACTAGAACAGTTCAGCTCCTGCCCTTTATGGGAGACCTTTCAGCTTTCTACGGCTTTTACAGCTTTAAATCGTTGCCTTCTAGAAGAAAAAACCGATATGCCTCGACCTCAACAATGGGAGGAGGGGGCAGCTCCTTTGGAATATGGAGATTATTACTCTTGGGGGAGCATACCTCAGGGATGGTTGCATGCTGAGCTAGGAGTGATCTGGACAGCTTGGGGGATGTTGGCAGGTGATGAAAAATTTTTGGAGGCTGCTCATAGGATAGCCCATTGGCAGCTTCAGATTTTAGATCATCATTACCGACCTCTCAATGGTGTATTAGCATGTGAAGGGTGTGGCGAGCTGTATGCGAGCTATAGCATGAATTACGCTTTGTTTCACGGGGTTGCTCTTGCTAATGGTGATGGTAATATGGAGTTTGTAGCTGAAAAGCTTCTGGCGCATATTAGAGAAGATAGCTCTTGGAATAAACATTGTTCATGGGGATTGGATCTTGCTGACTGGATTAGTAAATTAGCAGGGGTAAAAGTACAGCCTGTCAATATACCACTAAGAAAAGCTATATGTGATCCTCAGCTTGCTTTATATGGACAGCGCGGCAAAGATTATACTGCTGTGGTGAGTTGTAGCGGAGGGAATTCCGGGGTAGGTAGCTTTAGTTATGATGATGTAGCGGTTGTTAGCTGTGGCCCTCACTATTTCCCTTTGGATAATGCTAGTAATTTTGGAGTAGATAATAGACCAGACAACTTTTTTAACTTCGAAGAGCTCTCCGATGATTGGAGTGTGAGGCTGCGTTGCTGCTTGCCGGTTAGAGGGATAAATGATAAAGGCGGGGAGGGCTTTCATGCTTATAGCGGCAGTTGGGTCGAGATTAGCCACTGTTTAGGAGAAGACTTCTGGTGGCAGGAAGTCGAAATTCTCAACAGTGTTGATGCTAAAGCAGATATGGCTTATGTCTTTTTTATCAAGGCTGATAGTTGCCTTATTGGCGAGGACCATTGGGTAAAGGCTGGAGCTTTAGAACACTATCGCGGAGAGGTAAAGCCTCTGGAGTTTAAAGGGCATAAAGAGAGCTTATCTCTCCATAGCTCTGTCGATCCTAAAGTGCAATTACATCTTATTACATTGTCCGGTAATACCGATTACTGGGGAGCCAATTTTTTAGTAGCTTTTGAGCTACCTAAAGATAGTTCTAGGTATGGTTGGAAAGTTGGAATCGTGGGTGGCCATCACCGGGACAATCGTGAGACTTAAGTTCCTTGGCAAAATTAACTTATTACTATATTATAGGTGCTTAATATTTATAGCTTTTAAGGCAAAGTATTATCTAAATTTATTAGGAGTTGCATGATGTCGATGGGCAAAGCTATGCTAACTATAGCATTATCATTATTGGTAACGATAATGGTTGTAGGAGTGGTTAAGAAAACCTTTAATAAAAAAGCAGAAGATAAAGCTGCAGGGCATACCATTGAACAAGTAGCCGTGATTGTTGAAAATGATGATACAACAGGAGCCTCAGAAGTAGAGCCTGCTTTTCCTGAAGTCGACCGTATAGAAGAGCTTTTTAACCTTGGCGAGCCTAAACTTCCAATAGTAAAAACCATTACTTATACGAGTCGCGTAGACTGGAAACAAGGAAGGCCTGCCTGGATCGTCGACTATGCTTCCCATTACAATACCTCGCGCCATTTTATTGCACGTAGTCTCAACCGTAAGCCCGATTACAATACTCAGCAAATTGCTAATGGCGACAAGTTTAATATTTTTAATCCCGATAAAGATTTCGATTTTCATCTAGTGATAGATGTATCACGATCGAAGCTCCTCTTTTATTATTATGATCATGATGAAGGATATACTTATCTCTTAAAGACTTATGATGTAGGCTTAGGACGCCCTGATGAGCATAAAGCTTCAGGATATTTGACGCCTTTAGGAAAGTATTCTTTAGGCGATAATGTTGCCGTTTATCGTCCCGGCATGAAAGGTATCTATAATGGAGACAGAATAGAAATGATTACCACTTTCGGAACAAGGTGGATGCCTTTGAGTGAAGAATTAGGCGGTAATACCGAGCCTGCTAAAGGCTATGGTATCCACGGCATGCCATGGCAATGGGATGAAAAGGAGCAGAAATACCGCGAAGATCGTTCTACATTAGGTCAATATGCCAGTGATGGATGTATCAGAATGTTGACAGAAGATGTCGAAGAGCTTTTTGCTATTATTATCACCAAGCCTACTTTTGTTTATTTAGTTGAAAATTACCGTGATGCTAAGCTGCCCAGTAAAGAGCTAAACACAGTACGCGAGGGTTAATCAATGGCTAACGTGTTGCCTCAGGAGAAAAAAGTTGCAGAGTACGAGGAGATGATTGATAAGCTCCAAAATCGACCTGTAGATGGTGAAGAACAATTTTTTAATGCACGAGAAATTGCCAAACTCCAAAAGAAGCTAGTAGAGTTGAAAAGAAAAGTTTATTCTAAATTGACGGCTTGGGAAAGAGTTATTATTTGCCGTCATCCTCAACGTCCTAAATCTTCTAATTACCTAGAAAATATTTGTACCGACTTCGAAGAACTTTGTGGTGATCGTAATTATAGAAATGATCCTGCTATCATCGGAGGGTTAGCCACAATCGGTGGCATTAAATTTGTTGTTATAGCTCAAGAAAAGGGTAAAGATACTGAAAGCCGCGTGAAGCGCAATTTTGGGATGTCTAACCCCGAAGGGTTTCGTAAAGCCTTGCGCTTGGCGAAGCTAGCTGAAAAATTCAGGTTGCCGGTATTGACTTTTATCGATACCCCTGGAGCCTTTCCAGGGCTTAAAGCTGAAGAGCGGGGGCAAGGCTGGGCTATTGCCCAAAACTTAAGGGACTTTTCCCGCCTCCAAACACCTGTAATTGTTACAATTATCGGTGAAGGATGCTCAGGAGGTGCTCTCGGAATAGGAATAGGCGACTCTATAGGTATGCTGGAGCACGCCTATTATTCAGTAATTTCCCCCGAGGGCTGCGCTTCGATATTGTGGAGGGACTCTTCGGAAAGTGCTAGAGCTGCCGAGGCCCTTAAAATTAATGCGGAAAATATGCTTACTTTTAAGATTATCGATAGTATCATCGAAGAACCTTTGGGAGGTGCTCACCTCGCTCCTGAAGACGCTTATGGAAATGTCAAAAAATTCATTCTCAACCAATGGGAAAGCCTTAAACTGATGCCTCCAGAGGAGCTCTTGGAACGACGCTATCAAAAGTTCCGCAGTATGGGTGAATTCTCAGAAGGAATACTTATTTAAATATGAAATTACTTTTTAGGATCGCTGTCCAAAATCGGCGCATCTTTGCGCTTCTGATCGTTACTGTAACCTCTATGATCATGCTATCAGTAGCTTCGCAGGTAGAGATTTTTACTCTTAGGGTTATCACTGAAAAAGGCCCTGATTTCTTTGAATTGTTTGCTCCTATTAATGAAAAGGGGAAACTTAAACCTAAAGAATACGTCGATAAATCTACCGTCGACGAGCGCTGGAAAGATATTGATATTAATGATAGCGGAAGCATTACCAAGCAAGAAGCCGTCAGATATATGAATAGCGTAAAAACCAATGACCGCATCACTAAATTGCTACACTGGCTTAACAGAAAGCTGGACCTTCTTAATAACCTTAAAAGCTTGGCATTAATGGTGGTGTTAGTAGCAGTTTTTAAAGCTGTCACCCAGTTTATCAGCAAGTATACTCAGCAACTCGTGGGGATTAAAGTTAGCAGAGCTTTGCGTCAGCGTTATTTTGAGCATCTTCAATCGATGCCTATGAGTTTTTATCATAAGTATCATGCCGGCAATTTGTCTGCGAGGGTTATGGGGGATGCTAGCACCGTTGCTTCTGCCATCAACAGTTTTTTCACCAATTACTTGCAAACGCCTTTTGTTATTTTAACTACCTTAGCCTTGTTATTTGCTACTTCTTGGAGGCTCTCCTTAGTATTTTTGATTGGCAGCCCCCTGATAGTGTATCCCATAATCTTTATTGCTAAGAAAGTTAAAAAAATTGCCAAGCAGATGCAGCGCAACCAGGAAGGGTTTGCTTCGGTGATCCTAGATTTCCTCGCAGGTATTCAGACGGTTAAGATCTTTGCTATGGAAGATTGCTCTCTCCAAAAATATTGTAAACAAAACGATCATATGGCCTTCTTAGAAGAGAAGAACGCTCGCTATACTTATGCTTCCCGTCCGCTTTTGCATATGATAGGTTCCTTGGTATTAGCAGCGGTGGTCTTATATGGAATGTATGTTTTACGCCTTAATATCTCTGAGTTACTTTTCTTTTGCGGGCTTCTATATGTGATGTATGAGCCTATTAAGAAATTCGCTGAAGAAAATATCCATATCCAAAGAGGTATTGCCGCTGCGGAAAGGATGTTTGAGGTGCTTTCTCAAAAACCCGACATCCAGGATCACGATGGTGCTATTGAGATGACAGGTTTTCAGCATAGCATAGAATTTCGTGACGTATGGTTTAAGTATGAAGATGAATGGGTCCTCAAAGGGGTAAGCTTTACTGTTGCTAAAGGGGAAACGGTAGCTTTAGTAGGCCCTACAGGGGCTGGAAAGTCGACCATAGCCCTCTTGCTTCCAAGGCTTTACGATGTTCAGCATGGCGAGATATTGATTGACGGCAAGCCTTTGCAGTCATATACCCAGAAGTCTTTGAGGGAAACTTTATCCTTTGTCCCCCAAAAACCTTTTCTATTTTATGATACTATTGCAGAGAATATCTCTTTCGGGCGGGATTTTAGTAGGGAAGAAATTAAATCCGCTGCCGACAAGGCCCATGCTTCGGAATTTGTTGAGACTTTACCTAAAACTTACGACACTATGCTAGACGAGGCAGGTAAAAATCTTTCGGGAGGCCAGCAGCAGCGTTTGGCGATAGCTCGTGCTTTGGTAAAAAACGCTCCCATTTTAGTTATGGATGAGGCCACTTCAGCGCTTGATGCTGTTAGTGAAAATTATATTAAAGAAGCTATCATGAATCTTCATGGCAGTGTAACACAGATTCTTATTGCCCACCGCCTGACAACTATTGAGCATGCTGATAAAATTATTTATCTCGAAAAAGGGCATAAAATTGCAGAAGGCAATAAAGACACTTTGATGGAAAAATGCCAAAATTTCCGTCTGATGTGGGAAGTGATGATGAATACTAAACATTAAAAGTTCTGGAGAAGAGGATTTGTCAAGGCCAATGCTGAGACCCCAAATTTATGGTGATCCTGGGCGCCAAGGTTTTAGCTTGGCCAATAGCGACGGTCGTTTGTCTTCTAAGAAAGGGCGTTCAAAGCATCAGCGGCGGATTATTTTCGGTGATCAAGAGCTCTCTCCATCCCAATTCCGAGAACATACCGGTGTAGAATATTTTTCTCACCTACAATTTGATGATGCCGAAAATCTTCAGCATGTTATTAGCCAATACCCTTCATATATCCTACGGGGCAATATTTCTAGGCAGGCCCAATGGTATGGAAAATTTTATTGCCGTGAAATTCAAGAAGGTTATGTCGCCCCCATTTCTATACGATGGGTTAATGACCAGGTAGGTTATGGAGTTTTTGCCGAAAAAAATCTTAAAAAACATCAGTATGTATCGGAATATACGGGGAAAGTGTGCCGCAGGCAGCGCTTTTTATGGCCTAACCTTAATGCTTATTGCTTTAGCTATCCAGCTAAGTTTTGGTCATGGCGCTCCTATATGATTGATTCTAAGGATAAAGGTAATGAAACTCGTTTTATAAATCATAGCGATAGTCCCAACCTTGAGCCTCTATATGCTCTCTATAATAATGTTGTTCATATCATTTTGAGAGTCGCCAAAGATGTTCCGCAAGGTTCTCAGCTGACCTTTAATTATGGGAAAGCCTATTGGAGAATACGCAATAAACTCCCTAGAACCGTTGTTGAAGGTGTTACTTATGAATAAAAAAGCTGTTGTTATCCACTCTGGAGGGATGGACTCTTCTCTTTGCTTGGCGGTTGCTAGGCGTGATTTTTTACCTCAAGAGCTGCTGAGTATTTCTTTCTCTTATGGTCAGCGTCATTCTAATGAATTAAAGGCTGCTACCAAGATTTGTCAGGAGTGGGGGATTGATCAGGTTGTATTGGATATTAACTGTTTGCAGACCATAACTTCAAATTCGTTAGTCGATATCCATCAACCGATAACACATGTCGATGGTCAGGAGCCTAACACCCTCGTAGTGGGTCGTAATGGCTTGATGGTTAGGTTGGGTGCTATCCATGCTAATAACCTAGGAGCTAGCTGTATTTATACTGGGGTTATCGAGGTGGAAGGCGCCAATTCAGGCTATCGTGATTGTTCTCGTGCTTATATGGATAAAATGCAGGATATTCTGCGCATAGACTTCTCCGATGCCATATTTGAGATTCGTACCCCCTTGGTTAAAATGACCAAAAAGGAAACAATGATGTTAGGCTATGAATTGGGAGTATTGGATTTTTTGCTCGAGACTACTATTACCTGTTACGAGGGCGTAGCTCTTCAAGGGTGCAGACGTTGCCCTGCCTGTAAATTGCGCAATCAAGGGTTACGTCAATTTATCGCTGAAAACCCTGACTTCCATCCACCATTTCAGCCTTAATTAGGTGAAATTTACGCCAAAAGTGATAGGCTTTTTTCTAGCAAGCCTTTTTTGTAGAGAGCTTTGCGAAGATCTTTATTTTCGGGTTTGTCGAGAATACCTTTTTCTTGGATCCACCGTAAGTATTCTCCTGGCAGATCTTCAAGTTTAACTCCTTGATGCTTACCAAAAGGCATATGGGTGATGGCGCTGAATTTTTCATAAAGTTCCCAGACCATTTCAATAGTCAGGTCATCAGTCATAGCTTTGTAGACTTTGTAGAGCATTAAAACATCGTCTAGAGCGCGGTGGGCATTGTTAGCGGGGATGCCGTAGATCTCCCTCAAATATTGCAGAGCATGACGGGGTAGGTCAGAGCGGTACCTTCTTGCCCATTTGAGGGTATCGAAAAATTTCCAGCGCGAAGGCATTTCATAATCAAAACGTTGGTATTCATGATATAGAAAGTGGACGTCGAAAGCGTCATTATTGTGAGCTACTAACACAACTTCACCATCGCAGAATTCCATAAACTGTTGGCCTACAACACCGAAGTCTTCGGCTTCAGCAACCATCTCATTGGTAATATGGTGAATGGCAGTAGCTTCAGCAGGAATATCCCGGCCAGGATTGACAAACTTGCAGAATGAACGCTTCTTAACAGGATCGAAAGCTGCGATTTCAATAATGCGATCATTATCGGGGCGTACGCCGGTAGTTTCAGTGTCGTAAAATATAGGCCTTAATGACATGTAATAAATTCTATGGTTATGAAGAATATAAAGAATATAACCCCCTAACCCTCTAATGTCAAGGGGTTAAGGTTATAGCTAAAAGGGGTCAACGAGGAAAAATTTCCTCTTTACGTTCCAAGATTTTTTCAAAAGAAACTTGGCCCGTAGCAACTTCTTCTATGGAGTCTACAAAATCTCTACAAACTTCATTGAGGCTAATAACATAAGAACGCAGCCTTGCAGGGCTGATCTTCTGATTGCGAGCAGTAATCATAGAACGATAAAACGTTAGCCTCGTAGTTTCGTCCATGCCAAAGCCGGGGAGGTCAATCTCTTTATTGATATAATGAAGCCAGCGTGCAAGCTCAGGGAACACTGTTGGCAGCGGCTGGAAGGGCAAAAATGCTAGTAGCTGAATGAGGCGGCCTTCATGAAGTAAACGCAAAAAAACAGGAATCTCCCTGTCAGAAATTTTTAGAATAAAGTAAAGCTGGTCGGTTTCAGCTTGAATTTCAGCGTCTACTTTATCGTCAGCCAAAAATTTTTTGATGGCCGGCAAGGTAGTTTTTATCATCGGTGTAGATTTCATGATCAACTCCTACATTTGCATTCCTGGCATGGGGCCAGGGTCATCGCGATAAATATTGGGGTTGTTGGTCACGGGAACGGTAGAAAGGTCATCCTCGCTGGGCATTTTATATAGACTGCACGAGGTCATTAGGCAAGTCATAATCATAATGAAGATAATTCTCATAAGTAAATCCGTTAATATAATGCTAAAAAAGCAATTGTAAGGCAGAATTTATCTAAATTGCAAGCTTAACCTTAGGCTCTGTCCTTAAAGTATAATTTTTGATATAAGCTTTTCTTTAGCAACAAAGGAGTATTTATGTCACGCAGAGTTACCACAGATGCTATTTGAAAAAAATTAGCCCCGTTTTTACTAGAACCCAAAGGCCGATACGGCAAAGGTGTCTGTTTCATATGAGCCATAATCCTTTTGCCTGCTTTGGGTGTGGTAGCTTTTCTTTATGTGGCTTATCTCTTGAATTTCCCGGAAGGAATAGCTATTAGGATGGTGTCATTATCTTTGCCTATAGCTTTTTGTTTAAGTCCAGCAGTAGTTTTTCTTTTTAGCTTTGCGGGATAAGCTGGGCTTATACAAGAGCGTTGAATGGCACTTGAGGAGGGAGCTGTGAGCTCATTAAAGGTGACGAAGGAGGCGGCGAAGCTGTAGGTGCATTATGTGAAGAATTCCTGAATTTTTGAGTATAAGAAGGTGCAAAGATCGATAAAAAGCTCATGAACCCTATACCCAAGTTGCTCCAGCACTTTACGGCATTATCATGGCTAAATTTATCCATAAAGTCCGCAAGCCTCTTATGATCGAAGGTATTAGCTATACTACAGGATAGCTTGCCAAAAACTACTCCCGCTATATTAGCAATTGTTAAGGCTGTTCCTGCTGCCACACAGGCTGTAAAAGCTGCTCTCGTCCAGCAATGCCCCCAGGCTTGGACGATACCCAAATCAGCATTCACTTGGTTGTTATAACCGTCATGAATTTTATGATAAATTTTAGATATAAATGTTAATTGGACTGAAGAGTTGTTCAAAATCTTTCCCACAAATTATCGCTGTCGAATTTCAAAAAAACAAAAATTAAGCCAGTACATAAAAGCGGCAAATATAACTTTTCAGCTTTTGCCGCATAGCAATTGCAATAATTATTTGTTAGCAAGGTTTTCTATAACTTCAGTCATCAAGCGTACTCCCCAGCCGGTAGCATATTTAGGGTGGTAGCGCAATTCTTTCTTGAGGAATGCTGTTCCGGCAATATCTACATGTACCCAAGGTATTTTTTTATCGATAAAGGCTTCGAGGAAAAGCCCTGCCGTTATAGAACCAGCGGCACGACCACCAGCATTTTTCAGATCAGCAATTTCAGATTTAAAAAGCTCAGCATACTCTTCAAAAAGTGGCAATCGCCAGACTCTTTCAAAAGTTGTTTTGCCGGCATTTTCAAAGATTTGGGCCAGCTTGTCATTAGTAGACATAAAGCCTCCCGCCTCGCTGCCCAAGGCTATCTCTATTGCTCCGGTGAGGGTTGCAATATCTACAATTCGTGAGGGAGAGAGCTTTTTGCAGCTATAAGACAAAGCATCAGCAAGGGTTAGGCGCCCTTCAGCATCGGTGTTGTCGATTTCGACGGTTTTTCCAGCATAGCTGGAGTAAACGTCACCACACTTATAACTGTTGCCATCGATGCAATTTTCGGCGGCAGCTACCACTGTCGTAATGTTTGCCGACAGCCCCATTTTTGCTGCCGAAACAATAGTTCCCAGCGCCGCTGCTGCTCCTGCCATATCGGAGCGCATAGTTTCAAGGTATCCCGTAGGCTTAAGGTTGAGGCCTCCTGAGTCAAAAGTCACCCCTTTACCTACGATAACTGTTTTGTCTTGGGAAGAAGGGTTGCCCTGGTATTCCAAGATGATAAAAGTTGGCTCATTAGCAGCTCCGCGATTGACAGCTAAAAGCAGTCCCATACCTTCTTCTTCGATACGTTGTTTATCAAAGACCCTAGCTGTAACATTAGGCAGTTCTTTGCTTAGCTGCAAAGCTATTTCACCTAAATAATGGGGGTTAACGATATCGGCATTGCGGTTGACAAGGTCGCGAGCAAAGTCTACCCCTTCTGTAAGATAGCGGGCACGCTTAGCGGCGGCGATAAATTGTTTGTTGGCACCGATATAGTACACTTTTTCCACTAGGCAGGTGGTCTCATCGTAAGGAGCTTCTTTTTTGTATTCATCGAAATCATAGTTGGTCAACAACAACCCCTCGCTGATACCTCTGGCAAGCTCCTCATCAGAAAGCTTTAGCCCTTCAGGCAAGGCAATATTAAGCTTTAAAAGCTTTTTAGAGTGACATAGCTTGATAGCTTTACTATAAGCTCTGCGAAGGGTTTCGATATCGAGCTTGTCTTTCTTCCCTAGCCCCAGCAAAATACAGCGCTTTTCCTTTTGCCCCGTAAGGTATATTAAAGAGGTTTCAGATTTTTTTCCTTTAAAGTCTCCTGTATCGATGGGCATATAAACCGTCGACTTTAGGCGCCCTAGATCTATAGCCCTCTCAGCATGGGCTTTACCTTCCCAGAAGGGGATGATCAAGACATCAGCGTTTTTACGCTTCTCTAAGTTAGGAGCAGAAGAAAAATCCATATCGTTATACCTCGTTGTTATTAAGCAGGGTTATTTGTCGTTAGGGTGATTAAAAGGGGAGATCGTCACCGTTAAAAGGTTCTTGAGGAGCAGGAGCGCTTCTTTCCGGCGCCGGTGCATTTTGGGTGGAATAATTTCCTCCATCAAACTGTTGGTTAGAAGAAAAACCTTCGTTAGAATCACCTTTACCGCTGTTACGTCCACTACCAAAAGGACTAAAGTTGATCATTTCAGCTGTCATTTCCAAAGCTATCTGGTTATTACCATCACGGGTTTGGAAAATTGTAGGAGGTTGCATCGTTCCTGCTACGATGAGAGGGGTGCCTTTTTTTAAGTAGGGAAGCATCTTGTCAAAACGGTCTCCCCAGATGGTTACTCTCCACCACATAGTTTCATCTTTGCCGCTTCTGCGGACATTAGATGCTATCCTCAAGCTAGTAACTTTTTGACCCGAAGGGGTGTAACGTGTTTCTGCGTCGGCCCCTAGATGGCCAGCAATTTGGATAAAATTCATCTTAGAACCTCTTTAGTAATTGATTTAGTATCCTTGAATATAATTGAAGAGTACCATATAACAATAATCTTTGTAAACGCAAGGGAAAAATCCAAGGTGCTTAGCCTTATATTTTATAGAGGTTTTTACTATAAGAAACAGACTTCTACGCGCTAATCTTAGGCTAGTAGATCAGCTCTTAATAGCACTTATAAAAAGGAGTATAATATGGTGGAAATGGAAAGCAGTCAACATCCTCGGCAGATCAAAGAAGCTTTACAGAAATTGCAAGCTGCCGAACAGGTTATCCGTGACTTATATCCTGGCGATAGGAGCGAGCTGCCAGAAAGCTTAGTGGAAAAGGTCTTCACCATGGATAAAAAGGATCTCGCTGAGCTATACCATGTTTTTGCCGAAGAAGAGATCCCGCGTAGCTTGCGTGATCTCGAAGAGGCTCGTTATCAAGAAAAGGTAGCAGTGCCTTTGTCCTTACGCTATGCTTTGACGAAATTGCTCGGTAGAGAGCAACCCTCTCATTATCCCGACAGTGATCCGCGTCAGCTAGAAACGTTAGGGCATGCTATCGTTGATATCTTTGAAGTCATCCACCATCTTGGAGATGTTTTAGAGAGTGAGCGCCATTAGTCCATGACGGCAAGCCTCTATTTTCATGTTCCTTTTTGTCAGCAGAAGTGCCCTTATTGCCAATTTTATTCTGAGCCAGCTCTTAAACTTCAGCGCGATTACCTTCAAGCTGTCATTCTAGAGTGGAAAAGTAAAGAAGAACTTTTAAAAGGCGAGGATGTTATTTCTGTCTACCTAGGAGGTGGGACACCTTCTTTATTAGAGCCTGAAGTTCTCAAGGAGCTTGCCTCTCTATGGAATAAATATCACCCTCAGGAGGTTACTTTAGAAGCCAATCCTGATGATATTACTTATTCCAAAGTTAGCTTTTATCACCAACTAGGTATCAATAGAATAAGTTTAGGGGTCCAGACTTTTGATGATAAGCTTCTCAGAACCTTAGGGCGCCGCCATGATGCTCGGCAGGCTTATCAGGCCGTCGAAGAAGTTTGTCGAGGAGGGATAGATAATATCTCTATTGACCTGATGTACGATTTACCGGGGCAAACCTTGGATAGTTGGGAGGAAACACTTGCTACAGCTATAAGCTTGCCCATTCAGCATCTTTCTCTATACAACTTGACGATTGAGCCTAAGACACCTTTTAAGCAGAGGGAAGCCGAGCTTCGAGGGATGATGCCTTCTGAAGAAGTTAGCGCTGCGATGCTGGGTATCGCTGAAGATAGGTTATCCCAAGCTGGCTTTAGGCGCTATGAGATTTCCGCTTTTGCAAGACCGGGTAAGCTCTCTCTTCACAATATTGCTTATTGGACAGGTCGTCAATTTCTGGGGTATGGCCCTTCAGCTTTTAGCTTTTGGGAAGGACAGCGCTTTCAAAATATTTCCGACCTTCGGGAGTATTGCCGCCGAGCTTTTGGGGCACAGTCTTTGACGGATTTTTGTGAGAAGCTTGCCCCTCAAGAGCTCCAGCGCGAGCAGCTCGTCATACAGCTAAGAATGTTGGCAGGTGTTGATTTGTCAGGATTTCAGCAGCGTTATGGAAAGCTGTCGAACGAAGTTTTACTAAAAATAGAAGAGCTTAAAAAGCAACAGCTCCTTGCCGAAGAACAAGGAGTGCTCAAGTTGACGGCGAGAGGAGTCAACTTTTATGATACTCTCGCCGTCGAGCTTATCTGATACTAGTTATTATTGCGGTAGGGCATAACGTCCCAATCTCCAGCTAGCTATAGTAGTTGCCGCCAAAACAGTCGTCGCTATTGTTCCTTTGTGATTACGTAGGCCTTGTGTAACTTTACCAAGTAAGGAAGGAGGAGTTTGCTCTTCTTTTTTATGTTTTTCAGGGTCAAAAAAAGTATCCAAACCATAGTCTTCTTCTTCCTTGGAAGGGAGGGAATAAGATGTAGTTTGCTTAGTATTTTCCTGATGTTTCTTTTCTTCTACATGATTTGTTGACAGGGCTTCTTGATTGGATTTAGGTTGATGAAATTTAGGGTCAAAAAAAGTATCAAAACCATAGTCTTCTTCTTCCTTGGAAGGGAGGGAATAAGATGTAGTTTGCTTAGTATTTTCCTGTTGACCTTCTCCTTCGATAGGAGTTGGCAGGGCTTCCTTGGTAGGGGTTTGAACGTCTTCGGGCTTAGTATCTTCTGGTTGTTTCTTTTCTTCGACATGATTTGCAACAGGTGTTGGCAGGTCTTCCTTGGTAGAGGTTTGATCTTTGTTTTGATAAGTTTTAGGATCAAAAAAAGTATCAAAACCATAGTCTTCTTCTATAGGTGTAGCATGATTAGCTGTTGTGTGAGGTATTATCATTCCAGGAAGTATAAATCCAAGGGTCATCCTATATGGAGTTTTTATAGTGGTTCCTATAGCACTTAAGATGTGTTGGGCTATTGCACGCCATGAAAAACGGTCGGGGTTTAGCTTTTTAAAGCCTATGGTTCTAAGAGCAGCTAAAGGAAATTTCAGGGCTGTTGCACTAAGGTTATAAGCGATATCTAGTGTTCCAAAAGCAGGAGCAGTAGCAGCAAAAACCCGGGAGGCTAATTGGCTTTTAGCAAAATGTATAATGCCGCTTCCTGGCTTCCTTAAATTTTCGATTCCTTGAAGATACAGGTTGGTAGCAGGGGTGTTAGAATTTATGGGATTAGTCATAATTTACCTCGTTTAATTTTTTATTAGTAAGTTAATTATAACAATTAATAAATAAAACATAAAGATTTTTAAAGTAAAAATTAAATTTACTTTGTAGGGAGCTCTATATTTAGGTTGAAAATCACGGGGTCAAGAGTAGTTCAAAATTGGCGGATGTGTTAATTTGTACTTCACTTTTGGGTTGGAATGGGGTATACACCTCTCTCAATAATATAAGAGTAATTTCAAGAAGAATTATAGGAATATGTATCATGGAAAAGCGCGTACTTGGAGACTATAATATCATCAAGCAAATAGGACAGGGTTCTTTAGGAACGGTTTATTTAGCGGAACAGCGCTTTATGAAGCGCCAATATGTTTTAAAAGTTTTGCCCGAAGAGTTAGCTACTGACCGCAGCTTTATCCAGCGCTTCGAAGAGGGTGTTAAATATTTGGTTCCTTTAGACCACACCAATTTAGTTAAAATCCATAATGTTTCTTGTGCTCAAGGAGTATATTTTTTGGTGACCGACTGTGTCGTCGATAGTATAGGAGAAACTTCTAACCTTGCCCAGTATTTTTCGACCTTAGAAAATGGTTTTAGAGAAGAGACTTTGGTGAAGATCTTACATCAGATAGCAAGTGCTTTAGATTATGTCCACTCCAAGCCAAGTCCGGAAGGCGTTCTGTTCCACGGAGGGTTGAAGCTCAACAATATCCTCTTGGGAAGCAGTAAGAATAGCGTCGATGCATATTTATCTGACTGTGGACTTAGCAAGATCATAGGTGCTGGGGCTGTCTTATCTCGGACTTATAAAGTTTTAGCGGATGCCTTGGGAGCAATACCGGTAGTTACCAGCAAAGGCGGTGAAGAGCGTTATGCTACTGATGTTCGAGGTGCCAAAAAGCAGACCCGCTTGCAGGCATCTTTTTTGCAGAATTTTTCTTTTCTAGCACCGGAGCAAAAGGCTTTAGGAGTCCAACAACAAGTTGGTCCTGAAGCGGATGTATATGCTTTTGGGGTGTTGGCTTATTATCTTTTGACCCGCAAATTTCCCGAAGGTTGTTTTGAGATGCCTTCGGCATTTAAGTCTGATTATACCTTGAATTGGGATCGAGTCGTCAAGCGTTGCCTGCATCCTAATCCCACTAAAAGGCCACAAAGTTTAGTGGATCTTATGGATAGCGCTTTGTATCGTTCGACAACAGTATCTGTAGAACAGCATGTATCGCAGCAGCATAGTGTATCAAATCAGCTTTCTCCTATTATTGAGCAACAGGAAACCGTGCAAGAAGAATCACTTTCTCAGCCTTCGCCTCAATTTACGGCTGTGCAAGTGGAGCTTCCTAAGCCTTCCGATGGAGAAGAACCTTATTCAGAAGCGGAAAAAATAGCTGTGCAGCAAGTCGTTGTGCCGGTAGAGGGTGACAAGGATTCTGTGCATACTGAAACCTTTGAGGCAGAAAAGCCTCAGCCTCTCAAGCCATTGTTACAAACACAGCATATTGAGCGGCCGATATATGAGCAGGATCCCGCAGCAGTCTTTAGAACAGAAACTACCATAAAACACTATCAGCCTGAACCCCAAGAAAAAAAGAATATCGAGCCTATCCTTACTGATATGGTTATCATAAAAGGAGGGCCTCATTATCGTGGAGGAAAAGCAGGCAATCGCGATGAAAGCCCGCGTCATGAAATCTATATCGATAGTTTTGCCATCGATATCCACCCCGTTACTAATGAGCAATTTATTCGCTTTTTAGATGTTATGGGTGGTGAAAAAGATAGCAATAATAACGATATGATCAGGATTAGGGAGTCCAGGATCAACAAGCGTTCTGGAAAGCTTAGCATAGAGTCAGGCTACAATAAACACCCTGTAGTAGGGGTGACATGGTACGGCGCTGTAGCTTATGCTCAGTGGGTGGGCAAGCGCTTACCGACAGAAGCAGAGTGGGAGGTTGCTGCCCGTGGAGGTAATGATGATAACATTTATTGTACAGGCAACAATATAGAAAAAAGCCAAGCTAACTTCTTTAGTTCTGATACTACGGTAGTTACAAGCTATGCTCCCAACGAGTATGGACTTTATGATATGACTGGCAATGTCTATGAATGGTGCCAAGATTGGTATGGTTATAATTATTACGAGGTCTCGGCCCAAGAGCCCGACAACCCCAAAGGGCCTCTCCAGGGTGTTTATAGGGTTCTGAGGGGCGGATGCTGGAAAAGCCTTAAAGAGGATATGCGCTGCTCTCACCGCCATCGTAATAACCCCGGCACTATTAATCGTACTTACGGATTCCGTTGTGCTGCTAATGTTATTAATGAGGAATAGCAGCTATTAGAACGAATATGACAAAGATTGAAAAGCACCCGTCAGCGCTATGGCCGATTTGTATTATCCATACCCTAGAACGTTTCGGCTTCTGGGGTATGCGCTCCTTGCTCATCCTTTTTTTGATCGAAAGCGTTTCGCGAGGAGGGATGGCCTGGACAGAGCAGCAAGGTATTGAGTTTATGGGTTTTTTCGCTGGCTGTCTCTATATTACCCCTATCGTAGGAGGGCGTATTGCCGATAAATGGCTAGGGGCTGAAAAGTCCATAGTTTTAGGTGGGATCCTGATGACATTGGGGATCGTGGCTTTGACCCAGGCCACTCAATTTTTTTTAGGGGTTTCGTTAGTAGCCATAGCTTTAGGCAACGGATTATTTAAGCCCTGCATTACGGCTTTGCTAGGAGAGTGCTATGGCAAGGATCATCCTCTGCGCGATAAAGGTTACCAGTATTTTTATGTGACGGTATTAGTAGGTGTTTTGGGGTCGGCGGCATTGTGTGGATGGATTATGCCTTACTATGGCTTTGTTCCGGCCTTTGCTGTGGCGGCTTCGGCAACAGCTATGGCGATAGTAGTCTTTTTAATCGTTCCCAAGCAAAGCTGGCCACATCGTGTAAACCTCACCAAAGATGCTCCTAAAGGACCTTTGACAGTTGCCGACAAAAACCATATAGCGGTTATCGCTATTCTAGCCTTGTTTGCGATAGTTTTCTTTGCTGCTCAAACACAAGGCGGTGGGTTGATGATGGTCTATATCCATCGTTATACTAATCGTACCTTGTGGGGGTGGGAGATACCTACTCTATGGCTAGGAACTTTGGGTACAGTATTCGGTATCATATTGACGCCGGTTTATGCTGCACTATGGACGCGCTGGGAGAAGCGCAACCCGCGAATTTTTTTCGTCCACAAGCTGTCTGTTGGCTTACTTTTGACGAGCACTTCATTTTTGGTGATGATGGGTGCAGCTTGGCAACGTAATTTGGCGGGTGTTGAAGAGTCTAGTCTTTATTGGTTGCTCGGATACCATATAGCATATATCTCTGGTAAAGTCGTCGTCACCCCAATATTGTGGTCTATAGTTGAAAAGCTCTCTCCATCACATTACAAATATTTTTTTATGGGCGGAATTATGGGATGCATTAGCATCGGTAACATCGTGGGAGGCCAGCTGGGAGGGCTGATAGCAGATATTGGACCTGCAAGTTTATTTCTTGTTTTGGTGATTTTTTGTGCAGTACCAGCGATGGGGCTTTTCGCCGCACGCCGCAAGATAGCTAGCCTACTTTAAATATTTTGATAGGGATATTCTTGATGGATGAAAATCTTATTTTAGCGAAATATATAGATCATACTAACCTTCGCCCAGAAGCCACAGTGAAGGACATTCAAGCTTTATGCTTCGAAGCTATCAGATATGGCTTTCATTCTGTATGTGTTAATCCCTGCTGGGTAAAGCTAGCGCGAGAAACCTTAGAGGATTCTTCCGTAAAGGTCTGTACCGTTATAGGGTTCCCTTTGGGTGCTAATCTTTCGAACACTAAAGTATCGGAAATGAAACAGGCTTTAGACCACGGTGCCGATGAATTTGATATGGTCATCAACCTAGGATGGGCGAAGTCCGAGAACTGGAGAGCTGTAGGTGAAGAAATTACGGGAGGCGTCGCGGTGGCTGGAGGCAATGTCGTCAAGGTTATCATCGAAACCTGCCTGCTTACTAGAGAAGAAGTTGTTGAAGCTTGCCATGTTGTAGAAGATAGCGGTGCAGCCTTTCTGAAGACCTCTACCGGATTCAGCAAGCAGGGGGCGACTATAGAGAATGTCGAGCTAATGCGTTCAGCAATATCGCCACATATGGGGTTGAAGGCCGCAGGGGGTATCAAGGACCGTGCTACAGCTGAGGCTATGATCGCTGCTGGCGCTACCCGTATCGGTACTTCGGCAGGGGTTGCAATCGTGGGTTTAAAGCCACGATAATGTTAACTATCGCGGATTTAATTAGTCTCTAAGAATAGGGCAGGAGCTAAATTTCTTCCTATCAAGATGATGTTATAAGGGCAATACTTGCGTTGGTCTTGGAACATTAAATAATCATCGTGATCTTTTTTTATTGAACTACTCCTGGAAATAATAATCTAGTTTTTTTGATGTGTTATTTTATTTTTCAGCAGAAACGATCCTTATTAATAATTGGTCGTCGAGAGGTGTTTCGGCTTGGAGGGGGCCGATGTTGGTCTGTATCGCAGAGGCTTTATTAGGGGGGATAGCATGGGGAAAAGTTAAAAGGTATCCCGCATCGGAGGAGCCTTGATCAATGACGATAATGCTCACCTGCAGGTTTTCGAAAGTCGAGGTGCTTCGATTAACAGCGGTGAGAATCAGGTAACCAAAAGGATTGAGACTAGGATAAACATTGACCGTTTGGTAATCAGCGTAGGGTTCGCGTAGTTGCGCTTCCCAAGCACGTGCCGTTTCACCAGTAACGGTGTCGGATTTTCCGGCAGTATGGAAATATTGGAGGGCTTTTTGTTTATCCCCATCTTCTACGGCTAATTCGCCCAGATGCAGTTGGGCGGTAGAGGTGGGGAAGAGTTCCATACTTTTTTCAAGGTCGGCTTCGGCGCCTTTTTCGTCGTCGACCTGCTGCTTTAGCAGTCCGCGCTGCAGATAGAAGTCGAAGAAATGATCGTTGAGGCTTATAGCTTTATCATAGGCTTCGATAGCCTTGTAATATTTTTGGCGTTTTTTATAGACCTTGCCCATAAGGCCATAAATTTGCCCTTCTCGAGGTTGGATTTCCAGGGCTTCATGGGCCAAGGCTAAAGCTTTGTCGAGCTTATTACTTTCTAAAGCTTTAAAGCCTTCTTCAAGTTTATCATAGGCTGCTTGGCTGTCTAGCAAAGGCTTCATCGCTTCTTGGTAAGCTTCTTGACCCAGATAACCTCCTGAAGGGTATTTCTTGAGGTTTTTGATATTTTTATCCAAACGTTCCTTGGATGGGGGGTGGGTGGAGAAAAGCCCCGCTAACCACCCTGGTTCTTTGTTTTCGCTAAGTTCTAAAAATGTGCGTTGTAGTTCTACAGCACCTTGAAGGTCGTAGCCGGCTTTACTCATATATTTCATGCTGTAGGTGTCGGCTTCGAGCTCTGCATGTTGGCTATACTGGAACCCTAGTAGCACTACTCCCGCTGCTGAAGCACCGATAATCAGGTCATCGTATTTGTGATCGTTTAAGGTGACGGCCAGCCCTATCAAGCCGGCTTGAAAAGCGAGGTTTCTTTCAATAGCTTGAGCTGAATGACGTGCTGCGGAGTGAACAATTTCATGGGATAATACCGCCGCCAGCTCTGCTTCATTATCAAGCTCGGTAAGTAATCCTCGGTTGATGGCTATCTTGCCGCCGGGAAGCGCCCAAGCATTGGGAATAGAGTTGTTGATGACCGTAAAGGCGTAGGGTAGTTGGGGGCGGTCGCTAACTTTAGCTAACTTCATTCCTACATTCTGAACATAGTCGGAGACTTGGGGGATGGTAACGTAATCGCCCCCTGAGGCCTGCTGGAGGGCTAGGTAATTTTCCTTACCTAATGCAATCTCCTGAGATTCGGAGATAAGGGTAAGCTCCGTCTTTCCGGTTACGGGGTTTTTAGAGCAGCTCGTAAAGAGTATGCTAACACATAACGATAGTAATAGGCTTTTAGTGAAAAAGTGGCGAATTTTCATAGCAGCTCCTCAAGATATTATTATTAGGCATAATATGTTTATAGCCTTATAAAGTCAAAGAAGTGCTATAATTTTGTTTGATGCAGTTAATTTTTGGGTTGTTGCAACTTGTTACGTAGGCGGTCGAAGTAAGTTTTTCTCTTGAGCATCTCACGCTCGAAACCTCTTTCCACTGGATGATAAAACTCTAGACGCTCCATCTCGGGAGGAAAGTAATCTTGGCCCGAAAAGCCATCAGTAGTATCATGGTCATACTGATAATCTTGGCCATATCCTAAATCCTTCATTAACTTAGTAGGAGCGTTAAGAATAGTCGAAGGGGGTGATAGGTGGGAAGTTTTTTTAGCCGCTTGGCGAGCATGGTCTAAAGCAGTGTAGAGAGCATTGCTTTTAGGGGCAAGGGCTAGATAGACAACAAGCTGTGCAAGGGCAAGCTCACCTTCGGGAGAGCCTAGCATATGATAAGATTCTCTGGCAGCAAGAGCTTGGGTAAGAGCTTGAGGATCTGCTAGTCCTACGTCTTCGGAAGCAAATCTTATCAATCTTCTGGCAATATATAAAGGATCTTCACCGCCTTCTATCATCCTTGCTAACCAGTAAAGGGCTGCATCAGGGTCGGAACCCCGCAAGGCTTTGTGTAGGGCGGAGATTAAATTATAATGGCCATCGCCATCTTTGTCGTATAATGCTGAGCGCTTTTGTATTAAAGGCATAAGCTGCTCACTGTTCAAAGATTCTTCGGCGGGGAGCGTGGCAATATTTTCTATCATATTTAACAGATAGCGACCATCACCTTGAGCAAGATTGACTAACAGTTGACGGCATTCAGAGTCTAGGGGGAGAGTTTTATAATTACTTTCGTAATTGGATAGGATTCCTTTGAGTTCTTGATCACCTAATGGGGCAAGGGTTAAGACTCTAACTCGTGATAGTAAAGCATTGTTGATGGTAAACGAAGGATTTTCGGTAGTAGCTCCAATCAAGGTTATAATACCTTTTTCAACATAAGGAAGAAAAGCATCCTGCTGGGCTTTATTAAAGCGATGAATCTCGTCGACGAATAAGACAATCTTGCTGTTGAAGAGGGGGGTGCTTTCTGCTTCTTTGACGATTTTACGTAAGTCATTGATGCAGCCCAAGACGGCGCTGAAAGAAATGAAGCGGGCATTAAAAGCTTGGGCGTAAAGATGGGCTATAGTTGTTTTCCCACATCCTGGGGGGCCCCATAGTATTATTGATAAAGGTGCTCCGCTGTCGATAGTTCGGGTGATGAAACCTTTAGGTCCCAAAAGGTGGTCTTGGCCATAGACATCGGCGATTGTTTTAGGCCTTAGAAGGTCAGCAAGAGGAGGGGTCATAATGGTAACAGTATATTTGTGTGGAGGTTAAACCGCGAAGGTTTTTAATTTTTATAGGCTCCCAGCCAGGAATAGCGAAGGTATTGCTGATTATGAGGGTGCCGGGAAGTAGTTCTTTTTCGAGCTTAGACTTTAAGGTCTGCATAGCACGAGGGAAAAGATAGCAAATGATGATAGAATCCTCAGGTAGAGGGGTTTCAAAAAAGTTTTTACGGCAAATGTTAACATTTCTTGGGCCACGTAAACGCGAAAACCATAGAGGTATTGGAGAAAGCTCATAGCCTAATACCGTAGCACCCGGAAAGAGTTTGGCGAGGTAAGATGTGAGCGTCCCCCAGCCTGACCCTAGATCTACAACAGTTCCTCTAAAATTGTGGGGGATGAATTCAGCAATTGCCTGCGATTCTCGGCGGCCGCTGGGCATAGGAGAGATACCCGTTTTAATAGTATAAGCAACTATCGAAATAGAGGCTATGAAAGCTGCTATAATAATAAAAGTTCCTATAATATCCACTAGTCTTGCAGAGAGCTTTCGAGAGTTCTGGTGATGCCGTTGATAGCGCCATGAATCTCTTGGTCTTTATCATCGAGGCTTTTTTGGATTTGCTTGATACTAGACATTACTGTAGAGTGATCACGGCTAAAAGTTTTGCCGATCTTAGTGTAGGGCATCTTAAGCTTCTGGCGGCATAGGTGCATGGCTATTTGGCGTGGTTGAGTGACTTCACGGGTCTGTCCCTTGCCAAGAATGTCACTCGAACGTAAGCCATAAAACTCAGCAACAATTTGAATAATTCTTTGGGGGGTGAGCTGAGAATGCTTCTCTTTGCGGGCCAGTTCCGCCAAATATATTTTAGCAACGTCAAGGTCGACATCAGCTGCTGAAGGTCCTTTACCCTCGGATTGCTCAAGGTGGGTATGGAGTACCAAGGATTCTAGAGCCCTAGTCAACGAAGCCGTGCTGCTGGAGAACGTTTCCAAGAGATATTGGGTAACTTTGTCATTGAGAGGGAAGTCCATAGCTTTAGCTTTGAAAATTAAAACCTTGCCCATAGTTTCTCGATCTAAGGGCTCCAAGGGTAAAGTGATACCCCATTCGAAGCGGCTGACTAAACGAGGCTCGATGGCCTTAAGCTCTTGTGGAGGGCAGTCAGCGCCTAAAATAATTAAATTATTGTCGACGTGGAGGCTGTTAAAAGTGTGGAAAAATTCTTCCTGTGTTGACCCTTTACCGGAAAAAATCTGGATGTTATCGACAATCAACACATCGATATTACGATAAAGGCGGCGGAATTCCTGCATCTCTCCTGCACGTATAGCTCTAACAACATGGTCTGTAAAGGTTTCAGCACGGCAGTATAAAACTTTGAGCCCTTGTTTTTGGAGGCAATGGGCCGTAGCCATCAGAAGGTGGGTCTTACCTACTCCGGCTCGGCCACAAAGATAAATAGGATTAAAGGCCGTCAAGTTTTCCCTATTGAAGATCTGGTTATCACTAGCCTCAGTGGAATATCCTGCAAGTTGGGCAAGAAGCTTATAGCTTAAAAGGTTTTTGTCAGAACAGACAAAATTTTCGAAAGTCGCTAAAGGATCGAGGTGGTCATGGTTAAGGTGAAAGGAAGGCTGGTGGAGTTTTTTTTGATTTTCGAGGTTTTTACGCTTATTTTTTTGCTGTTCTTGAGCATTGGCTACGGAAAGGTGTACTTTGATCTTTTTGCTGTTTTTGTTGAGGAGCTTGGTTTGGGTGCGGTGGCGTATATGTTCTTCAAACCAGATAGCTTGAAAAGAGTCTTTGGCTTCCAAATAAATATTGCAAGCATCAAAACGCAATATCTTTAGAGGGCGTAGCCACTTTTGGACGACCTCTTTACCTACTTCGCGTTCCTGTAAAGATAGGAATTCTTCCCATGCTTGCATAAATTATAACTCTATAAATTAAGAATAATACCATATTAAAAATAATATCCTTATATTTTATCAAGATCTTAATCACTGAATGTCAATGAGATTGGAATAAGTTACAGATGTAAGGGGAGAGGGGGTGTTAAGTGGTTACGTGTTAAACTAAGTAAATTCAATATCAATGAAAATCTTCACCCGATTTCCCTGTACGTAAGATTAGCAAAGTAGTAAGAAACCTATAATGACCCCCGAAATTTAGACAGGGTAGTTTAGGAGAAAAAGCATCTCATTTATAATAAAGGAGATGTTAATCATGAGGAAAAAAAGGATGAGCAC
>JBNJDP010000016.1:0-31089 GCA_051744985.1 Chlamydiota bacterium | reverse complement strand
AGAGCTATACTTGCAAAAAGGGTCGCTACCTTAATTTACTCCACTTGCTGATGGATTATAAATAAAATCATCTCCAGGAAGCAGACTTGCACCACACCCCTGTAGCATATTGAGATCATAAGGCGGAAGAAGGCCAAGAGGTAGATTGGGATCTGCAAGATGAGAATCTAACGTAGCATCAAGCAAGGGAAGCTCATTCATATTAGGCGCCCTAGGTAAAAGCTCTAGTGAATTAAGAGACAGAGGTCTATCACAAACCTGAGGAGATCTTGGCGAATCAATTGGTAGCTTTGCCTGCTTATCTCCTAACCTCTTGGGCTTTCGTTTTTTAGCGATTTGACGAGGCTCTCGCTCGCCCCTTTCAACTTGTTGATGATTACTAACTTCCTTAAGTGCATTATATGGTTCAAAGAACCTTTCATAAGGGCGCCTTTCTAATAATTTTGGATGCAAATCTTTGATATAATCTCTTAACTGCCTTATGTTATCATCACCTAGCTGGCTTAATTTCCCCCATACCCTTTCCTCTAAACCCTTTTTATAAGGCACATCAACCTTGTTAACACTCTCCATTTTAGAGAAAATTTTTTGGAGAAGCTCTATAACTTTCCATTCTGTCCATATGAAAATCATAGAGTCAGGAATAAATTCCGCTTTAGCCTCTATAGCCTTTAATTCTCCCAGTATATCTTTGGACAACAGAATGCAAACAGCTATACCATCCGCTAAAGCGCTCGCCTGGTTTTGATGACTAAAAATAATTCTTGAAGGGATTTTCAAAACTTCATCGTAGACTTTATTTCTCAAAACATCATTATCAATAACGGCGCCATAAGATCTTCCTAAGGCTATCAAAAGACTCTTATAGCCGGGATTGTCATAATAAGAAGAAACTCCCGCCGACATATTATAACTAAAACTATCACAGCCCCTGTTTACAAAAGACAACCTCACTAATAGGTCGACAACTTCTGCTTGACGAAAGACATCTTCGCTAAGCACAGAATGAATGTTACTTAAAGCCTGCCTAAAATCCGCTTCCTTTGGCCGACCTCCACAATTAATCCTCTCTATAAGGCTGCTAACCTTCTCGATTAGCTCATCAGCAGGCTCTATAGTCTGATTTACACTATCACCCGAACTGCCATGAGGAGAAATAGGTAGCGAATCTGTGCCAACAATAATATTTACCATCTTATACCTCTTTAAGATGCTTTCATTGAAATTAAGTAATAAATACAGCTTCATTAATTAAAAACTAAAAAACAATACCTCTATTAAAGATGCCTATTGCATAGTTTTTTAAGCCGGTGACTTTAACCCCTGATGGCCAATTTTTAGCTACAGCACTTAGGTAAAGATCAGGCCACAATCGCATGTATAAAATTTACTATTGGTGAGCTAGACTAGCTACTCTACCGCCAGAAATATCCTCATACATTATAGGAGGCTCACAGACAGATGGTGATAGCGCAGGTATTACAAACCTTCTTTTATCACTACCTAACCTCTTTGGCGAAGGTTTTTCTTTGACCCGAAGAGGCTGTTCCTTCCTTAATTCACTTTGCCGCTGCTTTATTCGCTGAGGAAGTTCATTATACGGCTCAAACAGCTGTTCATAAGGAAGTTTCTTTAATAATTCGGAATGCAGCTTTTTGATATAACCTCTTAACTGCTCTATTCCGCTAGGATTTAATCGATTTACAATTAACCAGACTCTTTCTTCTAAAACCTTGTTAGAAGCCATATCATCTCTGTTGACACCATCTCTTTTATCAAAAACCTTTTGAAACACCTCCACAACTTTCCATTCTGCCCATCCAAAAATTATAGAATCAGGAACAACTCGTACCCTAGCCTCTAAACCCTGCAGGCCTAATAATATATCTTTAGAAAATAGGACACGAAGAGCTACACCATCAGCTAAAGCGCTAACCTGATCTCGATTACCTAAAATAACTCTTTGTGGGATTTCCAAGGCTTCATCATAGATTTTGTTTCTCAAAACATCATCCTCAACAACACCGTAAGCTATACCTAAGGCCGACAAAATCCATTCATAACCAGGGTTATCTGGATAATAAGACATCATTGACATCTCACTATCATAAAAGCGCCTATTTGCACGCGATAATCCGACTAGCTTATCAACAATTTCTGCTTGTTTCGGAACAGCTGCAATACTAACTAAAGCCGCCTTGTTTAAGATTTGCTGAAACGCTTCTTTAGCAGGCCTTCCTCCACAGTTAATTCGCTTTGTAAGACTGCTTATCTTGTCAACCAAATCATCCGGAGAGCTCATAGGTGGCTGCTCCATCATTTCACCAAAATTACTAGCAATAACGGGAACAAGATCCATTCCAACTGCACTAAACATTTCAACCTCTTTAATAATTTATTAAATAAAAAGAGAAGAATCATAATACTATTGAATGAAAAAAACAAGCCTCATTAATTTTTAAAGGTAAAAAAACGATGTTTTAACCTACCATCGTAATTGGGGGTAACGGTCGCGCATTTTTTTACGGGCCATTGGATATAACATTCTTTGTAAAATATTAAAGCTGTAAAAAGAGCTAAGAAGAGCTCTAGGACGAGAAGACTTGCCCAGAAAGCGAACTAAAAAAGGATAAAGCTTTTTCCCTGCTTTTTCCCAAAGATACCTATTAACAACACCCGCTTTTAAACACTCAGAAAACTCCTGCTGAGCATTTCTGAGATAAACCTGAGCAGATTGACACTGTTTATCTTGATGACTTTCGATAATACTGCGAGCCGCTAAATATCCCGACCGAAAAGCAAAACGCATTCCGAAACCCCACAAAAGATCCTGAAGCCCGGCGGCTTCACCGACCAAAAGAGCTTGCCCTCGAGAGTATTCTGGGTTAACACTAAAGCTACCCCACCCCCCAACATCTTGACTACTATCAAAAGCGCTATCTAGCAAGCTTTCAAAAGCTTGTAAAGTTTGCTGATAAGATTTCTTAATATGCGTAAATTTATCAAAAGTTACCGCACATAAACAACCATAACCTTTGTTAACCAGTAAATAACCATAACCCTTAAAAGCTGCTGGATCATCGACCAAAGCATATGCTCCATCGGGAAGATCACTAGGGAAAATTATCCCTTTATCGACCGCAACATTTTCCCCTTTACGTGGCCCGGTAGCTATAATATCCACTTCCGAAGAGAGGATTGTTTTCTTCATATTGATTTTGACCCCTTTATCCAGAGCCTGCTGCTTTAGTCCCTGATCCAAACTCCCTGTCATGACCCCTCGTTTAACCAAGTAAAAAGCCGGGCGATCAAAAATAATCTTCTGTTGCCGCTTACCATCAGTTAATACCATAGATTCGAAAGGATCACAGCTAAAGTTCATAGTGATATTCATACCAGCCAGACTATCTACAACATCCTCATGACTGGACCAATTTTCTAATCCCTGCAAGTCACCATGAAACCGTTGCCCTACTTCGGGGTATTGCTCATAAACTTCTACCCGGAAACCTTCTTCTGCAAGGTTGATAGCAGCAGTCAAACCACTTATCCCCGCCCCTAGTATTTTTATTGTCGATGCAGTTTTTGACATAATATTTTATATGGCAGCTTGAAATTCTTGAATAATAATATCAGCGGCAATTTCTATATCATGAATATCAATATCCAACCACTGAAAAGCAGACTCCTGCTTAAACCAAGTAAACTGGCTTTTAGCATAACGTCTTGAAGCGCGCTTAAACTCCTGGACAAAACACTCATAATCTCGAGGTGTTCGATCAGATTCCAAATATTTGATAGCTTGGCGATAACCTATAGCTTGAGCAGCCGAAGGATTACCCTTAAGACCATCTTCCAGCAGCTTTTCAACTTCCTCTACTAATCCTTGTTCTATCATATCCTCACAGCGCTGCTCGATACGCTGATAAAGAATGTCCCGAGGGCGATGTAAAAACCAACAATGATGCCGATACTCAGGAATCATCTTTCGCTGCTTCCAGACTAAATCACTAACCTTGCCACCTGTCTGAGCAATAATCTCTAATCCCCGAATAATTTTTTGCCTATCATGAGGGGTTATAGTCTCCGCATACTTAGAATCTTGGAATTTAAGCCTCTGATAAAGCACCTCAACACCTAAAGCCTCAGCTTCTTCTTCCAGCTGATCACGCAGGTCTTGATTAGGAGGAGGACCTTCAGGAGGGCCATACAAAAAAGAACGCAGATAAAATCCTGCCCCCCCAACAACAACAGGAACCCTATTACGCGCTAAGATAGAATCGCAAGCTTTACGAGCTTCATAAAAGAAATCAGCAGCAGTAAAAGGCTCCTGAACATCCCTGATATCAATAAGATGGTGGGGAACCACATGCTGCTGCTCCGCAGAGGCTTTAGCTGTGCCAATATCCATACCCCGATAAACCTGCATGGAATCAGCAGAGACAATCTCACCTCCGAGCCCCTTAGCAACCAATAAAGACAAATCAGTTTTACCACAAGCTGTAGGGCCGCTAATGACTACCAGAGGCCGTTGCTTAAAACGCACTGAACCGACAAGCTTTTGCTCAGCAGGATTCAAAGCATCCTGCAAAGCTTTTTCGACCTCCATGGGCAAGAAAGTCGTTCCTTCCATAACCACTTGTTATCACCTTAAAACCGTTGTAGGCCCTGCTCTTCCGTTTCTTGGATATCGATAATATGATCAAATCCCGCCATTTTTATGACTTCCAAAACCATATCTTTAAGATCGGTAACTACTAGCTGACCATCAATGCTTTTGATCTTCTTCGTCGCAGCTAACAGTAGGCGCATACCGGCACTACTAAGATAGTCTACATCCTGGAAGTTCATCAAAATCTTATGATGCCCTTCATCGATAAATCGAAAAACTTCCTCCTCAATTTGAGGAGAGACTGCCGCATCTAAACGTCCTCCTATACGAAGTACCATCACATCATCTTTAACTTCAGTAGTTAAATTATAAGTGTCTGCCATAAAAACCTCTAACAAAAATCTTTTCACCCCAATTATGCCTATATAAAAAAAAAAAACAAGAATACTCCCATAGTCATCTAAAAAATATCAGGAGAGGCCTATTATGCCTGCGATCAGGAAGATGTCATGGGTATAAGAAAGTCTATCTTCGAAGATAATGATGGAACAAGATAATCTTGGGCTTCCTTTAAAGACCCCTTCCAGATTCCACCGGCGGCTTTTTTATGTCCGCCACCTCCAAGCTTTTTCATCATCTCATCAATGCCTAAATCATACTTGGAACGCATCGACACTCGTACTAGCCCTTTGGGAAGCTCTCGCAGGATAATGGTACATTCCACACCTTCGATGAGCTTTGTAAATTCATGGATATACTCGATATCTTGGATATTATCGCAGCCATTATCTTGAAGTGCTATCTTTAGAACGATAATTTTGTTGTCGCAAAAAGTCTCTAGAAACCCCAAGGTTTGGGAAAAAATTTTAACCTGCTCCCATGAAAGCTGCTGAAAAAGCCTAGCATGCATTACATCGGGATTGACTCCCACCTTGATACATTCATCAGCGATTTTAATAGCCTTACGACTAGTAGAAGAGTAAGAAAACCTCCCTGTATCACACACTATGCTAGAATAAATCCCTGTAGCTGCTTCTAGGTTAAGATCATACCCCATCTCCTTATAAAGAGTGTAGATCATAGTACCCACCGAAGATGCCGCAGGGTCAATAAAAGTATGAGAAGTAAAAGCTTCTTCCATAACATGGTGATCGATGCAGACTGAAATGACGCCTTTACGCTCAGTTAAGACAGCAAGGTCTCCGATGCGCTCTTTTTTATGGGCATCCAAGACCACTAAAACCTCTACACCACTATAGTCATGGGCAGGATCGTAAACCTCGAAAATATCATGGTAATCAAGAAAAGAAAGCTTAGCGGGAATGGCGCTACCACATACAAAACGAACATCCTTGCCCAAAAACAAAAGCAGTTCATTCAAAGCACAAGCAGCGCCAATGCCATCGCCATCAGGATTGACGTGAGTAGTTAGCAAGAAAGATTGATTTTGATGAATAATCTTTTTTAGATCACGCCACATTGGCTTGTCAGTATCTTTTTATTCTATTCAATAAGTTCTAAACGAACCCTTCGCCCTAATTTAGTAGCCACAATAGAAGCAATAGTGCGCAAAGCATTGATTGTACGCCCTTTACTACCGACCACTTTACCGATATCATTTTTAGCAACACGTATTTCCACTAAAATTTCTCGAGAGCCTTCCAGTGTACGCACATTAACAGCATCAGGGTCATCGACCAAATTTTTAACAATATAATTTATAAATTCTTCCATAATTCACCCAGTAGGATAAGTTTCTTTTCTATAGCTAAATAGCAATGAATCTTGATACCATAATAGGAAGTTTGATTCAATATAAAACCACAATAACTTATCTTACCGATGTTTTTATGAGTCTAAAAATTATACGTTTATGCGGCTGCAAAGAGCACAACCTTCAAAATATTTCCCTCAATATCCCTAAAGGGGAAATGACAGTGATTACTGGCGTATGCGGCTCAGGAAAATCATCGTTAGCCTTCGACACCATCTTTGCTGAAAGTCAACGCCGCTATCTAGAAAGCCTTTCAAGCGAAGTACGGCAATGGCTCAAACAGCTACCCAAACCCCAAGTTGATATTATCGAAGGCCTTTCGCCTGCAATAGCTGTCGCCCAATATCGTAGTGCTTTAAATCGGCGCCAAACGGTGGCCACCCATACCGACATTTATGATTTACTTAGCATCTTATATGCTAATATTGGCCATCAATATAGTCCTTATAGCAGAGAACGGCTATATTGTTATACTCCTCAAGAAATCGTAGAAACCCTACTTGCCGAATATAAGGAAGGCTCCCGCTTACAAATTATAGCTACTATTCCTTTAGAAGAAGAAACTTTATCGGAACTCATCAGTAGGCTCCAAAAAATGGGTTTCATCCGTCTCAGAGTCAATGGAGAGGGAATACTCCCTGAGGATCCTCTACCTCACCATGTCGAAGACGATGAAATCGATGTTATTATCGATAGGATCGTTATTGCAGATGGCATAAGAGAAAGGCTTGTAGATTCAATAAACACAGCCCTCCATCTAGGCAAGAGCATAGTAACCATTCAAGAGGGCCGCCAAGGGCAACAACGAACATTTAGCGAAAACTATTATTGCCCTAAGAGCAAGCAAAGTTTTTTTGCTCTAGTAACCCAAGATTTTAATTTCAACTCTCCGCGCGGCATGTGTACGGCATGCAGAGGAGAAGGTTATCTGAATTCTCAACTTTGCCCCCTATGTCAAGGGAAACGGTTAAAACAACAGACCCTTCATTGCTATATTGAAGGACAAAATATTTATGAGCTTTGCAAAAAAAATGCCTACCAACTCCTGTCTGTTATTAAAGGGTGGCAATTCAACAAGTCTGAACAGCCAATCGCCGATAAAATTATCCCTGAGATTCTCCCCCGCCTAAATTTTTTGATTGAAGCAGGTGTGGGGTACCTGGAACTCAACAGGCGAGGGGATACTCTCAGCGTAGGAGAGGCTTTACGGGTTCAGCTAGCATCCCAAATCGGCGCGAAGCTATCAGGAATATTATATATAATGGACGAACCCTCCCGCGGGTTACACCCCCAAGATACCAACCTTTTGATAACCGTTATCAAGGCTTTACAAAAGTTAGATAACACTATAATTATCGTAGAGCATCACCGCAGCTTCATCCAAGCTGCAGATCATATCGTCGAACTCGGCCCCGGCGCAGGCATTCATGGTGGTCAAATAGTCTTCCAGGGTAATTTCAGTAATCTATCCCAAACTTACACGACACCTACAGGAGCCTGGATAGGATACCACCATCGATTGCCATCACCACCCCGGAGGCATTCTCAAGGTCCTAGATTGGAGGTCAACAATCTTACCTATCACAATTTCGACAATTTTTCCGTCACCATTCCTTTACAAAACTTGATAGGCATTTGCGGAGTTTCGGGATCGGGAAAATCATCCCTCATTTCAGATATCATTGCTACCCAAATTAGGCAGTGGCTAAATGCCAAAGTTGCCCCCTACCATCTTCAAGGGCATCAAAATCTTAAGCGTCTTATTATGGTAGACCAACGCAGAGCAGGAGTGTCAAAGCGCGCCTTGCCAGCTAGTTACTTAGGAATCCTCAAAGACTTACGGGTATTATTATCGGAAACCAAGCTAGCCAAAGCTCGAGGATATACCCCTGCAACCTTTAGTCCCAATAAAAAGGGTGGGCGCTGTGAAGCTTGCCAAGGGTTGGGTTATCAACAAGTCAACCTTCAATTTATGGCAGATGTTATGGTGCCCTGTGAAATTTGTGATGGTCAACGCTACAGTTTCGAAACCCTCCAAGTGTATTGGAAAGGCAAAAATATTGCTGACCTGCTAGCGATGAATGCCCAAGAGGCTATGCCATTCTTCGAAAATATTCCTACCATCGAGAAAAAACTCAATCTGATGCTACAAATGGGGTTAGAATACCTACCTTTGGGGCAACCTTTTCCCACCTTATCAGGAGGGGAAATCCAACGCCTCAAGCTCATCGCCGAACTCACCAAAAATTCGCTAGAAACCACTCTCTACATCTTTGATGAACCTACTGCCGGACTCCATTTCAAAGACATCGATAAGCTAGTAAAAATCATGCACCGCTTAGTAGACCAAGGTCATTCGATCATTATGATCGAACACAACATCGAAATTCTACATCAGGCCGACTGGGTAATAGAGCTTGGACCTGGCGGAGGCCCCCAAGGCGGGCAACTAATTTTTGAAGGAACCCCTGAAAGGCTTGCTGATGCAAGAACTCCTACCGGCAATGCCTATAACCCGTGATGTATCCTTAATCGCAGGTTATAGGCTATCAATGAACTCCTGCTACTGAATCTTTCATTTCATTAGATTTCAGGCTAACGACCCCTAGCGACAACGCTGATAAGAGAGTAAATAATACGCTGCCCTCTAAAATTTGAGAGAAACCCACTCTGCAATCAATTAAATAACCAAAGATAAAAGGCGCTACCGATGTAGCAAAAACTTTTAAAGCCGACACCCACGAGCGTACTGCTCCTAAACAACTAGCACCATACAATTCTGCCCAAACAGCTCCTATGATAACAGAGGAACCTCCTTGAGTTATTCCAATACCCAGCATAAAAACATAAAGATTATAGGAAGCTACAGCATTAATAAGGAGCACTAATGCTGCCGCCATCGGCAACAGATAAAAGACCATCAACCTAGTAGCCTTATACTTATCAATCATCTTACCTGAAACCAAAGATCCCAAAACATTACCTATAGCAAAAACGATCATGCTGGAAGCGTATAATTCCAAAGACCACCCTTTGCTGGCTAACAAAGCTTTTTGCTGAAAGAAAACTCCCGTATTTATCAGTGGTGGCGCTAATACCCCAGCTACTACTAAATAAAACTTCCAATCTTTCCATACGAGGTGCGGCTTTCCTTGTAACTTGGAGTTACTGCTCCCAGAAAGATTCGCAGTATAATTTCCATCTTTACCGTCCAACAAAAAATTCAGCAGGGGTCCTACTATCATCAAAGCTATAGCGAAGCATAACCACCAAGTGTATTGAAAGCCTACACCTTTTAAAAGCCAGCTTCCCAACAAGGGCAAAGTCGCGTTTCCTAAAGGGTAACCTAATGCGGCGAAACTCAAAGCCTGTCCCCTCTTATCATCAAAATAACGCGCCATGCTAACCATCGAAGTATGCGTCATCAAACCTTGACAGCTATAACGCAAAAGAAAATAAGCTATTACCAGCATGGGAAAGTTATGTGCAAACACCATGCTTAAGCAAGCTATAGTAAACAAAATTATTACGCCTCGAGTAAAAATCTTGAGATCTATAGCATCGATAAATTTCCCTGTTAACGACAACAATATAGCACTCATCAAGGTTGCTATCATGTATATCAAGCCACTAGCACTAGCGCTAAGGGCCAATCTTCCTTCGATATAGGGGGTGAAGATCGATAAGAAAGCTGTCTGCCCAAATGTTGAAAAAAAGGTTAACGCGCACCCGAAGAGTAAAAATTTCTTATTGGACAAAATAAAATCTCTATCAAGCATACTCTAAAATCAACAGCTAGTATTTTTAAAAGTAAGCGAAGAGTTTTGACTGATAGCATACTGCTTCTCCCAGCTGCTGGTAAAAAGTGCAATAGCCTTACCCAAGCGATCTTTAACCAAAAGCGAATTCATAGGCTTTTTATAAGTAGTAAGATCACCTTCAATCCAAGCACTGCTCTGATATGGTAAAGCAGTAAAAGTGGTCTCGACACGATATTCCTCTTTTAACCTATGCTGCAAAATTTCAAATTGCAACTTACCTGCAGCTCCAAAAACTAAAGGACTTAACGGATCTTCAGGATAGAATAATTGGATCGCTCCTTCTTCTGCCAACCTTAGGATACCCTTATCAAAAGCTTTGCGCTTGCTTACATCTTTCGGAGCAATCCGTGCAAAAGCCTCGGGCTGAAATTTCGGTAGAGGTTTAAAGTCAAAGCCTCCTGTAACAGAAACAGTGTCACCAATATTAAATAAACCCGGATTAATGACCCCTATAACATCACCGGCACATGCTGTCTCTAAGGTAGTTCTCTCCCCCGCAAACATACTCTGTGGTCGTGAAAGGCGTAATTCACGCTTCAAGCGATGATGTTTAACAACACCGTCTTTTTCAAATTCCCCAGAACAAATTCTGATAAAAGCTAGGCTATCACGATGCTTAGGATCCATATTGGACTGTATTTTAAAGACATATCCACTAAAAGGTGTCTCTATAGGATCGACGACTTTTTCTCCGCCTGCTGTATCATCAACGCGACGTGGCTGTGGGCTAGGGGCTAGTTCGATAAAAGCATCAAAAAATGGTTCAACTCCGAAATTAGATAGCGCCGAAGCAAAAAACACCGGAGTAACTTTCCCCGCCATAAAGTCCTCAGAAGAAAATTCATTCCCCGCCGCGTTTAAAAGCTCTACTTCCTGCTTAAGGTTATTTATATCTGTATTATCCACCAAGTTATTCTGAAGAACTTCATCAAGGTTGTAAGAGTTCATCGAAGCCACCTCAGCGCTTCCCGCCGATGCGCGCTGGAACAACAAGCACTTTTCTTGCCACCGGTCATAGACCCCTGCAAATTGCTTCCCAGAACCTATAGGCCAATTGTAAGCATAGGATTGAATACCTAAGGCACTTTCGACTTCGTCCATCAAGTCTAAAGGATCCTTGCCTGGCATATCCATCTTATTAATAAACGTCATCACAGGAATTTGGCGTAAACGACAAACTTCAAAAAGTTTAAGGGTCTGCTTTTCTACTCCTTTAGCGGCATCAATAACCATAATGGCACAGTCAGCAGCAGTAAGGGTACGATAAGTATCTTCAGAAAAGTCTTCGTGGCCAGGGGTATCAAGGATATTAATCATAGTATCCTTATAAGCAAACTGCATAGCAGAAGCCGTAATCGAAATCCCTCGGTCCTGCTCGACGCTCATCCAATCAGAAGCCGCTAGCTTGCGCCCCTTACGCCCTCTAACCATCCCAGCAGTACGCAGCTGCCCGGAATATAAAAGGAGTTTTTCTGTCAAAGTGGTTTTACCCGCATCGGGGTGACTGATGATCGCAAAGGTTCGCCGCTGCGAAACTTGGTGGGATAATTTTTTATTCATAAAGCTCTTAAGGTTGTAAAAAAGAAAGATATTTTAATATAAAAAAAAATTACAGTCAAACAACCTAAGAGATGCTAATTATGGAACAGTACATCCAAGTCCAGTGGACATCCCCCGATATCGAAGAAGCTAGAATTATCTGCAAGTACCTAGTGGAAAATCATATGGTAGCTTGTGCTAATATTATTCCAAGGATAGAGTCTTTCTATTTCTGGGAAGGTGAAGTATGCCATGATCATGAAAATAAGATCTTACTGAAAACCCAGGCCAAGCTATGGGAAAAAGTCCGCAATATCATCACAACCCATTCTTCCAACGAAGTTTCAGAGATCCTCAAATTCCCTATAAGTGATGGACTACCTGCTTACCTCGAGTGGATTAAAAATAGCACGGACAACACCCTAAATTAGTAAATAGGAATTATTTTTGATAAATGATATTACACTCAACTTAAGATCCTAACGCCATATTAGGTTTGCCTTCTAGTATAGCACGTAAATGCTCCGCTCTTTCGCTAGCTCGTAATTTCTGTTGCTTAGTAAACTCCGAGGATTGCTCAACACATTGCATAGCTGCTAGTAATGTACGCTTATCTTCCCTTCCAATATTAGCATCAATAGAAAAACGAAAAAGCTGCTTAACAACAGCTTTTAATTGCACCTTATCGACCCTTGAAGGTTCTGTTACAACTGCGCTAAAAAGCGTTATGAATGCGGCAGGTTTTTCGTCTTCAGTGGCTTTAAGATAATCGGTAACTTTATCTATCGCCAAGTTTACATCTTCATTATTAGCCACTAATTCCTGCTTAATAGCTAAACCGAAAAAACTTGCCAGCACCAATGCTTCGTTTTGATCCAGCTGATTTGCATCAGGGCTTCTTAGTAAACTTTCAAGATATGTTTTTAATTGCTGATTTTCAAAATGTTTAGTATTGACTTTAGTCGAAAATTTTATTGCGTCACCTATAATTTCCACCATACCAGGTCCATCAAGATCAAAGTCCTCTAAATGATCGACTACTTCATCGGCAACATTTTTCCCGTAACCCATACATTGTCTAGCAACCTGCAATCTATCTTGAGAACTGTCGAGTTCCAATTTTTTTATATGATGAGCTACCCTTCTGGCCGTCCATTCACCCTTTCCCACAGCTTCTCCGATGATTTTCATCTTCATAACTCGACTTTCTATCCCTAAAGAAGGAAATTCTGCAGCAACTCTAGCAGCTTGCAAATTGCTCGACCTCACCGATTGTAATAGTGCTTCTACTACAGCCTCTTGCCATTGAGAAGAACCCCAATCTTGCTGACAGGGCTTAAAGTAATCCAAAATCACATGGGGCCAAAGATAGCCTTTGCGGAAAGGGTTATCATTGATAGAAGGAAACTCCTGATTTCTCTGAAAAGCTCGATAAAGAAGCTCTTTTAAAGCCTCCTGGCTTAAAGATGCCCCCTCGAGCTTACGTAGCTCCGTCTCAAGATCGAGCCACCATGTAGGCTCTTCTAAGTTTGGTATGCTAATATGATAAGTAGCAACACCGGATCCTACTTGACCATAAGATGGTTGCTCAGAGCTTTCTATTGCACTATTCGCTGCAGCTACCACTCTATCATGAATAGTGTTAGAACTTCCTGAGACCTCAGGCACTGTCTTATTAACAGGGGAATCCCCCAAACCAATACTAATCCTTACTTCACTTACGTCCATATTTACTCCTATTTTTTTTTAATATAAAAAAAAACGAAGAAACGGTAAAGATTTTTTTTAGCCACTCAGAGGCTCTATAAAAGCTAACTTAGGGACTCTGAAGTCTATGATACAGTTTTGATTTTGGTGTTTTGCTGGAAAATCATCCCTGAGCAGCAAATATTTTTTGAACTCTTGACGATAAGAGCGAACATTAAACCGCAACAGTCTCGTTTGCCCTTGATCTTTTAACTTAACCACTATCTGACGCTCCCCTGCACTACCAGCATCCACCAAAGAAACATCGATACGCTTTATCTCAAACTCCCCATAGAGATGTGACTCAAAAAGCATCTCCATCACATCTTTAGCGAGGACAAATTTACTATAATCAATGGAACTTTCCCAATTCGATAATTGATCAGCGATACCCAAATAAATTTCAGGTATATTCTTAGGCGTCAGATAAGGACTCAATGGGAAAATAATCCCTTCTTTGTCGATGGCAGCATTAAAATAATCTCCTAGAGTAGCTATAGGGCTACGAACTATATAATCAACATAGACTGTAGATGGAAAATACTTTTCAACTTTAGCTTCGCTAATGACAGGGCTATACTCAAGGTTTCTTTCGGCTATCGTCGTGTTGAAGCGATAAAGATTAATAGGCTGATCGAGAGAAAGCCCCATAATTTCCGCCAAGTAAGTGGTAGGCAAAGCATTTTTATAAGGTCCTGTTTGAGTAATAGCCGAGACATTATAATTATGATCTACAAAGTGCTTGCTTTGTTGATAGGCATAGATCGACCACGAAATAGCTGCTGACCCTGATATTAGTAGAGTCGACAAAAAAATTATCATTAAAGCTTTAGGAAGCGGTATATGATTCTTTACCATATCATCAGCTGACCAATTCTTCTCCAACTAAAGTAATATCTCCTGCACCCAAGGTCACTGCCACCTCTACGCCCTTTAAAGTCGCACGTAAATGTTCAACGAGATCTGAACGGGGAACATAATGTTTTTGGGGAGAACTTATCTCCGCCATAATCGTCGAGGGAGTAATTCCTGGTAAAGGAGCTTCTCCTGCTGACCAAATGTCCGTAACGACAACCTTGTCTGCAGCTTGGAAAGCGGTTTGCAGCATTCCAAAGCTTTCCTGCATCCTGCTATAACGATGCGGTTGAAAAATAGCCACCAGTTCTTTAGTAGGGTTGGCTTGTTTAAGACCTTTTAGAGTCTGCATAATTTCATTAGGATGATGGGCATAATCGTCTAGGACTAAAACATTGTTCCAAGCACCCTTGAATTCGCAACGCCTCTTGGCGCCTTGGAAATTCATCAAACCTACACGAATCTTATCTTCATCAATCTCTAGGCGGTGAGACATAGCGAAAACAGCCGTGGCATTTAAAACATTATGTCGACCGCTTAACGGGATAATAATATCTTTAAAAGTTCGCCCTCTATAGCTAAGATCGAAACATGATCGCCAACCATTTTGTCGATAATTACTAATGTGATAATCAGAACCGTAATCGAATCCATAAGTAACGCCAGGAAGGTTAAGGTCTTTCAAACGCTTATCATCATAACAGGTAATCAGCAACTCCTGGCGACGAACTTGGGAAGCAAAACGCTTATAAGCTTGATCCAAAGCTTCTTGGGAGGCATAATTAACAAGGTGGTCACCTGTGGCAATATTAGTAATAATAGCCCCTTCGGTGAAGTATTTGATGAAGGAGCCATCGCTTTCATCAGCTTCGACTACAAAATAATCTCCTGCTCCATGATATCCATTAAATCCACTATTGATAAGTATTCCCCCTATAGCATAGCTTGGGTCCCTACCTGCCTCTAATAATACGGCCGTCAATAATGATGAAGTTGTAGTTTTACCATGGGTTCCTGCAATCGCTAAAGGTTTATACCCCTCTAATAGCTCGGCGAGATAATCAGAACGGTGTATAGGAGCTTCAGCAGACAGCATTTCCGGATTATCAGCGACTATAGCGCTACTATAAACCACCTTAGTTCCTCGACCAAAGCACTGCTCGAGATGAGGAACACTAACTTTTGCTCCTCGATCTTGTAAATCAGCAATAACAGGAGTCAGCTTATCATTGCTACCGCTAACCTGTAAACCTCGCGCTAAAGCTATTCTGGCTAGCGCACTCATCCCTATTCCTCCGATCCCAATAAAATGTACTCGCTCTGTGGTCATCTATCAGCTCCTATTAATTCGCCTATCAAGCTGCTCATCGACGATAATTGATGTTCTTTATGATAAAGTGAAATTGCGTTGGCCATCTTTGCTAAACTATGGTTGTCGTCATTTATAAAACTGTAGATTATACTGCTCAAAGATTCACCACTTATATCTCTTTCCAAGATTTTTAAAGCCCCTCCCACTTTGTCGACAACAAAGTTAGCATTAGCCTCCTGATGATTATCTGTAGCATAAGGATAAGGTACCAAAATAGCCGGAACTTGGTAGTGAAGCATTTCGGCAATAGTAGCAGCACCTGCTCGAGTTAGACATAAATCTGCAGCCTGCCAAGCTAGATCCATACTATCTTCAAAATCGGAGACATAAGCTTGCACCCCTAATCGCTCATAAGTTTGACGCGCCTCTAAGCTTGCCTGAGAATTCCCTGTTAAATGGATAGTTTGCCATCGTAGCCCCCTCTTTGCCAGGTTTGCTGCTGCCAATAGATATTTACGATTCAAGTTCTGAGCTCCTTGAGATCCTCCAAAAACTAGGATGGTCTTCTTATCAGGATCAAGGTTGAAATAACTTGCCGCCTGCCTTTTTGAAACTCCCTTTTCTCTATCTCTCAAAGGCATATCCACAAGTCGAGCTGGTCCTTTCAAATATTTCATAGCATCAGGGAACTGTACTGCCGTCACCTTTGCTAAAGGAGCAAAAAATTTATTAACTTTACCTGGAATACTATTGCCTTCATGCAAGGCCAGTGGTACCTTGCGCAGCTTAGCAGCTAACAGTACAGGGAAAACTTGAAAACTTCCAAATCCTACTACCAGCTGAGGGTCAAACTCCCCTAAAATCCTCCAACTCTGCCCAACACCTCTGATGATCTTTGCTCCGCCCACTAACACACTAAAAGGATTTCTTGAAACCAGCGCTCCACAATCAATATCGCAATAATCATAGGTATTTTGCTGGTAAAAAGGATTATCATCCAACCCACCCCCTACAAATAAAATCTTCGTCTGCGGATTATTTTCCAAAATCTGGCGAGCCAGAGCTTGAGCCGGAAAAACATGGCCACCAGTACCCCCGACAGCAAAAACAAGTCTAGCTCCCACTGTATATCCCTCGCTTTTCAGATTTATAGGCGATATTCAACAAAACTCCTAAAGCTACAAAATTAACAATCAATGATGTTCCGCCTTGGCTAAAAAAAGGAAGATTTAATCCCGTACTCGGCAATAGACCTGAGACTACTCCCAAGTTCAAAAAAGCCTGAAAGGCTATAAGAAAAGTAATCATCGCCGCTAGATAAAATCCTCCTCGATCTTTAGCCTTAATTGCGATATGAAATCCTAAATAAACGATGATCATATAAAGCGTTATCAATGCTAAAATCCCTATAAAGCCAAACTCCTCAGCATAAATCGCTGCAATATAGTCATTCTGGGCTTCCGGCAAATAATTCAACTTCTGCAGGCTCTGACCAAAACCACGCCCAAATAGCTCTCCTGAACCAGTAGCAATCCTTGCTTGATAAGGTTGGTGTCCTCGGCCTAAAATATCCGCTTCAGGATTAAGATATACTTTTAAACGCCCCGACACATAAGGCAAAGTGAAAATAGCCATCACCGCTGCCAACACCATAGCACCCGAAGGTATCAACCAGAACTCCTTTTTAACACCCGTCAAAAAACAAACCACCAATAAAGTCACCCCTATAATAGCTACTGTTCCATTGTCAGGCTCCAATAAAATTAGAATCATGGGAAGCGCTGCAATCACTATAATCTTCAAAAAATGCTTCAAGTCATCTTTCTCAGATTGATGGATAGCATATAAACAATAGCCAGGAATAACAAATTTGGCGATCTCCGATGGCTGGAAAGTAACCCCTCCCCCTCCTATCCAACGATGAGCACCATTAGAGGAAACCCCAATACCTAGAACAAAAACTAATACCAGCAAAAAGGTTACCAACCCCAAAGCTGGCCAACTAAATCTCAGTAAGCTGTCATACCCTATATACCAAAAAAGCACTGCTAAAATGATACCAAAAAAGCCGTACAAAAGCTGCCTAACCAATGCATGATGAGTACTTTTGTAAAATGCCAACTCATCGATAATTTCCGCCGATGACGTATTGAAGACCATCAACAAGCCAACCACATATATAATACCGACGCAAAATAACAACAAGTAACGCTGAAAAGCCATCTATAGCTATCGCACTCTTATTCTATCACCAGGTTGAAGATGACGAGCCTTCTCATTATCAAGATCATTGAGTCTCAACAGCTTGTCTAATGGCATATTATGACGGGCGGCAATCAACCAAGGGTTATCACCACTACGAATTGTATAATAAGCAGGATCGTCATCGGCGGCTGCTAGCTGCTGATCCTTACTATCATCGATCTTGCCGACAGGTATTCGCAAAACTTGCCCCACTTTTAGGTTAGTGGACTTCAAGTTATTAGCCTTAACAATATCTTCGACAGTAGTATCATTCATCTTGGCAATGCGAGCTAAGTAATCACCATTTTTAACAGTGACTTCAACATACCCTTGATCTAGCAACTTAACTTCCTCTGCCGAAGATAATTGATCATGAAAAACCTCTTCCTCAACATTTTTCTGTCTAGTAAGCTTATTCAAAACATCATCAACTTCTTCAGTAGCAACGAAAGTTTTCTTTTCTACTTCCTTCTGTTGAGGAACTTGCTCCATCTCTGCTACCTGAGGAATCTGTTCGAGTTCACTGCTCATCTCAGGGCTCGCTGCAGGATTGTCTGCTGTGATAAATAAAATTACCAATAACCCTACATTGACCAGAACCGCTGTGATTATAGTATCTCTCCTGCTCATATCTATTCCCTCGCTCTTAATTTTTAAAGCTCGCCCACTATTTTTTTATATTCTTGGCCACGATGAATATAATCGCGGAACATATCAAAGCTAGCACATCCGGGAGAAAGCAAAACATACTCTCCCTCTTGTTCTTGAGAAGCCGACACCCGAACGGCCTCTTCCAAATCTTCTGCTATTACCACTTTAATATCGGGTTCCAAACACCCTTTAATCTTAAACGCTGCCTGGCCAATAGCGATAACTTTGTTGACCTTGCCTTTGAAAACTTCCCTCCATTCTTCAAAAGGAGAGTCCTTATCCTGTCCACCTGCAATCAAAATGATATTCTTTTGCAACACCTCTACAGCTTTGGCAACAGCAGCAATATTAGTACCTTTGCTATCATTGATAAAAGTTTTGCCTCGATATTTTCTGACAAATTCCATCCTATGAGGCGGCCTAATAAAAGTCTCCAACCCTTGAAGAAAATGGCTGTCATCGACACCCAACTCCTTACATAAACCATATGCCGCCATAATATTAGCAAGATTAATTTTATTACCATCATTAACTGGTAGAATCGATTTTTGACTCCTAATAGCAGTACCATCATAAGTGATTGAAGCATGTTCATCAAAACCAAAAGTTCGATACCCTTCGGGCAACAAATGCGGAAATTTCTCTGCCACCCTATTTTCCACAAAAAAGGCGTTTTTTTTCTTTATAAACGATGCTAAAGAACATTTTGTTAAAACATAATCGTACCAGGAAGGATATCTATCAAGGTGGTCAGGGGAAATATTTAAAAGCACTCCCGCATCAAAATGAACCTGTTCCAAGACCTCTAGTTGAAAAGAACTCAACTCTACTACTGCTATACCGGGCTTAGGGCAAGAAGCGAAATCTGCCAAAGGTATTCCTACATTACCTAAAGGATAGGCATCCTTGCCTGCAGCTTTCAAAATATGTGCTACCAGCATAGTCACCGTTGTTTTTCCATTGGTGCCGGTAATAGCCACCTTAATGTTAGGAATGTCACCCAGCGCCATTTCAGCTTCGCCTACAACCTCTATACCTCGATTTCTCGCAGTGACTGCTAAAGGATGATCCTTAGAAACTCCCGATGATAAAATAACCCTTTCTGGCTTCAAAGAGTCTAAAGAATATTGATCACTTTTTACAGTAAACTCATCATCATTAATTTTCCTGCGATCAATGATTTCTACTACAGACCCGCGGCTACGAACAAAACGAGCAGCAGCTTTACCACTAACCCCACAGCCAATAACTACTGTTTTAATGCCTTGATATTTTCTTGCTATCTTCATCACTACTGAAATTTAAGAGTGGCCAAACCAATAAAAGCTAACAAAAGCCCCACAATCCATAAACGAAGAACGACTTTCATTTCATGCCAACCTTTATATTCAAAATGATGATGTAAAGGGCTGCATAAAAAGACTCTCTTTTTATCACGCAAGCGGTAGCTCGCCACTTGAATAATCACCGACATAGCTTCAGCAACAAAAACCCCTCCTATAATAGCCAAGAGAAGTTCCCTTTTTAATAAGACTGCGGCCACTCCTGTAATACCCCCCAAGGCTAAAGATCCTGTATCTCCCATAAAGACTTGTGCCGGATAACCATTATACCATAAAAATCCTAGGCAAGCTCCTCCTAAAGCACATAGGTAGATAGCAATCTCACCACTGCCTTCGAGATGAAGGATGTTAAGATATCGCGAAACTTCAACGTTGTTAGCTAAAAAAGCAAAAACTGCCAAAGTTCCTACAACCATTAGTAGGTTTCCTGTCGCCAGACCATCCAAACCATCTGTAAGGTTAACGGCATTGGATGTGCCTACGATGACAAAAGCGTAAAAAAGCCCTAACAAAATAAGGCCCATACCCGAAAAAGTCCATACATGACCCTTAATAAAAGGAACATACAAACGAGAAGTATACTCAAGGGTAGAAAGCTGCTGCTTCTCTTCGTGCTGATGGTCAGGGACCGTTACTTCATATTCTCTGGCCACAGGGGGGGTAAAAAAATCACCACATTGCACAGATTGTGTGATTTGCGGCACCAATAAATAAACCGAGAGACCTGCTGCAAAGATAAACTGTAAAACTAGCTTCCATCGGGAGGATAAACCCTTGGAATTTCTCTTCTTGAGCTTAAGGTAATCATCGCAAACCCCTATACCTCCTAAATAAAGGGTGGAAATAAACAAAATAAGAGTAAAAGAATGTTTAAGATCCATCCATAAAAACATCGCTATAAGCATAGATACAAGGATCAATATCCCACCCATAGTAGGAGTATTCTCCTTTTTTTCATGCAGCTCTCCTAATAAGGGGCATTCTTCTTTACGGATCGGCTGACCAATTTTCAAGCTATATAACTTCCTAATAAACCAGGGCCCCATAAAGATCGATAATATCAAAGTCGTTATCGCCGCCAAAATCATACGGGTAGAATAGAACTCAAAAACTTGAGGAAGCTGAATATCAAAAAAGCGCTCTAAAGCATCTACAAAAACTAAAAACATCGTCTTAACACCCTTCCACTAAAGCCTTAAAACCAAAATCGCGGCAAACGTCATGCTTATCACCATGGTGCTTCTCTGCAGCATTGATAATACTATCTATTAGCTCAGTATATAATAGACGAGGCTGACTTTTCTCCCATAAGTAGTAAGACAGCGATCCTGGCAAAGGGTTAACCTCATTAAAATAAAGCTGATCACTATTGCAATCGAAATAAAAGTCAAAGCGCACAACACCCCCACACTCTAAAAGGCCATAAGCCTGTAAAGCATAATCCTGAACCTGTTTTTTAAGTTTAGGATCAAGACTTTGAGGATCAATATCGCGCACTAATCCTGCCAACCCTTCGGATTGTTGCTCACCACTCTTACTCTTGGAACCTCGCAGATACTTATCATCATAAGTCAAGAATTCTTGGCTTGCTACGGGGATCTCAACGACAGACACCAAAGGTTCCTCCCCTTCCAAAACCGAAGCATTAATCTCCAGCATATTTGTAAGACAGGGCTCAATCAAAACCTCCGTATCATACTTAAAAGCTCTTGCCAAAGCCTGATATACTTCGTGGCGATTATTAGCTCTGCTAACGCCTATGCTAGACCCTAAATGCAAAGGCTTAATAATTAAGGGGAAGCCCCCCAAATCCAGGGAGTCTATCGTCTTATCAATATCTTTCTGAGCAGTGCGCCGCCGCACAACAGCTCCAGGCAAAACAGGTATCCCTGCATTTTTCATAATTGACTTAGTATGAGCCTTATGCATCGACAAAGCCGATACCAAATGCCCACAACCAGTATAAGCGGCATCAGCTAGCTCCAAAAGCCCCTGAATACATCCGTCTTCACCATACTGCCCATGGAAACACAAAAAATATAAATCAACAGGAATAGTTCGTTGATCCTTTAAAACTGTCAGCCCCTTCAATCCTGGCTTAGGTAACAGGGTAACTTCCACTAACTTATCAGCATTTTGAGCATATGATTTATAAAAAGCTTTGTCAGTAAGAGGCTTACCGGTCATCCAGCGCCCTTCTAGATCAATATATACTGGAATGATATCATATTTCTGTAGATCGATAGCCTCCATCATCTGTAAAGCCGTAATCACCGAAATTTCATGCTCGACAGAACGACCGCCGAATAATATTGCAATCTTTTTTTTCATCTTAAAACCTTATCTTAGCTTCGTAGAGGTCTATCAAATCATTTTCCAATAAGATAACATCGTCGAGAGCTTGAATGTCCCGCCATACTTGGAAAGCCTTATCACGATTGCCTGCAAGAATAATCTTGTCAGATTCCATACCTCCTTCATACAACCCTTCACATAAAGCCTTTTTATTAACATTGCCAACAACAATAGCATAATCACACAGTCGAGCAGCAGCTTTTGCCAAGCGGTGGTTTTCCTGATATTGCATCTCTCCCAATTCTATCATACCGGGGGTCATCAAAATTTTACGCTGCCCTGGCAAATTCTCCAACACTTCTAATGCCGCTTCAAAACCTGCTGGATTAGAATTGTAGGCATCATGGATATAGGTTATCCTATCATCTTTTTGTACCTGTAAGCGATTATTGGCTGTTTCAGCAACCTCTAGAGCTGCCAACACATAATAAGGATCGCCTCCTAACGCGCAAGCCATCGTGAAAGTTGCCATCAAATTAGATAAAGCCGCCTTTCCAAATAACGTGCTCTTACCATGATATTCTCGACCTTTCCATCGCAGCACAAAAGAAGTCCCTCGCTCGTCTAGTGACCAATCCGATATATGGGCATCAAGCTCCTGGCTATCATCAAAACCATAAAATAAAACCGTTTTCTTAGGGTATTCCCTAGCAATCCTCCGTGCCCCGCTATTATCACCATTGCACACTAAAATTCCATCTTGAGGAACACTCTTAGCAAGCTCTGATTTCGCGATAAAGATTTCCCTCTGGCTGCCAAAGCGCTCTAAGTGACATAAACCCACGCCTGTAATTATAGCCGCTTTCGGCGGTGCCAACTGACATAATCTAGTGATAGAACCTCGCTGGTAAGCGCCCATTTCTATCACCGCATAATTTGTTCCTTGCAAAAGCTTAGAACGCACTTTGGCAGTAATCCCCATAGGGGTATTGATACTTCCTTGAGGACAAAATGTTGCTCCCAAAGTTGCCCTCAAAACATCTGTTAGTAATAATTTGGTGCTTGTTTTTCCTTGACTGCCAGTAATACCTATAATGTAAGGATCGACTTCCTTTATAATTTGTTTTGCTTGTCGCAGATACTCCTCTTGCTTCTTACCTTCCCAAAACCACGTCATCATATTACCTGCGACCACAAAAAAGGGCATAGCTTGCAAAAGAAGGATTTGAAGTCCCCAACCTTGGTACCAAGGCAATACGAGCAATCCTAAAAATAGTACCATTCCATATAATGATAAGCCTGCTAATTCAATAGCTTTAGCTCTAACTGTCATCTTTAAAACTACTTTACCGGTGCTCTTAGCGTCGGGTTCCCAGTGTGCTAATACCGCTAAAGCTCCACCATACAATATGCTAGCCCAAGCAGGATATGAAATATATAAGGTGACACCTATGGCCGTCAAAGCTATCAGAGAAGCTCGCCGATCAACAGCGAATTTACGCCACCACCAGTGAATAAACCTTTGATGATGGTATTCTTCTTGCTGAAAAAAGCGAAGGTATTGTTGGAAACGTTTCCGTGCCAACATCAGGTGACATATGCCAACAATAAGTACAGCTATCATTTTAAACATAAAACAGACTCCTCAGAAAGAAAAGGAAGAATATGATAAGCACATAAATGAGCCCCCGCTCCCGCAAAAAGAAAATGACCTCTCCCTTTAAAGGTCAGTAACTTAGAGTTAGCAAGAAGCTTATGAAGACGGTACCCCTGCTCAACAGGCGTCTCTTGGTCATCTTCTCCCCACAACATTAACGTTGGAGCTCCGACCTTGACAGCATAGTAGGAAAGCTCCTGTTTAATAACTTTAAGAAAAATGGAACGCATATCCCCAGCTTCTCGATAATCGTGAGAAGCAAATGTTGGAATAAAATACTCCTGATAAAAATCCGTACCCAAAACCCTGTCAGCCTTACGAGTTAACGCCCGCAAAAAACCCAATGACCGCCTTTTAAGATTTTGTTGACGGGTTTCCTGAACTTCTATACCCGCTGAATTGATAAGAGTGATCTTCTTAACACGCTTAGGATATTGCGCTCCCAGGACCAAAGCTAATCGTCCACCAAAAGAATGACCTAGTATATCAGCTTGTTCAATCTGATGTTGATCCATATAAGATATTATTGAGTGAGCATACTCCTCAACACCCCATACCTCAGAAGGTATCGGAGTTTTGCCAAAACCAGGTAAATCTATCAAATGAACTTGCGCTGAACTGCTTAGCAATTCACCCAAAGGGCGAAGAGCTTCTAAAGATTGCCCCCAACCGTGCAGCATAATTAAGTGTGAGCCGCTGTTTCCCAGACGCTTGGTGTGTAAAATCATTGCCAACCTAAAATTAAATTGCAGACTGCTAACTTTAATGGGATAGGATACTTTTTCTCAAGCAGGTAATCACGGCAGGGGATTAAAACTTTCTTTAACCTTTGACGAAATATCAGCCTTTCAGATATATTAAAGGCTGTTTTTAGGTGGCATGGCCAAGTGGTAAGGCAGGGGTCTGCAACACCCCGATCCCCAGTTCGAATCTGGGTGCCACCTTTACCTTCCTTAATGCAACTTTTTGTTGCTTAAAATTACCCCGCCTTTTGGCGGTTTTTTTATAGAAAAAGCAATATGCTCTACTTAGTAGCGACTCCCATCGGCAATTTAAAGGATTTTTCTTTCCGCGCCGTCGAAATATTAAAATCTTGCGATTATATTCTTTGCGAAGATACCCGCCATAGTAAGATCTTGCTCGATTACTATGATATCCACAAGCCCCTAAAAAGTTTTCATAAATTTAAAGAAGCTACTCTCGAAGACGCCATTATCGCTGATCTCCATATAGGTAAAACCATCGCCCTCATTAGCGATGCAGGAACTCCTGGTATATCAGATCCAGGAGAAAGGCTAGTCCATCGCTGCCATCATGAAAACTTGAAATTCAACGCTATTCCTGGTTGCTGCGCAGCTATACAAGCCGTTATCTGTTCGGGTCTCCCTACTCAGCCTTTCCAATTCATCGGTTTTCTCCCTAGAAAAAGTACAGAACTCCACGACTCTCTCATTAAAGCTTTACTATACGCTGGAACCACTATAGCTTATCAAGCACCTAAACGCCTATTAACAACATTAGATATTATCACTAAAATATCTCCCACCTCACGAATTGCCGTTTGTCGAGAGCTAACTAAAAAATTTGAAGAAACTAAACTCCAAACTGCTCAACAGCAGTTGCAAGACTGGCAAAACAAAGAAGTTAAAGGTGAAATAGTGATCGTTATCGAAGGCGATCTTAACCATTACCTAGAATGGCAAACACTATCACCCCAAGAACATGTCGATCAGCTCATGAGAAACTTCAGCCTTTCACAACGCGATGCTATCAAATTAGCCGCTGAAATCCGCAGCCTTCCTAAGAAAGAGTTGTATAACTTGTTTATCAAAAATTAGAAATTGGACATTTGGAACAAAATGTGTTAAAATATAGTACCATTTTTTTAAAAGGAGTACTATGTTTGGCATTTTTGAAAATACCCTCCTAGGTATCACACTAGCCGTCCCCCCGGGACCTGTAGGTATCGAAGCTACCCGCAGAGGAATAACTCACGGCTTCAGAGCTTCTTTTAATCTCTGGCTTGGAGCAGCTACCGGTGATACAGCAGCTCTCCTGATAGTGCTATATGGCTTTTCTAAAATCATGAGCCATCCCTTCATTGAGCTAGCAACATGGTTGTTTGGTTTTTCTATGTTAACTTGGATGGGCTATCAAAGTATCCGCAACGGCTTACACAAAAAATTCCTCACTCCAGATTCTCAGGGATCGAAACGTAATGCTTTCTTATTGGGTTTTTTCTTAGCTTGGGCTAACCCTGTAAGCATAGGCTTCTGGATTGGTATCTTCGGACCCTTTATGGCTGCTTCCGGCGAGGTTCAGGTAACCCTAGCAACTTTGATACGTAGCCTGTTTATTATTGTAGGTGTTTTAATATGGTCGCTCATTTTATCTGCATTATCATCCTGCGGGAAAAATATCTTAACAGGTAAAGTCATGAACCGACTATCGATCGGTGCAGGGTGTGGATTACTAGGCTTTGCCTCATTATACGGCTATAAAGCTGCTCTTACCGCCTACCTTCTTTTATCACACCTTCTCTAACCCGTGGATTAGGCCTCACGGGTTAAAGAACTTAATATGCAAAATCAACGAACGGATTTTCTAACGCTTCTAGGCGTATACCGATTAGCTTGAATAGCCTCTATATCTCCTAATCTTACTGTTGGAACAACAGGTCCTTGATTTACCCCTAGACTTTTTCGAGAACTATCATATTGGTATATATCAAGAGTCCAATTATACTTCTCTGCTTTGGATCGCAGCCAGTTAAAATAATCTTCAATCTGGTCATTATTAAACTGAATGCATTTTTTTAAACTCAATATCCTTAAAGGAGGCATCATCTCCTTAAGATATAAAAGAGCTTTAAACGTGAGGTTCTGACAGCCTTCCAAATCCAGAGTTTCGATAGGCAGGCCTTTATTAGCTAAACAGGCTATGACTTCATCTGTTATATCATCGCCTTCTAACTTCAAAGTTCTAACCCCTGACCCGACTTGTTTAAAAGCTTCAAAGACAACATCATAATACCATAACTGAAGGTTACTTCCCTGAAATTCCCACTTATCTTTATATCGTAAAGCCATTCCATGTTCAGTAACGATCTGGTCATATGTATCTTTGAAAATCTCTAGAGTAGAACATCTTTTGGCATCACGCATAGCGTCTATTAACTGAGAATATCTCTCTTCTTTATTACATTGATGGTCCACTTTCACCAAAATACTTTTTCTTAATTGTGTTAAACTATCAGGGTCTACACCAGCACATTTTATAATATTCAACCTTGCTACTTTAGAACTTCCCAAAGAATCTGCCAAAGCTTGACTATATATCTTAGAGCATTGAAAAAATGCTACCCTCATCACTTGATCAGCCTTCTGTAAAATATCTAATCCTTCTCCTGTCAATTGATGACAATTTTCAAAACAGATCCCCAATATCTTTAAACCATCAGCTAAAGCTAAAGATTCTTTTAAAATACCTCTCAACTCCTCATCACTAATATTGCCATTTTTAATTACTAACTGAACTCCATGACTCCAACGCTGGATGTTAACCACCAACTCCTCATCATAATTCTTACAAAGTTTTACTAGCTTTTGATTGACCCCTTCAAGATCCATGTCAGCCTTAAAAGCCGTCAACCCTTCTTGGACAAGAGGTTTTAGCACTTGCCCCAAAGTTTCAGTCTTTCCTATTGTAGAATTATTTATAATAGCATCTGTTTCCACAGACCTATCATACGTCTCCCTGCCCCCTTGGATACCAATATCCCGTGTTTCTGGCTGGGGTAAAGTAGCAGTATAGGCATCATAGTGTTTGCTACGACATCTCATAACTTGTCTCCTGCCATAATCACTACTAGATTTATCCTGAAAGCTAATCCCTACCCCCCCTGCTATCAGTGATGTTATAGCAGCTCCTGCTATGGCATATGCTGAGTTACCCCGAAAATAAAGAGTCGCTGCTCCCGCTATAGCAGCTCCTGCTGCCAAAAAGCATAGTAAAGCTATCTTATTCACTCGCGCTACAAGCTTATCTCCCTCTCCACCGAAGTTAACATTTACTCCACTGTTAACAATGGAATTCCCCGGATCTATTGAAGGAATCCTACATGTACTAAGACTACCTAATACATTCATACCCCCCTCCTTTTATTAAACCACAGCAACTTTTTCTCTAGGACTATCAGGACCACTATCACATTCACCATGAGCATACGGCGTTGCTAGCAACCCCGAAAGCTGCAAAGAAGCATTTTTCTTTTCTGCCAAACTCACTAACTGTCGAGCAGCTACCTTAGCAAGCTTAAAAGCCTCCTCAACCTGCCCTTTAATCGCGACAAACTCTCCATCTTCCATCTCCATCAAATCTTCTTCTGTAAGAACACTTCTTCTTCTCAACTGATCTTTTAAAGCCGTACGAAATAATTCTCCCAAGTTATCTGATCTATGAATTACACTAAGCTGCTCTAAATTTAAAGGATCTCCACCTTGCACCATGCAGCCCTCAAAGCTCAATTCATGTTGCCTGCCTTCTCTATGTATTTTGAATAATTCTCTGTAACTTGGATCCAAGCTACTATACATCTCAGCAGGATTCTTAAGGGCTTTTCTTCGTAGCTCCTTAACCTTAAAAAAAACCCCTCTAATTTCTTGCCCTAATTCTCCTTCACCATTCTGTTCCCAGCTCAACTTACTAGCCAACTCTTCAATTTCCCTTAACTTCTCCTTAGTTAACGGAAATTGCTCATGTGATGCATGTGTCCAAACAGGCAAACATGTCCCAGAATATATCAATACAAAGCGCGCTGATTGATCACCATACATTTGCCTCCACCTATTATAGTGGTCTTGTAATGTCATCTGCTGTGGTACATCATCTGGAATAGGTAATCTTTCAACTATATGGTCATCCCCTATAGTCCTACCATGAACGCTACTATTGACCGGACAAAAAATATTCAGGTTATTAAAGCAGCTGCAGGTGCTGCTAATTTGTGCATGCAAATGTAAAGGCAAGCTAATAAGCTCCTTTAGTCCTCCTAAAGCTCCTGTTACGACAGCAACTCCTACGCCTCCTATAATAGAAATAGGATCCATATTTACCTCCTTGATTTTGATTTTTAAAATTACAAAATCGAAAAGAGAAAATTATAGGAATGGCTAACCCATGGCTCGCTAAAACTAAAAATCGATCCCGACGCGTTTTTCTCTCCCCTAAAATATTTTTTTACACGCCGAATTTAGTTTTAGTCAAGTTTTTTTTTCAAAAAAGTGTATCGCAGCTATATAGGAAGATACTAAAAATGAGAAAATTTACCCACCGAGGCAACTGCTCCAATAGAAAAGAAATCTTTGGACGGAAAACTATCAATGACAGAAGATTGGTGCTTTTATCAAAACTTATGCTCGAAGGTTAGGAGGACATCACGTGTCATAGGTTACAATCACAGATTAAAGGATATCCCACGCTTCTCCCACCTCTTGCGCAACACATTCTAGAGCTGAAGAAAGGTGATTTATAGCCAACTTTGAGCGGGCTGCTTGGATTTTTTTTGATCGCCGATCAGGCATTTCTTCCAAAGTTTCCACCCAGTGTTCAACTTTATAAGCCTCTGAATAATTTAGGTGATCAGCTGCTCTTTGCTGTAAATACGATAATTTATCTTTATCGCTATATTCAGATTTTTCTACGATCTGTTTTTTTTGACACCTACTAACACTCATAATAATGCTCCCAACAAACCTCTATAACCTTTAAGAGGTTTGAATTTTTTGCAATGTTTCCAGCTTAAAAACCTGCTTATCGGCTTGCTCTTTTAACTCTTTATGAGCTTGGATGGCTTGCCGTCTAGTATCTTCATATGATTTTGCCAAATTATAGAAAACATAGTCGATAAAAAAATCTTCATTAGGTCTATTGAATCTCATCAGGCTAAAAGTGTCAAAGCGATGATTTTTCTTCATCTGCTGTCGCCAACAATCCTTAAACATATGATCATTAGCATCAAAGGCCTTCTCTGCTAGCCAAATAGTCTCCCCCGAATAGCTATCAGTTAAAACAGCCCTTACCTCCATTCTCCAAGGATCTTCCAGCCTGTATTCACTTATACAGATCTGCAACCAAGCTTGGGCGCGATCCTGACGACCTTTATCTCCTAAACGTACTTGATCGACCTCTCCCGTTTGCAGGTCTACCAACTTACCAAGCTGCTGGTTATAATCTCTATCATAAAGAACTTGAAGGGCAGTAAAATTTTCAAAATTTTCTAAAATTGCCACTAATAAACGATGGTAATTAGCATTAATGGCCTGATTACGCTGAGGATTGTCGATGGGCAAGACCAAAACCTTATCAATGCTAGAAAAATCGTATACCGGGTTAAAGTCGACCTTTTCAATCGTCCCCTCTTCCAAGTTTTGTGAAAGCTTCTGAGAATTACAGCCCTCCAAAACCAGCACCCCCATAATCATAAAAAGAGAGCTGATAAATCTCATCATCGACAATTTAGTGCCCTTAAATCTAATGTTATTTACTTAATGTATATTTTAAACAGGTAAGTCAAATTTAGAAAGGTAGCCCCATCGAAGCTCCCGCTCCCCCCATATCGGGCATCTGATTAGAAACTTGCTTAGCAGCATCATCAAAAGCCGCCTTGATGAGATCCTCTAACCCCTCAATATCATCGGGATCAACACATTCAGGCTTAATCTCAATACCTGTCAAATGGTGCTCGCCATTGAGCTTAACTGTCACCAGACCATTTCCAGCTTGGCCACTAACCTCTACTGATTTCATCTGCTCTTGCATTTCTTCAAATTGCTTTTGGAGTTGCTTAGCCTGTTTCTTTTTTTTAGCGTATCCTGTTCCCATTTTTTCTCCTTAATAATTTTTACTTATTGTAAACAGTACCATCGAGCTCTACCGCTGCAAAACGCACTAAAGTATCATGCTGGCCTGTCCGGATTTCTTTTTTTGACGGGGTAGAAGATTTAACAGCTTCTTCAGGCGCGATAGGCGCTTGTGTGTCCTCTACCTTAGGTGCTGGTTGTTCTTTCTGTTCCTGCTGGATTTCTTGCTTTTGGCAGCTAACATCTTGCTCTAGCTCCGCCAATTTTTTTACCAAAACCTCCACCGGCATTCTCTGATGACTACGAATAATATGCATCAAAGCTATCTCTATAACTACCTGTTTAGCAGGGGCTATTTTAATCGTATTCTGCAAGTCGGT
>JBNJDP010000015.1:0-32146 GCA_051744985.1 Chlamydiota bacterium | reverse complement strand
TATAGCAACACGTTATGATAAAACAGCTTTGATGTTTAAAGCAGGCGTTATTATAGCGAGTATTATCATGTGGGTGAAACTTTAAGGACAGAGCCTAGTCTAGAGCAAAATTCCTGTTTTTGAAAAAAGTAAGGGTGTGTACAATGCGATTATATCATAAATGATACTAAAACAAGGAGAAGATGATTATGGCTAAAGGCATCAAAATGATAGATGACAGTTCTTTTGAAGAAACAATTAAAGAAGGTGTTGTCCTGGTAGATTTTTACGCTGACTGGTGTGGACCCTGTCGTATGCTGGCACCTATTTTAGAAGAAGTCGCAGAGGCTGTAAAAGGTAAAGCTGTAATAGCTAAGCTCGACGTCGACCAAGCTCAGCAAACAGCTTCTACTTATCAGGTAACCTCTATCCCCACCATCATTCTTTTCAAAGATGGTAAAGAAGTTAATAGGGTAGTAGGTGTACAGAGTACTGATTCTCTAAAATCTATGATAGAATCCGCTTAAAAGCAATGGTATCAGAAACTATTGCGGTGATAGGCGGGGAAGGTATGATGCCCCGCCTAGTGATCGATGAGCTTCATAAGGCAGGAAAAAAAACTTTCCTCATTGCTGTAAAAGGTTGTACCCCTAAAGATCTCGAGAATCATTCCGATGAAACTCTGTGGCTTTATCTTACCCAGCTGGGAAAAGCTATAAAAGCTTGTACTCAACGTGGGATAGAAGAAGTTATTATGGCTGGCAGAGTTGGGCATACTGCTATTTTTGGTCTTTCTATTCTGAGGATGGATTTTACGGCTCTCAAATTATGGTTTAGCTTGCCTGATAAACGTACAGACACTATTTTGAAAGCCATCGCTGAAGCCTTTGAAAATAAAGGGCTGATGGTTGCTAACTCGGTAAAATATCTACAGGATTATATGGCTAAAAAGGGAGTGCTTACTAAGAAAAAACCTTCCAAGCAACATATGAGGGACATCACTTTAGGTGTTGAAGTCGCTAGGGAGATGGGTAATTTAGATGTCGGGCAGACAGTTGTTGTTAAGAATGGCTCGATTGTAGCAGTAGAAGCTATGGAAGGAACCGACCAATGTATTCAAAGGGCTGGCGATATTGCTGGAGAGGGCTGTGTAGTGGTTAAAATGGCCAAACCTCAACAAGATATGCGTTTCGATGTGCCTACTATAGGGAAAAATACTTTGGAAAAGCTTAATAAAATCAAAGGCGCTGCTCTTGCCATAGAAGCCAACAAAACTTTAGTCATCGATGGAGACGCTCTCGATTATGCCAACGAGCAAGGTTTAGCAGTGGTCTCTGTCATTTAATACCAATTATTTTTGACAAATGGTATAACTCAGACGACAAAAGCTCGTTGCCGCCAAGCTTCGTAAGTTGCGATAGCGACAGTATTCGACAAGTTTAGACATCTAGCTTCCGGAAGCATAGGAAGAGTAACAAATCTTTCAGGCCATTTTTCAAAGTAATAGTCCGGTAATCCAGCAGTTTCGTTGCCGAAGATGAGTATGTCATCTTTATTGTAGCTTATATCGGTATAAGGCTTGGAAACTTTGCTGGAAAAAAAATAAAATTCTTGTTGCTGGTTAGCAAGGTAATCATCGAGATCATCGATGATCTGCACGTCAACACCAAGCCAGTAGTCTAAACCTGCTCTGCGGAGGTGGTAATCATCGGTGCTGAAAGCCAGGGGCTTTACCATCACTAGCTTATTGCCGGTAACGGCGCAAGTTCGGACGATGTTGCCAGCATTTTGAGGGATCTGAGGGTGGTATAGGATTATCTGCATAGTATTATAATAGAGCGCAGCCTAGTTAAGGTGCGCTCTTATAGTGGTAGTTATAATTATTCAGCAGAATCTTGTGTGGAATCAGCTTGTATTACCTCAACCTCGAAGATCAAAAGGGAGTTAGGGGGTAGTTGGCCAGAGGTGCCGTAAGCCATATCGGGATGGATAAAAAGCTTTCTTTTCTCACCTTCTTTCATCCCTACTATTCCTTTGCTGAACCCTGGAATAGTTTGCTCTAAAGTAAGAACAATAGGTTCGCCGTTGTCAAGAGAGCTGCCAAAAGTTGAGCCGTCTAAGAATGTTCCCGTATAATGGATTTTAGGGGAGCTGCCTGAAGAAACTTCCTGGCCCTCACCTTTTTCCATCACTTGATATTGAAGTTTACCATCTTCAACAACGATTACACCTTCTGTATCAGCATTATTGTCCAAAAAGCTTTCAGCTTCTTGTAAGTTAGTAGTAGCAAGCTCATTGAAAGCGTTTTCTTGGATCATTGCGATCATCTCTTCATATTCACTTTCCGACATAGGGGCTTCTTTGCCCGCAGCAGCATCACGAATACCTTTGATGATGGATTCCATATCAAAGGTAAAACCTGGGTTTTTCAGATTGTTACCGATAAGATAACCAAAGGCTTCAGAGATTTTTTTTACATCACTTGTGCTGATGGAAGTGGATTGTTCATTAATCTTTTGATTATCAGAATCATGGGATTCTTCAGCTTCTGCGTAGCCTGCTATAGTCGTGGCACCAAAGGCTGCTAAACATAGCATACTAAAAAGTTTAGCTTTTATTGTCATAATAGATATTCCTCCGTTTTAAATGAATATTTCTCGACTAATGGTAATCGGTCACGGGGGGGGGGTATTGATAATGAACTACTTACAAGCAGGAAGCCTTTAGATATTTATTCTTCTCCTTGGGGAGAAATAAAATCATCTTTCTTTTCGGATCCATAACCCCTTGATTTACAATTACAATACCCCCGTGACCACTTACGACTAATGTATTATTAACAAGGATTAATACCAAGGACATTTTCAGTCATCGTCGATAGAGATTTTGAGTTCTTTAAGCTGCTCAGGGGTTACGTTACCCGGAGCATCCATCATCAAATCAGCAGCTTTAGTAGTTTTAGGGAAAGCGATAACATCTCTGATGTTGTCGGTTTTGGTCAGGATCATCATAATTCTGTCAAACCCTAACCCCATGCCTATATGAGGAGGGGTACCGTATTGAAGAGCTTCGGCAAAAAATCCAAAGCGCTCTTTGATTTCTAGGGGACTTATGTTGAGGAGCGCAAAGATCTTATTTTGAAGACTAGAATCGTGGATTCTTTGTGATCCCGAACCTAGCTCATAGCCGTTTAAAACAATATCATAGCTCATCGAGCGCACTTTATCAGGGGTGCTCTCTAGAAGGTGGATGTCATCGGGATGGGGGGCAGTGAAAGGGTGATGGAGGGAATTTAAGCGGTTTTCATTTTCATCCCACTCGAATAGAGGGAAGTCAGTAACCCATAGAAAGGCGTGCTTATCCTCATCGACAAGGTCGCGGTCATAGGCGATTTTACGCCTTAGATGATCTAAAGCCTGATTAGCTAGGGACTCTTTATCAGCGATAACAAAGATAAGATCCCCATCTTGCATTTCCATAGCTTCTATCAGCTCTTGTTGTAGTTCTGGCGAGAGGAATTTTGCTATGCTTCCGCTAAGCTTATCGTTTTGTAGTTTTAGCCATGCTAAGCCTTTTATTCCTAGCTCTCCTACAAAACGAGTATAGTGGTTGATACCTTTACGGGAGATATCGGCGCCACCACTAACACATAGGGCCTTGATAACACCTGAACAACGAGTGAATACTTCAAAATCCGAACGCTTAGCGATAGAAGAAATGTTTACTAGTGGCATACCAAAGCGAAGGTCAGGTTTGTCGGTGCCATAATTATCGAGGCATTCTTGGTAAGTCATTCTTTTGAAAGGCGCTTTAATTTCCACCTCCAAGCATTCTTTAAAGAGGGTGGTAAAATAATCTTCTAAGATATTGTAAAGCTCTTCAGGGGTTGAAAAGCTCATTTCCATATCGATTTGAGTGAATTCCGGCTGCCTAGAAGCGCGGAGGTCTTCGTCACGAAAGCAAGGAGCAATCTGAAAATAACGGTCCATACCCGAAACCATTAGAAGCTGTTTAAAGATTTGCGGTGATTGTGGTAAAGCATAAAAATGCCCTGGATAGATGCGGGAGGGTATGAGGTAGTCTCTAGCACCTTCGGGAGTTGATTTAGCTAAGATAGGAGTTTGAATCTCAAGGAAATTTCTCTTGTCGAGGAAATTGCGAGTTGCCATCATCGCTTTATGGCGCAAGAGTAATTTTTTCTGGATGTCTCCTCGGCGGATATCGAGGTAGCGATATTTAAGGCGTAATTCTTCGTTGACATCGAGGTAATCATCGGAAATAGAAAAAGGTGGAGTTTTTGCTTGCGATAGCACTGTCAGCTGATGGACGGCGATCTCTATCTCGCCAGTAGTTATTTTCGGGTTGGCTTCTTGCCGCTCACTAACTATGCCCTCGATGGTGATAACCCATTCGGAGCGTAGTTTTAAGACTTCGAGATGTAGAGAGCTATTCTTTTGTGGATCGAATACCAGCTGGGTAATACCAAAGCGGTCGCGCATATCGATGAATGTTAAACCTCCCAAATCGCGGCGGCGGTGCACCCATCCTGAGAGCCTGACTTTTTGGCCTAGGTGTGCTTTGTTTAGTTCTCCACAAGTATGAGTACGGCGGTATTCTGTCATTGTATTTCCTGCAATATTGATTCAAGGTTAAAAGGTATTTGGTGCGAATTACCGCTGTCCATATTTTTAAGCTGGGCAGCATTGGTAGCTATTTCGTTATCACCTATAATCAAGCAATACTGAGCTCTTATATTGTTGGCATAGCGCATGGATTGCTTGAGTTTCTTGTCGCTGTAATCCATTTCCGCCGCTATATGGCGAAGGCGTAAATTTTGAAGGAGGCTAAAGCATTGCTGGCGGGCAGATTCTCCTAAGGGAATAATATAAAGCTGGGGACGGAAGTCGGCAGGGATCTCAACCTTTTGGCTTAGCATAGTTTGGATAACTCTTTCGATACCTGTTCCGAATCCAAAAGCCGGAAGATCGGGACCTCCTAAGGACTTTATTAAGCCATCATAGCGCCCACCACCTCCAAGGCTGTTTTGTGCCCCCAATTCCGAAGAGGTAATTTCAAAGACGGTACGAGAGTAGTAGTCTAAGCCACGTACTAACCTATTGTTAAGGCAATAGGGTATTTTGAGGAGTTCCAGAGCTTGGCATACTCTTTGGAAGTGGCTGTGGCTGTCTTCATCGAGGTATTCTAGTATTGAAGGAGCATCCTTTAAAATTTCACGGTCTTGAGGGGCTTTGGAATCAAGAATCCGTAAAGGGTTTTTATCAAAGCGTTCTTTACTTTCGGCAGAGAGCTCGGAAAAATGAGGCTTCAAGTACTCTCGTAACGCTTCTCTGTAATGTTGGCGGCTAGCGGTATCGCCAACAGAATTTAGATGTAATGTTATATGGCTTAATCCCAAGCGCTTCAGTAAGGTATATAGAAGGGCTATACATTCAGCGTCAGATTCAGGAGCAGCACTTCCTATAGCTTCGACACCAAATTGGTGGTGTTGGCGGTAGCGCCCTGCTTGCTGACGCTCATAACGGAACATAGGGCCGATATAAAATAATTTGTGATAGGGAGATTTATTGTTAAGGTTTTTCTCTAAGAAAGATCGCATAACACATGCTGTTCCTTCCGGACGTAGAGTTAGTGAGCGTTGGCCTTTATCTAAAAAGGTGTACATCTCTTTGCTGACGATGTCGGAGGTTTCTCCTACGCCTCGTTGAAAAAGCTCTGTTCTTTCGATAATAGGTGTTCGAATTTCTTTGAAGCCGTACTCCCTGGCGATTTGGCGCATCTGGCTTTCTAGGTAGTTCCAGATTTCTGAAGCACGCCATTCTTCCTTATCGAGGAGATGGTGAGGTAAAATATCAAAAGTTCCTTTGGGGATCGATATGCTCATAATCTACAATATTTCTCTTTCTTTTAACAAACGTAGTTTCGATTATAAACCCTTGAACTATAAGAGTAAAGGAGATTAGGGAGACATCACGGGTTCTATGGAGGCTATAAGGTCAAATTGTTCAGCAATATGAAGATCACCTAAATTAGGAAAGGCAAGTACTTCAATCTGATGGTTGGTATTAGTAGCATCTTTGGGATTGATACGGCGGTGCTGTTGAATTTCTTGCAGCCCTTGGCTAGCAATGGCTTCTACTTCTGAAGCAGCAATGTTCAGCTGTTGTAGGTAAGGGGTGATTTTTTCTTTAAAGCGATTGGCAAGTTGGATTTTATAAGATAATTTTGAGCTTGCCAAAAAGGTATGGTCTTTCGCTGAGGCAAAAAAACCTTCCTTTCCAGCAGCTTCATAAGCTTGAGCAAAGTTATGGAGGCGCGAAATATATTCTTGAAGGCTCTCTTTTAAGGCTTGGGTTTGTTGTTGGATAAAGCGCCCCTCTTCAAGGAGCATAGTAAGGTTGGGGGTTTGGCTATCCTGATAAAAACCAAATAAAGCATCATAGCGAGAGCGGCGGGAGATGTTGGCGAGCTTTCTTTTGCTGCTATTATATTGTTCTAACCCTGCAATAATCGAAGATGCAAAAGGTTGTTCGTGAGGCAGCAGCCCCAGCCCGGAGCTGAGGATAGAGAAGATCTCGTTTTGAGGAGTTTCTATCATCAAGTTGTAAGCTTCTAGTATTTCTCCCCACAGGTGAGGGTCTTTAGCAGCTTCGAGAAGCTCAATAGCTTGAAAGAGGCGTTCATCGCGTGATAATCCCGCGGGTTGTAGTCTTTCTTGAACCAAAATTTGTTGGCCAATTCTAGCTGAAGAAGAGGTCTGCCCTTTATGCTCGTCGGTATTTTGGGCAAGAGCGTCTTCTGTTTCCAAAGATTCGGAGGGTAGCTCTGTAGGAGCTTCGGAAACTTCGAGGTCAGAGTTTGTTGCGGCAGCTGACAGTTGATACTGTTGGATAATTTTATCAAACTCTCCAATGTAGAAATTATGAACCTCTGTATCATTGATGCCGGTGTTACTCAAGATATTATCGATTAGGTGTGTTGTTTCAGCAGGTATTTGCCCTTGAAATTCCGGTGAGGGCATGAAGAGGAAATCCGAGAGCTGTTCTATTACCGCTGATTGTAGTGCTGTTCTGCCTTGAGCGATAATTTCCTGTTCTTCAGGCCTATAATTTTCTAAGATGGTGTTAATTTGAAGAGCAACTTTATTTAACTCTTCGAGGTTAGAGCTGTCATATATTTCTTGGACCAACTTATCGAACTGCCGGGATTGGAGAGCATCTTTTTTGATTTGGAGGGTTAACTTGTCTTTAAGCTCTTCATCTAGGTAAGAGTGAAGGCCGAGGTCATTCAAAGCATTTTGAAAAACCCACAATTCTTCTGAAGATTGATCCTCAACATATAAATTAAAAAGGTCTGTTAAAGTCTCCGTGAGCCGTTGATGATATACTCTAAGGGTGTCGATATATTCGTCGGTCAGGCTATAGAGCTTTTCGCTGAAATTGGTAATTAGATTGTGTTGTGCATCGGCGAGAAGTAGGCTGATATCTGTGGAAAGTAAGTTGAGGTTCTCTTTATGGTCATCGATAACTGCTTCTAGGTCAACCCTAATAGGGTGGACAATTTCTTCATCATAGACGGTTTCTTCGGGTTCTTGAGGTTGAGGTGGCAATGTTTTTAGGCGATTATCGATTTCTTGCCGATGTTGTTTAAGGAGTTCCTCGTCGAGTATCGAAGCTTCAGAAATAAGCCCTTGATTATCAAAATCTAGAAAGCCTATTAAGAATTTAGGGGTCTCAGGAAAATGCTCAAAAGCAGCTTGGATGTTCAGGGCACCGGAAAGACCTTGAGTGGAATAGATAACAAGATCGGTAAAAGAAGAGAATTTTTCGGAAAGATCATGGAGCTGCTCAATGTCTTGGCTATCAGCGTGAGATGATCCAACTAAGATGGCTTGTGAACTTAGTGGGGCACTAAAAGGAAAATAACGTGGGGCGTTGTAAACGATATTCTCCGCGCCGGCTTTAATCTGCCCCAGCTTCTGCGGAGGAGTAAAATCTCGGAAGTAATCACCCAAGGTGCTAAGAGAGAGCAGTTCTTCCTCTTTGGCGAGGGTAGAAATTTTATCGAAATTGAGATTTTCAAGTGGCATAGCCTCTTCTAGCACAGCTTTCCAGGGGCTGTAGTCGTAAATTTTTCGGAGCTCCATAGAGGTGCTGTCGATGATGATAGCAGGGCGGGTTAGGATAAAATTCTTGTAATTGGATGCAGGACGAGCTATCAATAGGAAATGTTCCAAAGCCTTGTCGGCAATAATAGTAACCTTATAATCAGTGCCTTGTATTAGATTATTATTATCTAGAGGGTATTTTTCTCGGTAAGCTACCGGCAAAACTTGGTTGAGATGGAATTCTATAAAAACCCGGTCTTGGGAGTCAAAAGAAACCTCTTCGGGGATAGTCATAACATGGGATAAAGCCATTGAAAGGTCAGCTAAAGTTTTAGCCGTAGCGATCTGTTCCCAGCGATTTTGATTAGTGAAGTAGCGATAGCCAGCTATCAGGCTTAGAAAAATTATAAAAGCTCCTGCTACCAAGAGCGTCAATTTTTTGCGAAAATCGCGGCTGCTTATAAAATTTTGATCGTCGGAATAAAGGGGGAGGTCTTCATCGGCATCTAACGGTTGATCTTTTTCTTCTTGATCATCAATGCTATGAGTAGGCGCTACTTCAAGATGTTCCTGGGGAGATTCTTCTATGAGCTCGCTAACGGTTTCTTCCTGTGAGAGGGGGGCTTTTTCATCTTCGGATGATTGAATAGGGGGTTCCTGTTCTATATGGTTGGATGATTGTTGATGCTTTTGGATATCTTCGACTAATTCTTCGAGATTTTCAGGGCGGTCTTCATCTTCCACTTTATTAATGATGGTTGAGAGCTCGTCAAAGTCAGAATCAAAGTCTACTTGGCATGATTGAGGACTTTGGTGTTGAGCTGAGGAATCCTCGTTTTCATCGAAGATCTCTTTAAATAATACTGATAATTCTTCATTACTAATATTTAAAGAATCGCTGGTTTTATCAGTCTCTTTGTCTGAAGATTCTGATGAATTGGGGAGGAGCTCTTGCAAAAGCTTTTCTAGCTCTTCCTCGTTTTTATTATCCTCAGATTGGAAATTATCGGTCATTGTGACATCCCATTATCATCTCTAACATTAATATCTGCTTAGTATAATCCTACTGATTCTCAAAAGCATACTAAAAAAATACCAGCAATGGTTTCTAACATAATTCTTTATCATCGTCAATTATTATGATACAATATTCTGGCATTAATTAGGTATATAGCATTTTTTTCGAAAAGTAAAAATGTTGACAAATTTTCCGGCATGGTTCATTAAAGACAGTCACGAATTGTTTCGTGCACCATGTAACTAAAATCAGGAGAATACTGGTGAAAAATTTTATGAGTAGTATCCTTACAATCCTGCAGCCTGCTCCTGTAGCAGAGCCTATCCAGGATGAAGAAGAAACTAATAAGCAGTATCGCTATTGGAGGATTAGGATCTTCTATAGCATGTTTTTTGGTTATGCTTTCTATTACTTTACCCGGAAAAGTTATACCTTTGCGATGCCGTATTTGGTTAAGGACTTGGGGATGACCACGAGTCAACTAGGGATTTTAGCAAGTTTGATGTATATCACTTACGGTGTTAGTAAATTTGCTAGTGGCATTATGGCTGATCGCGCTAACCCCCGTTATTTTATGGCCATTGGACTCATAATTACAGGAATACTTAATATCTTTTTTGGAATGTCCTCTACCGTTTGGGCGTTTGCCATCTTTTGGGGGTTGAATGGGTGGTTCCAGGGATGGGGGTGGCCGCCGGCAGCACGCCTTTTGACCCATTGGTATTCTCAGAAAGAACGGGGGACATGGTGGGCAGTATGGAGTACTTCCCATAATGTAGGAGGTGCTATAATACCTCTATTGGTTTCATTCTGTATGATCTATTTGGGAGGGTGGCGAGCAGCTATGTTTGTGCCAGGCATTCTCTGTATTATTATGGGAATTTTATTGATCAACCGTTTGCGTGACACTCCACAATCTTTAGGTCTTCCGGCTATAGAAAAGTTTAAAAATGATTATAGTGCTCAGGGAAATTCCGATGAGAAAGAGCATGAACTTACCCTTAAAGAACGGCTCTTTGAATATGTTCTTAAGAATAAGTTTATTTGGATCCTAGGGGTAGCATATTTTTTCGTTTATATTGTACGCACGGCTGTCAACGATTGGACAGTCCTATACCTTCAAGAGGCAAAGCATTATACCGAGTTTACAACAGCTTTTATGATTGTCCTCTTTGAAGTAGGGGGGCTTGTTGGAATGCTAGTATCAGGTTGGGTCTCGGATAATATTTTCAAAGGGCGCAGGATCCCTATCATGATTTTTTATATGTTGGCTATCTTGGCACCTTTATGGGCGATATGGGCGGTGCCAGTGGCTTGGGTGTGGCTAGATAATGTGCTTATGTTTGCTATAGGTTTTTTTATCTTTGGCCCTCAAATGTTGATAGGCTGTTCGGCTGCCGATTTTTCTCATAAGAAAGCTGTCGCTACCGCTACAGGTTTTGTAGGATGTTCTGCTTATCTGGGAGCGGCTTTTTCCGGTTACCCTTTAGGATTTGTTAAGGATCATTGGGGATGGCAAGGCTATTTTATGGCGCTGATGTTTTTTAGCGTCCTAACGGTTTTGCTGCTGGCACCGCTATGGTCGGCGCGCTCTGTTAGTGCTGAAGCTAAAGTTGCTGAGGCTGAAAATAAACAAGAAGCGGAATACGCCTAATATATGTCTTGGATTCCGCTACACGCTCACTCTCAGTATTCGGTTTTAGATGCTTCAGCACCTGTGAAGAAGATTGCTGAGCGTGCAGCGGAATTTGGAATGCCTGCTGTGGCTCTTACCGACCACGGTAATATGCATGGCGCTGTAGAGTTTTATAAAGCCTGCCGATCAGCAGGGGTAAAACCTATTATCGGCTGTGAAGTTTATATTGCTGAAGGGTCGCGCTTGGAGCGTAAGCGCGTCCAAGGGAAGCGCCAAGCTTTTCACTTAGTCTTGCTAGCCAAGAACGACCAAGGTTACCATAATCTTTGCAAGCTTTCATCCATAGGTTACTTGGAAGGTTTTTACTATAAGCCTCGCATCGACAAGGAAGTCCTTGAGCAGCATAGCGAGGGGCTGATATGCTTGTCGGCTTGCCTGGGCGGGGCTGTGCCGTATTACGCTATGGAAGGTATGAGGGAGCAAGCTCTCGAAGAGGCACGCTGGTATAAGAGTGTATTCGGCGATGATTATTACTTTGAGCTGCAACGCCATTCTATGACTGATAAGCAGCTGCGGGAGGATGGCTTTACCAGGGAAGCTTGGCTTCAGCAGCTTTATGGCGATACGTTGGAGCGTCAAAATAAAGTTAACAGCTTCTTATTGGAAGCCTCTAAAGAGCTAGGAATAAAATGCCTCGCTACCAATGACTCCCATTATATTGAGCGAAGCGACTGGAAAGCTCACGAAATTTTGTTGAATGTCCAGTCCGGAGAGCCTTGCGAAATTTGGGAGAAAGATGCCGCCGGCAACAATACTAATAGGATTTTAAATCCTAAGCGCCGTGTTTATCCTTCTCACGAGATGTATTTTAAGTCTCAGCAAGAGATGGAAGTTCTTTTTAAAGATATTCCCGAAGCTTTGTCGAATACTTTGGAAGTTGCCGAGAAGTGCAACTTCGAGCTCGACTTTGACACCAAACATTATCCTTATTTTTGTCCTCCCGGCTTTGATGCTAAAAATGCCACCGCTGAAGAGCGAAAGCAAACTATCGAAGACTTTTTATGGAAATTATGTAAGGAGGCCATCCCGAAACGTTACACCAAAGAACATCTTGCCAAGGTTCAGGAAGTTTATCCCGATAAAGAACCTATGGAAGTTGTCGAACAGCGCCTGAAATATGAGATGTCCATCTTGGGCCCCAAAAGCTTATGTGATTATATTTTAATCGTTTATGATTTTATCGCCTGGGCTAAAGGACAAGAAATCCCCGTAGGGCCCGGTAGAGGGTCGGGGGCAGGTTCGATTGTATGCTATTTGACGGGGATCACCGATATAGAACCTTTGCGCTTTAACCTTCTTTTTGAGCGCTTTATTAACCCTGAAAGGATGTCTTACCCTGATATCGATGTTGATATCTGCATGGAGCGCCGAGGTGAAGTTATTGATTACATGCTTAGAAAGTATGGCAAAGATAATATTGCGCAGATCATCACCTTCGGCACTATGAAAGCTAAAATGGCCGTTAAGGACGTCGGAAGGGTGCTAAGCGTACCTCTCTCAAAAGTCAATGACATCGCTAAGCTTATCCCTGAAGACCCCAATATGACTATAGAAAAAGCTTTGGAGATCGATCCCGAGCTTAAAGCTACTTATCATCAGGATCAGGAGGCGCATAGAATTCTCGATATTGCTCAAACGCTAGAAGGTTCGATACGCAATACAGGTGTTCATGCTGCAGGGGTTATCGTTAGCGGTGAGCCTCTCGATAACCATATTCCCTTATGTCGCTCTAAAGATAGCGATATTGCGCTAACTCAATATTCTATGAAGCCTGTAGAGTCGGTAGGGATGTTGAAGGTTGACTTTTTAGGGCTGAAAACCTTGACGGCCATCCAAAAAGCTGTCAATAGTATCAAAGACAATACAACTGAAGAGATCGACTGGGTTAATCTACCTCTCGATGATCGAGAAACTTTTAAGGTCTTTAACGAAGGGCGAACCGCCGGTGTCTTCCAAATGGAATCGGGGGGGATGCAAGAGTTGGCGCGCCAGCTACACCTCGACCGCTTTGAGGAGATTATCGCGGTAGTCTCTTTATATCGTCCCGGTCCGATGGATATGATCCCTTCCTTTATTAGCCGCAAGCATGGCAAAGAAGCTATCGAGTATGATCATCCTTGGATGAAAGAAATTCTTGCCGAAACTTACGGTATCATGGTCTATCAGGAACAGGTCATGCAGATCGCTAGTAAGTTGGCAAATTTTTCTCTTGGCGAGGGTGATGTCCTCAGGCGTGCCATGGGTAAGAAGATGATGGACGTCATGGCTGAGCAGCGCATAAAATTTCGTGAAGGTGCTAAGGCTCATCAGATTGATGAAGAAATTTCTATGCAAGTTTTTGATAAGATGGAAAAATTTGCATCCTACGGCTTTAATAAATCCCACGCTGCTGCTTACGGTTTTTTAGCTTATGTTACCGCTTACCTTAAGGCTAACTTCCCCACGGAGTGGCAAGCTGCATTGATGAGCTGTGATCGTTACGATATTGAAAAGGTCGCCAAGTTCATCAGGGAAGCCCAGATGATGAGGATCGACATTCTACCCCCCGACATTAACGAGGCTGGGAGAGAGTTTGTGCCAACTTCTCAAGGTATCCGTTTTGCGATGACCGCTATCAAAGGGGTAGGTGAAGGTGTTGTCCAGACTATCGTCGAAGAGCGCAACCATAATGGCCCCTACAAAGGGCTCTATGATTTTATTCAGCGTATTGACACTAAAAAGGTAGGAAAAAAATCTATCGAAGCTTTAGTTGATGCGGGCTGTTTCGATTTTACAGGCTGGTCGCGCGATGCGATGAAAACTAGTGTAGAGCCAATGTATAGTTCTGCTCAGCAGGAACAGAGTGAAGAGAGTTTGGGGGTGATAACATTGTTCTCTTTGATGGGCGAAGATTCTTCCGAGAAATTCTCTGTCCCTCCTGATGTTCCATGTCCACGCACCAAAAATGAGTTGCTCTTGAAAGAGAAAGAGCTCCTAGGTTTTTTTCTTACCGGCCACCCTATGGATGATTATAAAGAGCATTTACAGCGCTTATCATGCGTCCCTTTCTCTCAAATCTCAGAACTCGATGTCGACACTGTTTTTCGGTCAGCATTTATTGTCGAAGAAGCTATGGTAAGGGTGTCAATGAAAACCCAGCGTAAATTTGCTATCCTGACCATTAGTGATGGTTTACTCCGCTATGAGTTGCCGGTATGGCCAGAATTATATGATGAAAAGTGTCACCTTATCACTGAAAATCGTCTTTTATATGCGGTTTTGCAGGTTCAAAAGCGCGATGGTAAGCGGCAGCTTAACTGCCGCTGGCTGGATGACCTTGCTAATGTTAGTGAAAGGATGATAGCTCATTGTGATAAAGCTTATGACCAGGCTAAATTTAGTGTTCAACGACAGCAAAATGCTAAAAAAGATAAAAGCGAAAAAAAAGATACTCTTAAAAAAACTCCTGAAAAAAAGCCCGAAAAAAAAACTAAGAAAATAAACCTTAAAATTGACGCCGACGGTGCTCGCCTTAGCCATATATTGCGGTTGAAAGATGGTATGGAAAAAAGTGTCGGCGATCAGCCAATGACGCTGCATTTTAAGTCTAGAGGCAAAACCTTTGCTCAGATCGTTTTAAATCAAACTTATGATGTTAAGGCTTTAAGGGAGCAATTCAAGCCTCTTTCTTCGATATTAGTTATCGAATAATACCCTTTATCAAAAATAATTCCGCAATATTACAAGAGTGTGTCGAGTATGTAATTATTTTTGATGAATGGTATAAGCTCTTGCGATGAAAATTATCTTGGTGATACATTAGTAGATCTAAAATCATAAAAAACAAGTGGTTGAGTATGAAAAAGTTGAGCACCGCCCTTATTATTTTATGGGCTTTTATGGCTAGTGGATCTCTCCATGCTGCCTATGTTTTGCAAGACGGTAAATTGATGAAAGCCCAGCATTTTGCCACGATGTCTTTAGGAGAGCATTTTGAAAAAGGTAAGACAGCCTTTGATCAGCAAAAATGGGAAGAAGCTGCTAATCAATTTCGCATCGTCATAGTGAGCTTTCCCGAAACTTTGTGGGCTCAAGATGCTACTTTTTATTTAGGTGTATCATGTTACCATCTTAGTGATTATGAACTTGCCGATCGTTACTTGACAACTTACCTTGCTCAGCAAGGTCATGCTGAAAATTTTGAAAAGGCTTGGGAATACAAGTTTGATGTTGCGGAAGCATATCAACAAGGAGCTAAACGCCACCTTTTCAATATTGATCAAATGCCCCAGTGGTTGCCCGCTAAAGATCAAGCTCTTGAAATATATGAGGAAATTATCAGCTCTTTGCCAGGGCATGAATTAGCAGCTAAAGCTTTGGCGTCCAAAGCCCAGCTACTTATGGCTATGAAGGATTATGATGGAGCTGTCGAAGCTTTTACATCTTTGATTGATCGTTATCCTAAAAATGAAAATGTCCCCGCAAGTTACTTGGCGATAGCGGACATTTATAGAAAGCAAAGCCAAGCGCAAGGTAATAATCCTGACCTCTTGGTGTTAGCAGAAATGAACTTATGCCAATTTAAGGAACGCTTTCCTCGTGATAATGAACGCCTAGCTAAGGTTCGCGAGATATTGCAGGAAATGCAAGAAAATTCCGCTGAAAGCCTTTATGAGACGGCTAAATTCTATGAAAAAATAAAAAAACCTCGTGCTGCCGCGGTGTATTATATCAATACCATTTACAAATTTCCCAATACCGAGGTAGCAAAACGTTGCATAAAGAAGCTGAATAAGTTACAAGATGTAGTATCTCAAATGAATTTGTCATTGGATTATAAAGATTATGAAAGCCTTTCTTAAGCTATGGCTATTGCTGGGAAGCTTGTTGATATTAGTCACAGGTTGTGGATATCAGTGGCAAAGTCCCGGCCTCTTGGGGCAGGAATATTCTTCGATTAGTGTTCCTTATGCCGAAGGGGACCGCGACGGTTTTTTAACTTCTGCTTTAATCCATGAGCTAGCTTCTTCGAACGCTGGCCTGGCTTATAGGACCTCAGGAGGGGATTTGACTTTAAAGGTTAAATTGCTAGACCTTATCGAAGAAAATATTGGCTACCACCATGAGCGTGATGCTGACAATAATATCCTTAAAAGTATCGTTCCTAGTGAAAGCCGTTTAATAGCTACTGCAGAAGTAACTGTAGAGGACGCTAGGTCGGGTAAAATTATTATGGGTCCTCACCGTATAGCTGCGCGTACTGATTATGATTATGTCTTTAATTCCAACAGTGACAACCTGAAGACTTTTTCGATGGGGCAGCTGGAGTTTGCCGATAATGCTAAAGATATTGCAAAAAGATCTTTAGATAAAGCTTTAGCTGAAAGGGTGGTAGAGTACATTACTCATAGCTGGTGAGGTTATATGGTCGAAGAGCTTGAATGCCGGAAATTTACGGCGCACTTGGAGCTTTTGCATCAAATGGTAGCTTTCGTTAAGGATAAAGCTCAACAGGTAGGCTTTGAAGGTAGCCTCTTGGAAAAAATGCAGCTGGTAGCGGAAGAAGCTTTGGTGAACATTATAAGCTACGCCTATCCTCATAAAAAGGGTGAAATAGAAATATTATGCTACCTAGATGAAGCGAAATTTTTTAAGGTGGTCTTTAAAGACCAAGGTATTCCCTTTAATCCTGTAGAAGAGGTTGGAGATGTCGACATAGATGCTACGCTTGAAGAACGCGGCATCGGGGGATTAGGGGTTTTTATTATCAAAAATATGATGGATGAAGTTATTTATTCTCGCCAGGGTGATAAAAATATTTTAACCCTGGTAAAACGAGTACCTTAAGAGGCTTCTTCCAAATGTTCTAGGACTTCTTCGTTTTCCTCAATTTCTAACAGCAAGCTTTCCAAGATCTTTAGCACTAGGTAAGAAGAATTGTAGATACCCGATACAGAAAAAGCTACCTCAGGGCTAGGGATAGAATTTTCGTTTTGCATGGCAATAATAGCAAAAGTCGTAGGATTTTCTTCTACAAGCTGAGGCACGATCCATATCACAAATTTTTCGTTAAACAGAGTAACTTTATCAGGAGTTTCTATCATCTGAAACGCATTAGTGAAGGCTTGATTATCATTGCCTTCTTCATGTAAAGATTTTAGCAAGCCTAGCGAATGTAAAAATAAGATGTCAGCTTCGATAATCCCATCGGGAATATATTCCGGCAGGTGTTCTATGCACTCCCGATATGAAACTTCTAATTTTATAGGATCCATAATGCCTCCTTTTTGTAGTGTTACTATAGGTATCGGCTGTTATTGAAAATTATTAACTGATGTTACACACCAACCTGTAAATAAGTGCGTAACATCAGCTATTAACCGACATCATAGGTAATAACTTGTGCGAGCAGAAGATTAACTCGGTCGAGGGGTAAAAAGTTGTGTTTTTTAGGGGAAAGAGCTATTTTACTGTTCAAATATATTTGCTCGGACCTTGATGATTTATATCAACATAGGAGACCTCTTCTTTGTCGCGCATAACTTTATCATTTTTATCTTGGGTGTTGCTGGGAATAATAGGCTGTGCTCCTTTGGAGGGAGACCCCTTGGAGGTTTCCGTAAAAGCTCGTGCTGCCATTTTAATAAATGCTGATAGCGGGGCTATTTTATATCAAAAAAATGCTCATAAAAAGATGTACCCTGCCAGCATTACCAAGCTTGCTACCGCCGTTTATAGTTTAGATAACTTCCATATTCCCTTAGATACTAAAGTTACGGCAACACAAAATGCTATAGGCACAGTAACTTTCCAAGCCAAGAAAAAATCAGGTTATACTCTTCCCGCATATTGGGGGGAATATAATGGTACTCATATGAATATCAAAAAAGGCGAGCAGCTGGCGCTTAAAGATTTATATTATGGAATACTTATAGCCTCTGCCAATGATGCTGCCAATATGATATCTGAAAAGCTGGGAGGTACCATCCCTGAATTTATAGATGGAATGAATTCCTATCTGGTCCGTCTAGGATGCCGTAACACCCATTTTATGAATCCTCACGGTTTGCATCACCCTAACCATTATACGACAGCTTATGATATGGCTATCATTGCGCGCCAAGCTCTTAAACAGCCCTTAATCCGTGAAATAGCCCTAACGACGAATTTTCGGCGCCCCAAGACCGCTATGCAGTCTGCAAGTTGGATGGTAACTACCAATGAACTGATAAAGAGAGGCGAGCTTTATTATCCCTATGCTATAGGGTTAAAAACGGGTTACCATTCTCAAGCGCGCCATACTTTTGTAGCTGCTGCCGATAAGAACGGTAGGGTTTTAGTGGCAGTTCTATTGGATTGCAAAGATGGAGACGATAAATTTAGGGATGCTACTAAACTCTTCAAAGCGGCTTATAGCCAACATAAGATTCGGCGTGTTTTTCTTAAAAAAGGTCCTCAAACTATTTCGCGTCATCTTGAAAATAGCTCAACGCCTCTTAAGACTTATACTAATAAGGACTTAGATTATTATTATTATCCAGCGGAGGAGCCTCAACTTGAAGCTGCCATGCAGTGGAAGAAGCTGCAGCTGCCTATTACAAAGGGACAAAAAGTCGGAGATGTCTATCTTAGAGACGAGCATGGTAAGATTCTTGATGTTGTGGAACTTTTTGCCAGCAATAGCATCAATGATTCCTGGTGGTCAGGAATAAAAAAATATTTCTAGGTCCCTGTTCTGTTGAAGATAAGTTTTTGAGGGGGAATTTTCTAGAGAGCTGAAGACATTTTTAGGGCACAATGGGTTACAGGCAGGATTGGTGTTTTTTGTGGGCAACCTTATGACTGCATTTTGACGTATCATATGCCGATTGTGATATAACGAATTCTTGCGGGGGGGATTTTGCTTTGTTGTTCTATGAAGGGATGATATCGATAGTAATGAGGAAATTTTTTTTTATAATATTAGGCATCTTATGTTATGGGGGAGTAACCTACGGGCAGCTTCAAAGTCCAGAACAAATCCATGCTCTAGCAAGCGAAGAATTAACGCCTTATATCTCTACCTCGCCGTCAGGTTTGATTGAAAACAATTACCGCCCTTCTAAAACTGCGGCATCTAATACCGACCATCGAATTTCAGTAAATGCTTTTAGAGTCCAAGGCGCCACTCTAATAGGAGAACAGGAAATAGCTGAACTAATATCCCCTTATGAAGGGCGAAAGCTTACTATGGCAGATATGCAGGCTGTCGCTGACGGTATCACTAATCGCTATCGAGCTTTAGGGTTTTTATTATCTTATGCTTATCTGCCGCCCCAAGAGGTTGTTGATGGAGTTGTAAAAATCATAGTTGTTGAGGGGAGGTTGGATGATGTTATCGTTAGTGGTAACAAATATTACTCTACGAAGTTTATCGAGGGCTATTTTGAAGATCTTGTCAGAAAAGGGAAAGAATTTAAAGCTTATCAGCTTGAAAAGCAGTTGTTGTTGCTTAATGATTTTATGAACCTTGACGTCTATTCAGTATTGAAGGCGGGAGAGCATCACGCTACCGCCAGCCTGCAAGTGGAGGTAGAAGATAGGAGGCCTTGGCAAGTAACGTTGACTGCTGACAACTATGGTGCCCGTACCATCAGCAAGCATCGCTTGGGGGCAGAGTTGGTAGTGGCCAACATTTGGCATGATGGTGATGAGTTAAATTGCGATGTTATTACAGGATTAGATCGCATAAGTTTTGAGCGCTTGATGTATGGGAGACTGGAGTATTATATCCCCTATAATAATAGGGGAGGTTTTTTAGGTGCTTACTATGCCAATAGCATTTACCAAGCAGGTAAAGATTATGCTATTTTGGATATTCATGGCAAAGCCAATGTGGCAGGAGTATACTTCAGTCAGGTCATTAAGAGGAAAGCTTATCGTACTATGAGTGTGCGAGGCGGTTTTGAATATCAAGACGTTTATGATTACATGCTCGAGGAGGCTCGTAGTAAAGATAAAATTAGAGCCCTTGAAGTAATTTTTAGCTGTGATTGGAAGAGCTCTTGGAAAGGGCGTAATATTATTGAAACTTCTTACCGTCGAGGGTTAGGGCATTTTTTAGGTGGTAAGCACAATAACTCTCAATCTAGTAGGAATGATGCTTCAGGGGATTTTAATAAATTGAACCTCGACTTTACCAGAATACAAGGATTATTTGCCGGACACTACCTTTGGCTTAGAGGGCGTGGTCAGTATAGCAACAATAACTTGATGGTCGCAGAGCAGTTTATGTTAGGAGGAATATCAACCGTTAGAGGTTACCGTCCTTCTATTAAGAGCGGCGATAAAGGGTATCTCTTTAATGGCGAACTTTTCCTGGAAATGACGAGAAAGATGCACGACCTCGGGTTATTTAAACTCGTTACAGCTTATTTAGTGCCTTTTGTCGACCATGGCGGCACTTATTTTAACGCTACCGAAAAAGGCGAAGAGTCTAGGAGCTCTTTGACATCTATAGGATTAGGGGTCAGGGTAGAGCTGTTACGCCATCTGAGAGTACGCATGGATTGGGCTGTTCCTCGTTATGAGGGCTCTTTTAATGCTCGTGATTCTGAAATCCTAGCTCAAGCAAGTTGCAATTTTTAAGGGAGTAGACATGATAGGTAAAGAAAACATTCGTTGGTCAATGAGGATTGTTATATGTCTGTTGGCTTTGCCGTTGACAATTCATGCTCTTCCCCAAGAAGGGAAGGTTGTGAGTGGTGAAAGCTCAATAACACAGCTCGATATCGCAACAATGGAAATACGGCAGCATAGTGATAAGAGTATTGTCGAATGGAAAGATTATAGTATAGGTGCCAAAGAAACCGTCTCTTATTTGCAACCTAATAGGCAGGCGATATCTCTGAATAGAGTCGTGGGAGGCAATCCTTCGGAAATCTACGGTAAAATTAAAGCTAATGGTCAAGTATGGCTGATCAACCCTAATGGTATATTGGTAGGAAGTAAGGCGAAAGTTGCCGTAGGAAGTTTTCTAGGCTCTACCTTGAGCATAGCTGATGAGGACTTTCTGAAAGATAGATACCTTTTTGATAATCATCACCAAAGAGGGAAAGTTAGTAACTCAGGGTTTATTAAAATTGATAAAGGCGGATATCTGGTTTTGTTATCTCCTACTATTGTCAATGAAGGGGTGATGATGGACCTGAAAGGGCAAACTTACCTTGCTAGTGGTGAGAAGGTGACTTTGCAGTTTGCTGGGCATGAGTTGATCGGTTATAATATCGATCAAGCCGTAGCTGCAGAATTGATAGATAACGAATCTGCCATCACTAACAAAGGCGACATTTTTGTTGAAGGAGGGCTAGCCGTGTTGTCGGGAAGGGCAGCAGGGCAGATAGGCAAGATGGTAGTCAACAATGAAGGGTTGGTAGAAGCTAGCACTATTCATAATCAACAAGGGAGGATTTACCTCTTAGGAGGTATGGCGGCTCCTAATAAACCTATCGAGGAGGATAATACTGTCAGGCATGCTTGTACGCTAGATGTCTCAGCACCTCCAAAGGGAGGCGACGGAGGTTTTGCAGAAACTTCCGCTGCACAGGTTATCATAGAAAAAGAGGCTTATGTTGATGCTTATGCTAGGAATGGTAAAAAAGGCGAATGGCTAATAGACCCCTCTGATTTTAATATCGTAGAGGGAGATGTTACCAGGACTTCGAATGTCATAGGAGCTAACACTCTGGAAGGTTCATTACAGCTTAGCGATGTTACTATCATAACCTCTAGCAGTGGTGTTCAACAAGGTGATATTAATATCGAAGCTGGTTTTAGCTGGGACCAGAATCAGCTGTCGTTAAAAGCTCATAATGATATTAACCTTAATGCCACCATTTCAGCTACGGGGACGGCTCAGCTTGTATTGAATTATGACGGTCAGCTTAAAATAGGCCTCGATGATGATGGATATTTTAAAGGGAAAGCCAATCTGGCGCCTAATACTTCGCTGACTATCAATGGTCAGCAATATAATATTATAAGCTCTTTGGGGGCAGAGGGATCAACGTCGCGCACAGATCTTCAGGGGATACAAGGACACCCTTCCGAATCATATGTTTTAGGAACCGATATCGATGGTTCTCCCACCAGCCAATGGGATTTTACCCCTTTGGGAACCCCGATAAATACTTTTAGCGGTAATTTTGAAGGCTTGGGACATACCATATCCGACATATACATAAAGTCAGATGCCGACTACGTCGGATTATTTGGGGTGGTTAATGGCGGGAATGTCAGCAATACGGCTCTTAGTGGAGGGTCAGTGGAAAGTGATGGGATTATCTATGGAGGCCTTGGAGGTCTGATGGGGGTCATAGCAAGAGGAAAGGTGTGGAATTGTTATAGCTCAGCTCAAGTGATAAGTCCCACTGTTGATGTTGTGGGAGGGTTGATAGGGAATGTAGAGAGTGGGGCAGAGGTATCGAATAGCCACTCTAGTGGAACAATAGAAGGTAAAAACTATGTGGGCGGATTGATAGGGCATAGCACAGGCAATACTATTGATAGCTCTTATGCTACTGGCGCTGTAACAGGCCACGAACAAGATATAGGAGGACTGATAGGGTATAGTAAAGATGACACTATCACCAATTCTTATGCTAGAGGTGATGTTGCTGGAGTGGACAATATAGGTGGTTTTGTGGGGTATAGTGATAATAGCACTATTGCTAATTCATATAGTCAAGGAGATGTGAGCAGTAGTAGCGATAATATTGATCAGCCGGCAGGAGGGTTGGTAGGCTTTTTATTTAAAGGGGCTGTGTCGAAGTGCTTTGCTCGTGGAGCGGTTTATGGCTTTGACAGTGTCGGAGGTTTAGCAGGAGCTACGCAGAATGCAAATATAGATAAATCATATGCTACTGGTGCGGTGGAAGGTCATTCTCGCGTCGGGGGATTGGTAGGATATCAAAATTTAGGTGACATCAATAATACTTATGCATCAGGAGCGGTAACAGGGTTAACGCCTTATGATAGAGACAATCAGGGCGTCGGAGGTTTAGTAGGATATAGCTTGGGCACGGTGACAAAATCATATGCTTATGGGAATGTTGAAGGCTATGAGGAGGCAACAGATTCTATTGGAGGGCTTCTAGGCTTCGGAAACGATGTTTCTAACTCCTACTATGATAGCCAAACTTCAGGACAGAACGATACAGGAAAGGGCGAACCCAAAACGACAGCAAATATGCAGAAAATACAAACTTATACTACCGATTGGGATATTGCAGAAGGAGATAGCGATACTATTTGGAGGATATATCAGGGAGAGACTTATCCTTTGTTGAACGATCTTCCTTATCCTTTAAGGGTAAAGGCTCGCGAGGATTCTAAAAATCCTAACGGCCACCCTTACTATGGAGGAGCAGGCGTGGATTTTAGTGGTTTTTTGCCCGGCGATGATAGTGCTAGCCTTAGTGGACAACTAGAGTATAGCGGCTCTTCTCAAGGAGCCATTATGCCAGGAACTTATGTTTTAACACCCGAAGGGTGGAGCTCCACCCATTACAATATTAAGTATGTTTCTAGTGTCTTGACGATTACTCAAAATATTGATCCTAGAGTGTTATGCGCAGGTTATATAACACCACGGATTATGAGCAGGCGCTATAGGTATATTTTTTATCCCTTGCCTAAGTAGATGACGATAGGCTATATATTATAACTGATATTTCGCACCAACTTTGATTTATGGATTAACATAAAATGACGTCAACTGTATCTTCTATACCCAGCCAAGCTCCTTCTGAGACACCGGTAATAGCTCCTTCTGATGAAGAGGTTCATAGCAAGCCTACAGACCTTTCAGCTAGCTCGGGAGGGCGCCTATGGCGTTGGCTGCGCATTACCAGAAGACATTGGTTCAACGGCCTTACAGTGCCCGGCGGTTTATTTGGAGTTTGTTTTTTGGGCTACGGGTTTTTTCAGGATAGCAATTCCCAGATGGTAGGAGGAGGTGTTATCATTACTATGGCAGCATTAACCGATGCTGTGGTTTATGGGGAACGATTTTTAGGCAAGCCTGGCAAGTCTTTGGAAGAAGCGCGTAAACAGCTTAGCATGCTTCATAAGGAGTTGGAAGATTTGCGCCAGGATTATCAGCAGGTAGGTGATCGTTTGGTAGAGAAGAGTAAAATTATTGAAGCTTTACCTCAAGAATATCGACAAATATTTCTTAAAAATGCTGCTACTAAAAAAGAGATAGAAGAAGAAGTTCAGGAGTTGATAGAAATTACTCAGAAAAGAGCTCAATTGCTAGAGGATGTCGAGGCTAGAAATAAACAACTAGAAAATCAGATCGCTGCTTTACAAGGAGAAATCCATAAGATTACTGAAGTTAAAGCCAGCTTTAAAAATGGTATCCAGGGATTAGCAAGGAATGTAAAGCAGTTAACAGGCTTTAACCAAGCTGCCGATGATATTGAAGCTCAGCTGCAAACTATCGATGATAAGACTGACAGCTTGGAGGATCTTACTGAAGATCTTCGAAAGGCGCGAGAAGGTTTACAAGACTTAGTGGGGCTCTTTACGCGGCTCTTGCAGAGTATAGAAGATGAAAAAAAGGCCTTGGATAGCTTAAGAAAAGCATATGAAGCTGAGCAAGGTGAAGTACAAGGGTTGATAGCAAGCCAGAAGGACAGAATAGCTGTGTTAGAGAATCTTTTAGAAGAGGAAAAGCGGCAAAGCAGCTTAAATGAAGATCTTAATGAAAAGAATGCTTGCTTAAGTCAACGGGTTGATGAACTTAGTTCTCGGCTTACTGAGATTTTATCGACATTATAATAATATGAGAGTTAATTATGGTTGAAGGCCTAAAAGGATTGCCGGTAGTATCACCGTTAGTGGATAATATCTCTCATTTACCACGAAATTCCCTGAGGTGTGTCACCGTTATTGGCAGGTTATGGCGCAACCTGAGCAATGTTGCTAGCTTGGCACAGAAATATTGGCATGATGTCTTTTTGGGGGTCACAGGTGCTGCGGGGGCAGCGGCGGGAGTATGGGGATATTTTTCTCAAGACTATCTTTGCCTAGCTATAGGAGGAGTGGTAACAGTAGTGTCGGTAGTAGCAGAGGTTGCCATACGGGTTTTTAAGATCGCTAAATCTTGGAGTCATCTAGTAAAAGAAAAAAAAGCTATTGATATTTCTCTTCAAGAGAGGACATCTGAGCTTACCGAGGTTAAAGATAGCTTAGATGCTAGCGTTAAGGAAATAGCCACTCTTAATGATGATTACAGTGCACTTTTACAACAATACCAAACAATTTCTGACACTCTCAGTGAGACACAGACATCTTTAGAGGAACAAAACCTTCAGAGTCAAAAACAGCTTGATAGTCTAAGTCAATCAAATGGAGATCTTGAAGCACAGCTGAAGAAGCTGGAGAAGGAGCTATCAGAGTTACGTAAGATGAAGGAAGAGGTGCAGAAAATTCTTATGGAATTCGCTGAGCAAAATGAAAGCCTCCGCCAGCATATTGAAGATGTTAAAGACTTGGATGTTAGCGAAGATATCACCCAATTGCGAGAAGCCAACAAAAGTTGGATGGATGCAGCTACCTTAACGGCTAAGCTTGACGATCAACTTCATAGGTGTAGTAAGCCATACATTCAAAAAATCATCGAACAACAAAACACCTTTAAGCAGCGCTTAGAAAAAGATTTAGCAAGCTGGAAGACGTTGTTAATTGATCAAACAGCAGCCGATCGGCAGCGTATTCAGGAGCTGCAGGCAGAACGTCATGAAGGAGATAAGCGCCTTCAACAGACTCAGGAGGCGATTGAAGTTAGTGAAGGGTTGGAACAGCAGCTTGATAGACTGCAATCAGCTCTTGATAAGTTCGAGGAAAAGAGCGGTAAAAGATCGTAATGATAGCTCTTGAGGGCGCGCTTGCGGTGAGCATCCTATCGATTCCAAAGCTTCCATAACCTGTTTAGGGGAGTATATCTTTCGCAATGAGGAGCGTAACATCTTTCGCTTTTGTTGAAAGGCTGTCCTAGTAAGCATAAAAAAATCTTGATGTAATTTTTGTGGGAGCGGTGGATTACGTAATACTAAACGTATAATAGCTGAGTCTACTTTAGGTGGTGGTAAAAAGCACTTCCTGCCAACTTTGAAAGCATAATCTACCTGAGAATAGAATCCTAAAAAAATGGTCAGCGAAGAGTATTCCGAAGTGTTAGGAGGGGCTGTGCAGCGTAGGGCGACTTCATTCTGTACCATTAAGATTATAGAAGAAAATGAATCGCTATGAAGCAGGAGCTTTTCAATGATAGGAGTTGTTAAATTATAAGGGATGTTAGCGACGACTTTAACAGGCGCTCCTTTCGGCAGCAAGCTTGTTAAGTCAGTTTCCATGATATCGTCGTTGACAATCTTTAACGAGCCTTCCAGGCGCTGTAAACCTCTAGCAAATAGCTTGTCTTTTTCTACCGCAATAACCGTAGCGCCAGCTTCGAGAAGCTTTTCTGTCAATGCTCCAGGGCCAGGGCCGATTTCAAGGACAACCTCCCCAGGCCTGATATCAGCAGTGTTGATGATTTTGTCGAGGATGTTGTTGTCGACCAAAAAATTTTGTCCCAAGCTTTTTTTGGGCCGTGTCCCCAAGCTTTCTAGATATGATTGAAGCTCTTTGATGTTCTCAACTTTCATCAGATAATCGTAAAAGGCTCGTAATTAGGAGGTATCATCTCTGCCAAATGTTGGTTGTCGACATGAAAACGCTTACGCAGCTTTGTTAAGTACTTGTTGGCCTCATCGTTAGTAGCTTTATCTACCATCTTTTCTTTGATATTTTCTTCTACTTCTTTGAGAGGCGCTACTTGTGGAGCTTGGTATCCGTCGAGATAGAAAATACGATAAACGAGCTGATTGTTACGGCTAGTCTGACCTATAGGTTGACTATAAGAAGAAGGTTGCATGCCAGACAAAACTTGCCGATAAGCTTCCGACAGGGTATCGCTAGCATGCTTGAACTTATGAGAAACGCTGAGCTTGTCAGTTTCATGGAGAAGGTCATTTTCCCTTAGCAGTTCAGTAAGCTTTTTGGGAGAGATCGATTCTTCATTGAGTAGACGATAGGCTTCGCTGGCGATGACCTTTCCGTGTTCAGCATCGCTGGATCTGATGGTTATCACTTGGTAACGCCACTGATCATTTTTTAAGGTTTGTTCTTTGTATTCTCGATAGGCATGGCGTATCTCGCGAGGACTTACCTGGTTGAAAGCTTTGCTGTTGACCATATACATCATCATCCTACGCAGTATGATGTCAGATTTAACAAGGCGCCAAGCTTCTTGGTAAGTCATCCCTAGGCTGTCAATGGTCTCAGCGACATTAGGTCCAAAATTTCCCTCGAGTTCTTGCCTGATATCTCCGTCGGCAATTTCCATCTTTTTTTCTTGAGCGTCAGCGATGATCAACTCTCTATCGATCAGCTCTTGTAAAAAATGTTGCCAGTTGGTGGAGTAAAATTGAAAACGGGCTTGGAACGAATCTTTGTACTCGGGGAAGTTGTGGTGAAAAAAAATATCCATCTGCTTGACGACATCCATCATGGTAATAGGGGTGCCGTTGATTTTTGCTAATACCCTATTGTTGACGGTTATCTTCGGTTGCGAGGCCGTAGCAGAGGCAACAGAAGATAGCATCAATCCTAAGCTTAATAAAATTGCAAGAAGAGGGGCGGTAATTTTCATCGTTGAACCCATAGTTATATCTTTTGAGCAAATTACTATACGCGATAGCAACTTTAATTTTCATCTAAAATCAGCTTTTGCAATGTTGTGGTGACCACTGCTGGCGGTCATTGTACAGTAACTTTATGATGCCTACTGACCCTGAAGTTATTCCTAAAGCTATCAGAGCGGAAAGAGGCGGTGCTCCTATGCAAGTGCTGCCTACCAATGCTATATCTAAAAAGTCCTTAATTAAAGGCAAGCTGTGCTCTATAAGGTCTTCACCGTTGCGGATAGCATTGCAGAAGTTAGAAAGATCGCAAATAGTCATTATCGCTAAGCCTCCCAGTGTCACATAAGATGCTGCTTGGCCAATAGCTATCGCTGCAGCACCTAAGGCTACTATCCCAACAGCATTGGCCCAATCTAGTGCAGATAAGGTGTCACCTACGGTAATGATGGCTTGCCCGGCAACAGACGTCAATTTTTTTGCTTTTGATGATAGAGAAGAGTGCGACCACTCTTTTGCCGATTCAGTGACGCCTTCAGCGCAACCTTTACCATCTCTGATAAAATCGAAAAATGTGAGCCCATCACGAGTGTTTTCGGAAATTTTAGCGACCCTTCCTGAAAAAGGACGTCTAAGGACTAGGGCAGCTGCGCCGTTGGCAGTTATTTGAAGAAAGCTATTGACTCCTTCGATAGTCGAAAAAGTATGGGCGATTGCCGCTAAAGAGCCTCGCGCAATATTGATGATCTTTTCTGACCCTTGCTTGATTATGCTAATCGAACGGCCCCAGGCTTCTCCAACGAAATGTGAGAAATTGTTCTCGGGAATAATAGATGCTGCGGACTGAGGTGAGAGTTCTATGGGCATTGCCACTGTGCTAGTCATGAGCATACTCCTGAAAGTAGGTATTAGTAATATTTTTTATTAGCAGGTAAATTTATATCAATTAATGCCGGATAACATTTTAGCAACGATTACTTTTTAAAGTAAGAGGAATTATAAATCGTATGTAAAAAACTCTCTTGTCGCCAAGACGCTAGTATGATAAATTAATATGTTATGAAGAAGAAAACTTTATTACTCGATATTTGCTGTGCTCCCTGTGCTACTCATCCCATAGAAATTTTAGCTGGCGATTATGATATAGCACTTTATTTTTATAATCCCAATATTCATCCTAAAGAAGAATATTGGAGGCGCCTTGATGCTGCGCGTTATTATGCCGACCTTAAAAAGCTCCCTCTGATAGTCGAAGGTTATGACACTCAGGAATGGTTTAGGGTTACTCAAGGGTTGGCATCCGAAAAAGAGGGAGGGCAGCGTTGTGCGATATGTTTTACCAAGCGCTTAGAAGCTGCAGCTTCTTATGCTTTTGAGCACCGTTATGATATTTTCACTACGACTTTGACTGTTTCACCTTATAAGAAGGCTTCCTTGATCAATGAAATAGGTAACAAAATAGGTAACTCTTATGGGGTGGATTTTATGGCAGCAGATTTCAAAAAAAAGGATGGCTATAAAAAGAGTATCGAGCTAAGCCGCAAGGCTGGATTATACCGGCAGAAGTATTGCGGTTGCTTATATTCTATGCCAGAAGCCCGCGATTAGGTCATAATCGCGGGCTTCTGGAAAAATCGAGGGACTAAGCCGCAGGAGCTGCTTGGATCTCTTGTTGCCATGGTGGGGTGGGCACCCAGCTTTTGGGGCCGGTGGCGCCTTCTGCTAATATTTTGGTCACATCTAAGCTTGCTGCTGCTATTGCCAACCCTATAGGTATAGGGTGGAGGCCAGGGAAGAAGAAGGTCGATCCGATAGCGACGATTCCAACGCTTGCTGCTAACAATCCGGCAGAGTTTTTAAGCTTGTCTTTACCTTGAGCTAATTTTACTGTCGACAAGACTGCTCCCAAGGAATTTTTTGAAATAGCTAGAAAACGTATAGGTCTTGCGGCTGTGGAGGCAATGGTGGCAGCACTTTTTCCAAAAAAGATAGCTAAAATCTTAAGGTTAGTAAAGCTGATGATGGTTAAAATGTTGGCTGCATAACCTGTAACTTTTTTTGCTGTATCCATACCCGTCATATTTTTGTCGAAAATATACTTTTTAAAGCGCTTTTCTTTGAGAGCTTTGGGTACTTCGGTAGGGGCCTCTTTGATATCATTACAAGATTTTCTTATAGCTTTGGCTGTTTCTTCAGCAGTCGTAATCGCATTGATAATGCTTAGTGCATTACGAGTTGTTTTAACAGAACTGTTGAGTTCTTTAGCGGGGAAATCGGGGGCTGCTTTGCTAAGGTCGAGGGCTTTAAAAGATTTTTCAGTAAGTTTAAGAAGTTTGTCGACTCCAGAAAGTTTAATTAAAACATGGGTTGTAGCGCAGAATATAAATCTCAAGGGGTAAGTAGCGTAGTCGCATCCTTGTTGAAGATGAGAAACTTTATGGCCGCTCCATGTGGCCGAGGTTAAGCCTTCCTGTTCTTTTTCAGGCGTAATAGTTATAGATTGGGGGGTAATAGGTTGTATTGTTGCTGCCATTATCATTACCTTTTTGTTTATATTGGATAATAATTTTAACATAAAATAAATAAAAAGCAAAGTTATTTTTTATTATACAAACAAAGTGTTTTTGATTAATTGTAGTATAAAAAAAGGGCTGCTCAAGATGAGCAACCCTTTTAATTTCTAAACAAATGATGTTAATAAGATTTTATCACGGTCATTAGGCTGTTTTTAACCATGCATCTCTGCCCGCTACAAGAATTTTGGAGATGCCTGCAACATTATTGGTAATTTGGAAGCCTTGGAAAATAGGATTTTCTTTATCAACTTTAAGATGTTCTGCCATAAAGATGGTTCCAAGAGCGGCGCTGCAGGACGCTAACCCTAGGATGTTTTCAGCTATTTTTTCTTTGCGAGATAATCCTGCTACTGAAAGAGCTGCCCCTAAGGTATTGACGCCTACTCCGAAAAAGAGCTTTCCGTATTTAGCAATTTTGCCGATTTTTTCTTCGGCGTTGTTGCCTAATAGTGGTTCTAGGATTTTATGCTTGGTGGCGTTGCCCAAAGCTTTAAAACTGCTAGCAGCAAAGGCACAAACTTTTTTAAGAGTATCTAGAGTTTTTGAGCTTAATTTATATAAGGATGTAGTCATCCTATGAAGATTGGAGATTGGGCTTAAAAGGGATAGCATGTCGACAGCAGTACCTAGCTTGTTGCTGACGTTTTTACAAAAATTATTCAGCCTAGGGCTGGAAAAGTGAAAAGATTTTATGGCATCGAAAATATTTTTCCCTAATTTAAGGGTCTTCTCTGCTCCATCAAAGCGGGTGAATAGGTATGCTGTTGCTGATAAAGTGATTCCTGCTACAACGGGAGCTTTGCTGATACCGCTTTTGAGAACTTCCCAAGAGCGCCCTAAAAAAGAAATAGTAGGTCCTTGAATTTTAGTGACTACTGTGCTGGCAAAGGATGCCGTTGCTGAAATACTGTTGGGTGATATTGTTGCTATAGCTGTCATAAATCTGACTTCCTCTTATATTATGTTTTAATTTGTCATCATAAACATCGAAAGTATAGCGTCAGGTTAAGATTAAGTAAAGTATTCTCATCGGCAATATTTGTTAGAATCTAGCTATAGCTTCAGGGGTAGAATTCGATTCATGAGTTAGAGGTGAAATCCAGCAGATTGGTAGGGAAGCCTTGGAGGAATTCGGCGATAGCCATCGGTTTTTTACCTTCGAGCTGAACTTTTGTCAAGTTTAAGGCTCCCGATGAGCAAGCCAGCATTAATCCTTTAGAGGAGCTTTCCAAAATTTTTCCAGGGCTGCCACTTCTGTCGTTAACAAGCTCTGCTTGCAGGATCTTTAGCCTCTTAGCTTTGCCTCTTATTTTAATCTGAGACCACGCTCCCGGACGGGGAGTTACTCCGCGGTAGAGGTTATATAGCTTTGTGGCCGGCTGATCCCAGCTTATCCGAGCATCTTTAGGTGTTACCTTAGGGGCGAAGGTTACTTGCTGGTGATCTTGAGGAATATCTTTGACGGGCCCCTTACCAAAATCTTCGATAACTTCTAGGAGTGCTGGCTGACCGATCTCCGAGAGGCGCTCTTGGAGCTCCCCGCTGGTCATCTCAGTATTGATAGGCGTTTTAGAGACTTTGATCATATTACCAGCGTCAAGCTCTTTGACCATATGCATGATGGTTACACCGCTTTCCGTTTCACCTTCGATGATAGCGCGTTGGATGGGTGCAGCTCCTCGGTATTTGGGGAGGATGCTGGCATGGAGGTTGATACAGGCTAGCTTGGGCATCTCTAGGAGGTTTTCTCGGACAATCTCCCCATAGGCAACAAAGACAAAGAGGTCAGCCTGGTAAGTTTTTAAAGTCTCTGCGAATTTGGGGTCAGAGGCTTTTAGAGGTTGGTATAGGGGGATGCTAGGGTAGGATTCTAGGAGTAGCTGCTTGACAGGTGGAGGGGTAGGTGTCCCTGAGCGCCCTTTAGGCTTGTCGACCCTCGTAACTACCGCAGCGATATCAACATTATGCTGTAGGAGGTAATCTAAAACTTGAGCAGCGAAGTGGGGGGTGCCAAAAAAAATTACTTTAGGCTTCATTATTGCTCCT
>JBNJDP010000014.1:0-37526 GCA_051744985.1 Chlamydiota bacterium | reverse complement strand
CCGGCTAAAACGAGGGGATAATGCTTGATAGATATGAGGAAATAGAGCATTTAAAAGGTAGAGTGGGATGCCGCTATAAGAGAGATGCAACAAACGTAATATCAAGTTCAAAACCAGATCATCAAAGCCTCTAAAGACGCCTGCCATGCTCTCGAATATTCTTACCATCGCAAAATTCTAGAACAAAACGCCCGCGATAAAGCCCTCAAGAACTTTTATCTCATCCAAAACAAATATTCCGCAGGAGAAATCTCTATTCTTAATCTTTTAGATGCCCAAGAGCAAACTTTAAAATCTCATGAGCGGGCTACTCAGGCTTTTTATAACTATCTAGAAGAACTATATAAACTCCAAAGAGTCATAGGGCGTTTCAACCCATGATGTCATTCTAGGGCCGTTTTTAGATGTGGCCTCAAGCGCTGAAGTTAAGCTCTGTAGCGCTTTACCCCGCTATTGCGCTCCTAGAGGCGATATGAGAAGTAAATCGGCTCTTTAGCAAGAGGTTGCTTATTCCATTCCTGGCACACAATTTTTTCAGCTATAGGTGCCAAATTATCAAGCTCAATTTGTGTCGCATCCAAATGCAACGAAGGGTAAATGCTTTCACATTGAGAAATAAGCGGCACTAAGTTTTCATGGTAATATTTAAAGCGTTTCATCAGAATATCATAGGTATCTTGCTTTCTCTTTGTAAGAAAAGTACCACAGTAATCACATATCCCTTGTTGTTTAGAGGGATTTGTGTCGCTGTTATAAACCTGCTTGCAAGAAGGACAGGTTATTCGATTAGAGATCCGTTTCAAAAGCACCTCCTCATCAGGGACCTCTAATACAACGATAAGAATGCCTTCAGAGAAAAGATCCTCATCATTGAGCAAGCGCTGCTGCAACAGCTCTAAAGCACCCTTAGACCTAGGATAACCGTCAAGGATAACTGATAAGCCTTGTTGTTTAGCGGCAACAATACGGTTTTTTAGAAAATTAAAAGCTTTTTCATCATCAACATAGTCTCCATTAGCAACGATAGCAGCGATCTCTTGTCCAAACTGTGTTTGTTTATCGATTTCTTCACGGAAAATATCACCTGGACAGATCTGTACATATTGGTGCTGGTACTTTAGGTATTGAGATAGCGTCCCCTTACCTGTTCCAGGAAGACCGGCAAGAATAATATCGGGCTGTGCGTATAGATTAGTGACCGCAAAAAGCAGAAAGAGGGTTTTAAAGATTATTTTTTTCATTGTCCTTTATCCATTGTTTTACCTGATACAATAAGTGCGGGAGATCGCTTTTTGCTTTATCGCCGTCATTGAGTTTCGCCAAAACTTCGTCAGGGGTCATCCAGAGCCCTTCAATAATATCTTGGTTATTATAATTAATAGCGCAATGTTCTTCGAAATTAATCATATAAACTTTCATAAAAGCCGACACTTTATTAGCTGGTGTTAACGTGGCGATCTCCTTGTATTGCAGCTCTGAAAGTGATAGATTCAACTCTTCTTGCAATTCACGTTCAAACGCCTGTAAATATGTTTCACCGCTAGTTACATGCCCCCCTACACTAGCATCCAAATGAAGAGGGAACAAACTTTTCTCTGGGTGCCGGCGAGGAATCCACAAGCGGCCATGCGTAGAAAATAAAAAGGCATTTATGACTCGAAAATTTTTCATCTTATCATCGTAGACCTTTTTCTTCGTCTTAGTGCCGACAACCCGATCATCATCGTCGACAATATCTAATAACTCTTCAAAAAACATGGTGATCTTTTTGTTGGAGGGCATTGGCGAGTTTCTCATATTTTTCTGGATAAGTTTTAACCAAATTTCCTAAGATTTTTATCCCCTCTTCTCGGGGCATCAATTGTAAGTGAAGTACTCTTTTATCGGTCACGAACTCTTGATTTTGTCCGCACATATTAAATTGACACATATCTCTCTCCAGAGTTTCTTGATAAAGCTCTCTAGAAAGAGAATAGATAGCATCGCTATCTATAGGAGCAAAAATGTATCCTTCTTTACCGATAAGAGGGAAATAGTAGTCCGATAACTGCAACAGAAAAGCTAAAAATTCTGAAAGATCATAATAGAAATAATGCTCATCACCTTCACGTTGCAGCCAATCTAAAGATTCATCAGGAAAGTCATCACTATCCAACAGCTCTAAGCGCTTCATAATACCTTGATTCTTACCTCTGTAAAGGATAGCATTCAACTTAGCATCCAGCCAAATTCGATCAGAATCAACAATGCTATACAAGGTTGGGCTAGCTTTGTGATCTTTTAGATATTGATTTAGGTCGTCAACAGCGTTAATATCCTTACCCTGCCATATACTCCCCTTTGCGATAAGTTCCTCAAGGTTTTTATGTTCTTTAATAAATAAACTATGCTCTTCAGAAGACAAGCTATCATCATTGAAGTTAAGGTTAAGAGAATCTATCTTTTCCAAAAGAACTTTATGGGCAAGAACGGGAGTTTCTCGAAGAATATTTTTCCCTGTCTGCAACGCTTTTGCAGAGCTAAAAGCTTGGGGGAAAACATCTTTTAAAAACAAAACATAATGACGCTGAAATTCGTTGAGCAATCTTCTAGGGGCTTGTATTGACAAGGGAGCTGAAAAATTAAAACTACTGCTTGGCTTTTCCAGAAAATCATAATAGCCAAGAACTTCCTGTGAAACCTTGCCATTAATAGAGGCATAAATACGGAGCGATTCGACATATTTGAAATCTGGTTTGGCACACGCTCCTTGCATATCTGTTATATGAGTATAATTTCTGTCGAGAAAACGAGAAAAAAACAAGATAGCAAATCGCTTGGCGATAGGATTCTCTAACATCAAAGTATTAATTTCAGCGGGATTATCTTGTGTCGCGGGGTCTCTATAAATAAAAACCCCATTCTTTTCTAAAGAACGGGCAGATTCTATAAAAAACTGCGATAAAGCCGTACGAGGCGGAACATATGACACTATTTCATGAGCTATTGCAGACGCATTGATGCCGGAAAGAGAATTATTTTTTATCGCTCCCATTTGAGTTGCATCTAATTTCATTAATACAAGGGATGATGATGCGCTACCATCGAGGTATTCCTGTAACTCCGGATGTCTTTTAGGGATAGCATCGAGGATTTCCTGGTCTACATCGGAGGCAATAACTGTGCCTCTATAATCCTTGGGAAGCGATTTCAATATATAGGAAATCGTATCACCCCCGGTGCCAATTTCTAAATAATTACCTCCTAGATTTTTCCGCATATAAGAGATTATATGAGTTTTTTCTTCTAGGTTAGAACCAATATTATCTAGGTAATTGTCTAGATTTTCTCTCTTATGTGATGCCTGGTTGTGAGAAAAAGAAGAAAAACATATACCCAAACAAGCCGACAGCACCAAGTAAAATAATAATTTATTATTTTTAGTCATTTTTTAAACCTCATATAAACGAAAATGAGGATAATTTAATACTAAAATAACTTAATGTCAACAAACATTATTTTGTTTCTTGCCATAGATAATAAAATGTTTTCGGTGTTATTCCAAAACCAAATAACTTCTTATACCCTTCATCAAAGATAATTACGTAATATGTTAGGACATGTTAAGGATGAAGGCTGATAACACAGTATCAATAATCAGCGACGAGCTGTCCACAAGCAGCACCGATATCGTTACCAAAAGAGTGCCTTATAGTAACATGAGGGATTCCGCGATTAGCAAGCATCTTAGCAAATAATTCCAAAGAACCCTGACGAGTATGAAAGCCTTGGGCACGTGGATGATCGTTGTATTTGATAAGGTTGACATGAATGAGGTGTTCCAGCCCTTTACGCTTCAACAAGTTAGCCACCCCATCGGCATGTTTAGAATCATCATTTTCTCCTTCCAGCAAAGTATAAGCTATATAAACTTTCCTGTTGGTAGCGAGGATATGATCTTCTAAAGCTACAAGAACTTCTTCAATAGGGTATTGCCGATTGATAGGCATCATCTTATCGCGTTTTTTATCGAAGGGAGTGTGCAAGGAAAGTGTTAAGCTCACTTGAGGAAAGGCCGCTGTTAACCTCCTAATTCCCGCCGGAATACCCACTGTAGAAATAGCTAAACGACGTGGACTATAAGCCATCTTATCGGTATCCGTCAACGTTTGCAAAGCTTCAAAAAGATTAGGGTTTAAGAAAGGTTCACCCATCCCCATGAAAACAATATTATCGACTTCTTTTCCCTGCTTATGCTGGTACAACACTTGGTCAACAATTTCATCACTAGAAAGTTGACGAATAAAACCCAATGATCCTGTAGCACAAAAAGTACAGCCACAAGCACACCCTACTTGTGTTGAAATGCATAACGTTCGCCGACCCTCACGAAAAAGCATGTAAACAGCTTCGATACGATTACCATCAGACAGTTCGAAAAGAGTTTTAGTAGCTTGAGGCATATCGATCTCTTTGATAGGCTTTATCGACAAGATCTCATCACCCATATTACTAGCGATTTTATCCCTCAACTTTTTCGGTAAATTTGTCACCTGTGAGTACAGGCTATGCCGACTATCAAATACAGCCTCTTTGAACTGCTTACAACGATATCTAGCCTCTCCCCAACTATCGAGGAGACTTTCGATTTTTGTTATTCTGTCCATAGATTTTAGCTACAATGAATTTTAAACTGATCTTAAAGCAATAATTTTAAAGCATTTAGACCTTAATAACAATCAAATTATCAGCCTTAAGATTCATATGATTGTAGCTAGCGATGGAATATCCATAGAGTTCAGCTTTTCGCTAAAAAATTAGAGCTAAATCAAGGAATTAGATAACTTTGCTCTCAACCTTATCGTTAGCTAAAGCTCAAATTATATAACAAAGCTCTTATAGAGGCTTTAATAGAGGAAAGCTTATTTTGTTTAACATAAGGGTTAAAACTTTTAATACGCCTCTTAGCCCCACCCTTATAATGCAAGGCATAGGCAGGAATCAATTGCCCATCAACTTGACGCTTTAAGTAAGGCAGCAGCATCCCACGATATACTTTCCAATAAACCCTCTTACTACGCCTGCGCCCTTTAAAGCCTTGTAAAAGATTCATATTTTGTTCAATAACCTTAGGTAACGTTAAGGTTGTATAATCGACAGCCTTACTACTATTATCAACATATTCTGATAAGATGTTCATATCACATAGAAAAACCCTGCGATTTTCTTGTGCCGCTTGTTCCATCAGCTTACGTTTTTCTGCTAAATAATTTTCATCGGCAAACCGTCCATTAATAAGATCAATAAGACCCTTTAGGGAACCTTTGATATAAGTGCAATGAGGTCCTCCACCTTCTGATAATGCGACCTTCCAAGGATGCAATTGCTCTTCAAGAGCATCAAAACTATCAAATAACAAACAGTCGGAATCTAAGTGTAAAGCAGAATTAATCTTGAATTTTTCCATAGCTGCAGACAAATAAAACCAGCGGGAAAAACAGAAACGCTCATATTCAAAAGGGTTGCCTGATATATGCTGATAATTTTCTATGAAACGCCTATGGTCTGAAGTTTCCAGATTCTGAAACTCTAAAATCTCAATCGACAATTTATGGAAATGCGTAGGGATATCCTTATAGTTATCACACAATAAAAAGATAGAAATATCAGGATTGAAAAACCGCGCACTTTCTATAGCTCGCCATAGGTAAACAGGAAAAGGTGAACGGTGAATAAAAAAAATCGCTTTAGAAAGCATTTCCACTACTATTACTAGTTTTCAAGAAAGCCAAAATTGTATTATAGTCATACCATTATCTACAAGATTGATTTGCCTGCATGAAACCAATTACAAAGCTATTCCAAAAAGCTATACGGTATATCTTAGACCGCTGCATCATATCCAATCCTAATATTACACCTAAAACCTTGTTAATCATAAAGCTAGATGCTATAGGAGACTATCTCCTATTCAGGAATTTCATTAAATTTTTAACTACTAGCTCCTATTATCAAGATTACCAAATTACATTTGTATGCAACCAGCAATGGCAAGCCTTGGCAGAAGCTCTTGATGGTCAATATATCCATAAATTTATTGGATTAAACGGCACGCGCTTTATCAAAGAACCTTTTTATCGCTACCACAAATTAAAGGAGATTGGATCGCAAGGCTATGAAGAGCTCATAAATCCTACTTACTCTCGCAAATTTCATACTCAAGATATTATTGCTAAAAAAATTAAAGCTCGTAAAAAAATAGCTTCCCAGGGAGATGCCTCCAATATTAGAAGAAATAAAAAAAAACATAGCGATAAGTGTTATACCGATTTAATACCTGCCAGCAAAGAAGTTGTCTTCGAATTTGAACGCAACAAAGAATTTTTCGAGCAACTTTTGTCTCACCATATAGATATCGACAAACCTTCCATCATCTCTTCAGCTATACCATCCACTACCGACCTTCCTAAACCTTATGCCGTAATATTTTTAGGTGCTAGCGCCTCCTTTAAAAAATGGTCCCCCAACAACTTTGCTAGGGTAGCTCATCACATCAAACAACAATACGGATTACCAATCGTCCTATGTGGAGGAGAATCCGATATTACAGAAGCCCAAATTTTTTCGAAATACTTTGAAGATAAATTCACCAACCTCGTCAACAAACAGTCCTTAATAGAACTAACGGCTGTAATAAAAAACTCTTCCTTATTGGTTTCTAATGAAACAATGGCTCCTCATCTAGCGGTAAGCCTAGAAACCCCTGCATTTGTTGTTAGTCACAATAATCATTTTGGCCGCTTCGCTCCTTATCCCTCCCATTTAACAAAAAAATATCAAGCTATTTTCCCACCTAATAATGATGGAACAGACTCAAATAATGTTAATGATATCAAAGTTTCTACCGTCATCACCCAACTTGATAAATTCTACCAGATTTATAAGGACGATTAATGAAAATATTTGCTTTAACTGTCGGCGATAAACACGCTGGCAGCACCCAATATCGCCTGATCCAGTACCTACCTTTCCTCGTGGAACGCGGCTGTGACATTACCATCGTCCCCCAAGACGAGCTTTCTTATAACCATCTTTCACAGATTGCTGACTATGACCTAGTTATCAACCAAAAGTGCTTGATAAAAAGCTCCTGGGCTAACAAGATCGTCAAAAATGCTAAGCATCTGATATTCGACTATGACGATGCTATCTACACGCGTCCCGGCAAGCCTTATTCTTGGTGGACCCAAAGGAAAGTCAACTATCGCCTTCATTATTGGCTTAGAAACAGCGACACCGTTATCACCGCTAACAACCATCTAGCAGACTGCGCTAGGAGCTATAAAGCTAATACGGAAGTCCTTCCTATGGCTTTAGATATTAATCGCTGGAAGCCTCTAGAAAACTCTCGAACCCCTGGAACCATCACCATAGGGTGGGCTGGCGCTCCCCACAATTTACGTCATCTCCTAGCCATCGAAGAAAGCTTGGCTAAAATTTTACACGAGCACCCCCAGGTAAAGATAGCTGTATTATGCGGCACAAAACCAAACCTCCGTATCCCCTATGAATATCACCCATATATTCCTGATCAGGAACCTTTGTTCACTCAGCAGCTAGATATCGGTTTACTTCCTTTAATTGAAGATGAGTTTAGCCTCGGAAAATCACCTATTAAGGCTATCCAATATTTATCCTGTGGGGTGCCTGTCGTGGGTAACGTTTTCGGGGCGACAGCAGAAATTTTAGATCAAAGCAACAGTATTGCTGTAAACAGCCCAAGAGAATGGTTTTTGGCATTACAAAAGTTGGTCACCAACCCCTCTATGAGAAAAAAACTAGGAAAGCAGGGACAACAAGATGTTCAACACGACCACAATTTAAATAAAGCTGCTAAAAGATTATGGGAGATAATCAAAGATTAGGTTACAATCGTGGGCATAATTCGGGGTAGCGGGATTCGAACCCACGACCTCTTCGTCCCGAACGAAACGAGCTAGCTAAGCAACATATTATTGCTTGAAGGTTAAAATTTTACTACGTTTTTATATCAATAAAACCTGCCTTTAACGCCAGTATGTATCAAGAACATAACCTAGGTACCATTATAGACATCAAAGTCGTGCCTAAATCCAGTAAGACAACTCTTGTAGGCGTTCAAGATGGTAAACTAAAGATTAAAGTCGCCGCCCCTCCTGACAAGGGCAAAGCTAACAAAGCATTAACAGAATATTTGGCAAAAAAAATAGGCCTTCCTAAGGCTGAAGTCGTCCTCCTTAGTGGCCAAGCTAGCCGCCACAAAAGGGTTCTCATAAAAGGAAAAAGTTGCAAGGAAGTTCAAAAATTTCTAGAAAGCTAATGAATTATTGATTACCCTGCATTTTTCACAAGATAACATTGATTAGAAAAGATTTTCCCATGAAATATTTTATAGTATTAATAGCGCTTTTTTCAACGATAGCATCAACACCTTTGATCGCTAGCAATATCCCTGAAGGCTCTCCTTTACGAAGTGTGGAATCTTACCAAGACAGCCATATCCCCGATATTGTTAATAAACTCGCTTATCGAGCTAAGGAACACCCCTTTAATATTGCTGCTACTACCATCTTTGTTCTAGCTGTTATCCATATGTTTTGCGCTGGCATGTTCCACCGGTTGGCTTATCACCTAGAAAGGCGTTTTCGGCGCAAAGCCCTAGCTGACCGCAAAACCTCCAAATTGTCAAAAAGCGATCCTTTGCCGAGCAGTGTTTTAGCGGAGCTGACTTATTTTTTAAGCGAGCCCGAAGTGATCTTTATGATTTGGGTTATTCCCCTGGCTTTGACTATCACCTATTTTTACAATGGTAATGTAGCATTAAATTATATTAACAGCCGGTCTTTTGATGAGCCTTTGTTTGTTGTTATTGTCATGGCTTTAGCGTCTACACGCCCTATTCTTAACTTAGCAACAACTATCCTCAATGCTGTAGCTAACTTTTTTGGCGGCTCCCTAAAAGCATGGTGGTTTACGATCTTAACAATCGGTCCTCTACTAGGATCGTTGATTACCGAGCCAGGAGCTATTACTATATCGGCTATCTTATTATCTCGCAAAATATACCGCTATAACATCTCTAAACAATTTGCTTATGCCACCTTGGGATTACTATTTGTAAATATTTCGGTAGGAGGAGTGTTGACACATTTCGCTGCTCCCCCGGTATTGATGGTAGCCCATGTTTGGAGCTGGAACACGCCATTTATGATAGCAACATTTGGATGGAAAGTCATTATAGGTATCTTGTTATCCAATGGGTGTTACATTTACTTTTTCCGCCATGAGTTTAGCAAACTTCAAGAATGCTATAGCTCTCCATCTTATCAAGAAAATGCTTATGAAGAAAAACCAGTTCCTTGGTGGTTAACTGTAGTCCATGTCTTTCTCCTTTTCTGGACGATATATACCGAAAAGTATCCTATTGTATTTGTCGGCAGTTTCTTATTATTTTTGGGCTTTTATCAGGCTTCGTTAGCGTACCAACGTACACTTTCTCTCAAACCACCTATTTTAGTAGGATGTTTTCTAGCTGGATTAATGATTCATGGAGGCTTACAAGGCTGGTGGATTGATGTTGTCATGGATAGCCTAGGGGATAAAGCGCTTTTACTAAGTACTACAGTAATGACCGCTTTCAACGACAATGCGGCTATAACTTATTTAAGTACTTTCAACACAAAATTCACTGACGGGCTCAAATATGCCGTCGTGTCGGGCGCAATAGCTGGTGGGGGTCTAACTATCATTGCCAATGCCCCTAACCCTGCTGGACTGTCGATACTAAAAAAATATTTCCCCGAAGGTCTTTCTCCCATTAAGTTATTTATGGGGGCTTTACTGCCGACACTAATACAGCTTGCTTGCCTACTCTTTTTTTGATTGCCAACCATGACCTGTGATTGTAATTCAATAAAAAGTATAACATATGTTACCTAGGAACTTTACTATAGGTCTTTGCCCACTTACTCTTCTCTGTGCTGCTTAATATTTTTCACTAAATTAAGTTTTAAATGGTATAAAGATTCCTCAACCCCTACAACATATTCGTGGGGGTTGATAAAACGTTTCACTCCTTGGTGAAAACGACTCAACTCTTGCTGAGTTTTATGCTTAATATCCTTTAACGTCGGGGTGCTATACACTTGCCTTCCTCGGCGGAAGATAGGCTCTAGCAAATCCTGATAACGAGTTTCTTCGGCAACACTCTTTTGTCGCATAGGATTAAAAGGATCAATGATATTACACTCAGCAAGGTCTGTATTAATATCATAGATAACATCGGCAATATTTTCTTGCTCATCATAGTACCGTCTAACCTGCAAAACTCCGGGGTTAGAAACTTTTTGAGCCTGTTCCGAAAGCTTCAAAGTATATTGCCACTCTTGCCCAGGAAAACGTGAAGCCGACAATTTATAAACCCCATCCAAAGCAGGATTGTCTTTGGCTGTTACTAACTTAGTGCCCACGCCCCATATTGTTATCGCACTACCCTGATGTTTGAGATCATTGATGATAGTCTCATCGAGATCGTTACTAGCGACAATCTTAGTATCTTCAAAACCAGCTCGATCAAGCATCCGACGGCTTTCAATGCTCAAATAAGCTAAATCACCAGAATCTAAGCGAATACCTGCCAGCTTACCGCCATGCTCTCGCAGCCACCTCCCCACTGTGATAGCCTTGGCCACTCCTTCCAAAGAATCGTAAGTATCAACCAATAAAATACAATTGTGGGGCATCGCTTGAGCATACTTCATAAAAGCTTCCAGCTCATCTTCAAACAACATCACCCAGCTATGAGCTATGGTGCCTTTAACAGGAATACCAAACATCCTACCTGCTAAAACATTAGAAGTAGCATCACACCCACCAATATAAGCTGATCTGCTAGCCGTCAAAGCCCCGTCAACACCTTGAGCTCTTCGCAATCCAAACTCCAAAATTTTATCTTCCCCGGCAGCTATCCTCAAGCGAGCAGCTTTAGTAGCTATTAAAGAAGGAAAATTTATCATATTGAGCAAGGCTGACTCTATAATCTGGCACTCTATAATCGGTCCTTGAACCCTCACCATCGGCTCATAAGGGAAAACCACCGTCCCCTCAGGAAGAGCGTCGATATCGAGAGTTATCTTCAAAGCCCTAAGATAATCTAAAAATTCCTCCTCAAAGAGAGGCGACCCATCCTCGCCCTCTAAGCTTGCTAAGTAAGCGATATCGCTTTCTTGAAAACAGAAATTGTTGATATAGTTAATAACGCTTTCTAAGCCAGCGGCTACGACAAAGCCCCCACCAAAAGGCTTGCGTCGATAAAAAGCATGGAAAACTGCCTCTACATCGGCAAGGCCATTCTTCCAATAACTATAAGCCATAGTCAGTTCATAAAGGTCTGTTAGCAAGCTAAAATTGCCTGGAAATTCACCGTAAATACTATTCATAACTCCCCATCAATTATAAGATATTCTGCCCGAGTCGATAATTCTAAATACTACTCTTCCAAAAGCATGTTGAACCTGAATCCAATAAGGTAAATAAGCAAGAGATTGGGTGCGATCCTGAGGAAGATAAATCTCAATTTCTCTTTCCGCAAGCTCACTGCCATCAGCAGGCCATACCGCCTGCCAAGCTCCAAACTTAGCACCTTTGACAACTTGGCCTTCTAACACCCTCTTAGGCTGCCAATATGAACGCATATCTATCCCTCCTGAAGGAGGAGGCCCTATCCTACGACGTTCTTTATCAGGTGTCGGCTTAAAATTTAAACGCAAAAGTTTCGAGAAAAAAGCATCGAGCTGTGAAACCTCTAGCCAATGCCCTTGTGTTTTCGAAAAACAGCTCTTAAAACCACCATCATGCAGATCTATCCTATAAATAACCCAAGATGTATGTCGGTCAGCACCCAATAAAATCCAATTGTTCCAGCTACCTCCAGGAAAATCTTTCTCTGGAACCATTATCTCGTCCATAATGAGATATTCTTTAGAAACATAATTAACATGCCAAACTAGGTAACTCTTGTCCTGCAAAGCTACAAAATAATCTCCTTGCTGAGCATGCTTAAGTTCCTCTAATAAATTTAGTTGATCAACAGCTCCCAAAGTACCAAAACACAACACCAAAAATACAAATAGCCATCTCTTCATTAAAATAATCCCACTATTGTTGATATATCTAGCAATATTGTGACACCCTACAGATTAAGTTATCAACACTTATCGACATAGTATTGTTGAATATGAATATCCCTTTGCTTATAAAGGCTTTATGTTATTTAACTCGACCAGTTTAAATCACAAAACCTTAACTTTCAATATTTTAAGATAAGACCCCCATTCACTTTCAGAGCTTATCCTAAGGGAAGATAAGCATATTTCCACAATCAAAAATTAAATTTTTAAACAACTTACTAACATTTTTCCCATAGAAATACCCCTACTATGAAGGGCTACCGCCCCAAAAAGGTGAACAAAAGGCGTTGAAAGTGTGATTTTGTCGATAAAAAGCCATAAGTCAAAGAGTTTGAGAGGTTAATCGGCCATAGGATCGATCAAAACATCTATAATAAGTGGCATATGGTCGGAAGGAAAATTTCCAGAGACTTTAGCTGGCTCGACAGCATGTCTTAAGACTACGACATGAGGGCTAACATAGAAATAATCCAAGATGACTCCTGGAACACCATAACCTTTAAAGCCGCCAGCAGCAGGTTGCTTCTCTGAATTCGTAAAAGTAGCGAGAGGGCCGACATGACCGAATTTAGCCACCGACATACTTTCTTGGAGCGAGCTGTTAGCTAAAATACTATGGCAATAGTTGCCATCACAAAACGGCAGCTTGGCGAGATCTTGCCGAAAGGGAAAAGTATTAAAATCACCGCCAAGGATTAGAGGTTGACTGCCTAATTCTTTGGTTATCTTGACTAAGAATCGCATTTCATATTCCCTAGAATCAGGGCTATAAAAAGAAAGGTGGGTATTTAAAACCGAAAAGGTTTTCAAAGTTTTTTTATCATGGAACTTACAATAAGCTAGGCTATGGGATTGACCAAAAGGATCAGGACTGGGAACGTCTGGGGTATTGGAGAAAAAGAGAGGCTTCTTTGCCAGCAACTCTAAGCGTTCTGTGCGGTAAAAGATAGCATTACATTCCCCAGATTCCTTTCCATCGAGGGTAGCAGGGCCATAGAAAGCGTAATCATTAAGATAACTGTCGAGGTCTTTTAATTGATCATAATAAAGCTCCTGGCAGCACAAAATATCGGGCTTCCAGTGTTCTATAAGCTCTGCTATCATAGGTAAGCGTTTTTGCCAGTGATGGTATCTCGGCAACACCTGATCAACGGTGCTGAACAGCATATTATAACTTACGATACGGAGCTTAGCATCGTAAAGATCGAGCAAACTACGGAGCTCCTCCCACTGAGCAGCGGAAAATTTATCCTCAGATAAGTTAGCCAAAGCCTCTTTCGTCAAATAGTTTTTAACTGAATTTGTAATTCCGTGGGGAGGGCGCGTAAGATAAAATATGATTATCGCTAGTGCTATAACAGAAAAAGAAAAAATCACCATAAAACCTCTGGAAACCCCCGCCTCTCCTTATCTTTACCGACCTCAACTAATCTTAAAGAGGATGAAGGTCTATAATATAATTTCATCAAAAATAACCGCGCAGAAATTGATCTTAAATTATATTACACATCATCCTATGAGACAATATCCAACAACTTAGAGTAGATTAAATATTGCCTATTCATGCAACCCTTATTTTAACCCAGCAATTCCCACTGAAAATCACCTAACTCTTTTAGGGTCAAGAAACCTATTTAATCAAAGAAGCTCTAGTCCCAAGATAGATTCCAAAGATGTTCGCCGATACTCCATGGGCATCTAAACTCTTCTACAACCCGAGGATCATCTTTAGCATCATCCTTAGACCCAGAATGGAAAGGAAAAAAATACCCTGGCGGCAATACTACGGTATCAGTACCTTTCTGCTCCTTATCTCTGCGTAGATGCTGATAAACCTTATCCGTCAACAACCCTGGCCCTGTCCTCCCGATAATAGCCCAGCCATCCTCACCTTCTTCACGAGGCTTGATACCGTTAATACAATCTGTCATCATTTGATGACCTGGGGTAGGCATTACCGGCATAGATAATACCATTACCATGGTCGCTCTGCTCTAAACAAGCGAAGCCTTAATATAATGTAACCCATCGACATAGGGTCCTATAAGATTCCTGCTGCTTAAATCTATCAACATTTTTTACCTCCCATGATTTCTCTATCAAACATCTATATATTGATAATACTAAATTTATCAAAATAATCTCCCGCTTCTTATCATCAGTATCTAATTTCCCCTGCAAATCTTTGGAAAATTCCTCTAAAGTGCGAAGAGTTCGATCTATTTGTTCTGGTTCGGCGACTTTCACTCTATCCGCGAAATGTTTTTCTAATTCAACATGCAGCTTTCGCGGAGCTACCCTATAAGTGGCTTAGGGGATCAACAATTACTTTACCTATTGTCCTTGGAATATAATGGTGGCGGAAACTATGGCGTTGCATGATAGTAGGGTCTGGTGCAGCAGCAGCCTGCTGTCCCATGATAGTGTCCCATAGAACTTGCCCTGTATCATGCTTTTCAAAAACAGCCTCTTCTCCAGTCTCTCTTCTTAGCTGTATAGTTTCGTCGAGTACAGGAATAAAATCTTGGCCTTTGCGATAATTATGGCCTCGCCCAGAATCGATAATAACGTCAGCATTAGTTTCTTCCCAGTCGAACAGTTCTTTCTGGCGATGGTCGACTACTACAGGCAACCCTTTATAAAGGGTTTCGGCAACAGTCATCCCCCCAGGCTTTATGACCGCCACATCGGAGATATCCATCAGGCGTGACATCTCTCCTGCTCCAACATAATAAGGTTTCTGAGGAGATGCTATAGTAGGATCAGTAGCGACTTCAATTTTAACATGGGGATTTGTACCTTTTAGTAAATGAGGGTGGGCTTCATCAGCCGATAAACGTTGTTTCAGGTTGTCTCCAAAAGCTTTATTGCCGCCGGCGATTACAATCACATGATACTTCTTGGGGTTGCCCTCAGAATCTGTTTCCACTGCACTTTTGGCCAAAATTTCCGGGAACGGCACCTCCTGACCTCCTCCTCCTCCTGTAACAAATACTACTTTGGCGTCTGGATCAATGCCATGTTGTTTTTTATATTCCCTTTTCTCATCCTCGCTTAAAGTTGAGAAGAATTCCGGCCTGATAGGGAATCCACCATAAGCATATTTACCTTCAGGGATGAAATCCTTGACTCTTTCACCAACACGCTTTTTCAAGGCTTCTACGGCTCTATTATACTCTGCACGCCACTTATCCTCAGGAGCTTCTTTAAGATCATAAAGCCTATTATATAACAAAGTATTTTTGGAAGTCACAGTAAAGGTCATCCACTTGCTAATATTTTTGATAGCGTCCTGTTTATTTTTCGAGTACGGCATATCATTTATCTTTGCTAGGATGTTTTCTTTAGCTTTTTCTATTCCTGCAGTAACTTTGACTACATCATGGTCGAATGGCAATAGTGTTCTAAAATGCTTGTATTTTTCTGTTTCATCAGCTACTTGCTGTTTGAAAAGATAGCGGAATTTAATGTCCAAGTCAGTAGGGACATGAGTGACGGGAATTCCTAGCTCTTCAGCAACTTCCAACACCATATGCAAATCCATATGATAAGAAGTTAGAATATGCTCAGGCCGCTCGGCAAGCAATCTTTCCCGCAGAAGTTTTTTCTTGATATTCCATGTGGAGATATTTTCAGGTGCTAACCCTGGGTGAGGGAGTCCTAAAAATTTATTTACAGTAGCCCTTATGTCGGTAAAGCGGTTGTTTAAAGCATATAATTGATGTCGCAGAACATAGCTGAAAGGGGTGGTAATATTCCAGTCTTTATGGAGAACCCTACCTACAGTGCGCAATTTGTCGACAGGAGCCATTACATCGAGAGAGAGATCGGCAACGCTAGCATGGGTATTTTCACGCCCGAAGTACTTGATAAGAGCTTCTGTAGCTGTTTTGTGGCCAGTGCCAAAGCTACACGTTAACACCATAACATTTTTTTTACGCCACCCCACCTCTTTTTGAGGAGTTTGCTTGAATAAGCCTTGACGGTCAATGACTTGCATAGATTTTAAAGCACTTTTCATGTGCTTTAATTTTTGCTTCTCCCGTAGTATTTGTTTGTCCGTTTCTTGTGCTTCGAGGGGGATGGTGTGTTTTAATCTTTTCAGAACTTTTTTTTGTTCTTTGATCTTGCCGGCTAAATTATGCATACTTTTTACTACTGGAACATATTGCGACGGCAGAGTTTCTGAGCCGCTGTTTCGGGGTAACTTCCATCCTGTTGTCTGCCCCTTAGCAAAATGATCGCCTTCGCTTATCGAGAGATCATAAGAGGAGCTCCCTAAAATTTTAGCTTCTGCATGATCGTATAGGTCCTGTAAGGTTTTAAATTTTTGGTTGTAATCGCCAAAGCGTATTGCATGACCTGTACTACTTATCTCGGGAACATCTCTTATATATTCTAAACATGTTCCATAAGTATCGTGAAGCTGCTTAAGCTGATCACGCATTTGGTTAAGGAGCTGTCTATTGTCATCAAGGTCACCTTTAGGATGAGAGTCGACTTCTGATAAAGCGTGTTCTAAAGAGCTACATAGCTCATGAAGCTGTTTATCGATACTATCGGCAAAGCTTTGGACATGCAGATAACGTGAATATTGGGAGATTATTGTAGCATTAGTGGTTTCTTTTGCAACAATCGTCTGGGACATCTCAGCATGAAAGATCGCTGAGATTTTATCCCCTCCCCCCTGAGCTTCTTCGCTAAGCTTTTGATGGAGGTCAGCAAGAGAATACTTAAGTTGTTTGAAGCGATTATTTTCTAGATTTATTAAAGCTTTCTTAGCAATCTTGCCAACATCTGTATCTTGTTGTGATAGTCCTTGGAGGTTACGATAAATAGTTAGACGGTCTCGCAACTCCTGGGGAGAAGTATATCCAGACTTTTTGATAAACTGCTTTTCTTCATTATTTTGATAAAAAGATCGTTCGAGAACCTCTCTGACAGCCTTTTTTGTTTCTACAATTCCATCACCAGTGTTTTCACTTAGCTTGTCTCGTAAGGTTTCAGCTTGTGTATCAGTAATTACTCCTTGACCTTCAAGTTCTCCAATAAATTCTGAACACCAAGAACCCGACGATAAATTAGGGAGCTTTACTTCTAAAGAATAAGCAGTCTTAGAATCAATTTTTTCTTCATACACTAATTCATATAACATCTCCTTAAATTCTTTTTTTAAGGGTTTAAAGAAGAATGCTTTAACTCTGTTAATGATTTTGATGATGATTTGGGCTAACTTTGAATGTTGGCGGTAAGCACCTTCTCGCGTTTTAATTTTTGTAGCTTCTAAATGTTCTGTTGCTTGAGCTCTAAGCTTGCCCACTTGAGAAGGGAAGTCATTGAGAGTTTTAACCGTTTTAGTTCCCAGATGCCCTGTGGGCTTGGGTTTTTCTGTTGTTGCAGGATTAGTATGAAGAAATTGTTGGGAATCAATTTTTACCATAACATCACCACCACATTAAAGTTATAATTTAATTATACCACCCTAAGTTTTTGCTGTCATCATTTTGATTAACTTAACGGTATAATCCAAACAATCTATAGTAATTTATCACCCCCATAAATTTACGGGGTAACAGGATTCTAGGGAACATGCCTTGTAAATGGGAGGACTAAAATTGAATTAAACTCCTCTTATCGATATCATTTAGTTTATTCATAATTCGCTGAGCATCAAAATGAGCTGTTGGAAAGTTTCGAAAAAGCATCTAGGCAAACCATTGCGCAAATTTTTGCGCGACAATACCCCTGAACAATATTCCGTTCGCCAGCTTAAGTGGGCCGTTGACCAGGGTTTAGTAGAAGTCAATGGACATGTAGAACAACTTTCTACTAAGACCTTAAATGTAGGAGATACTATCTGCATCAACTATGAGGGGCTTGTTGCAAAAGATAATATAAAGAAAAAATTCGAGCCCGAGCGAGTGCTCTTCGAAGATGATTACCTTCTAGCTTACGATAAGCCACCTATGATCACTTCCACGGATCAGGGGGGGCTGTTCTCGATCCTAAAGCGTCGTCACCCAGGGTTAAAAGCACTTCACCGCCTTGATAGAGATACTAGCGGAGTGATATTATTTGCTAAAAAAGATGTTGCCGCCGAGGGTATCTTAAAGCAATTTAAGGAACGTGAGATAAAGAAAGTGTACTGGGCAATAGTTGATGGCATCCCCATCAGGGATTCAGGAGATATAAGTAATTACCTTGGCCGGCGCGTAACTTTACGTGGGCAAGTGAAGTGGGGTATTGTTGATCCTGAATATGGGCTGGCCTCCAAAACTTCCTGGAGGGCACTGAAAAAAGGCGGCGGTATTGCTCTCATAGAATGCAGCCCTAAGACAGGTAGAACACATCAGATCAGGGTCCATCTCAGCCATATAGGCCATCCTATTTTGGGGGATTTCCGCTATGGATGCAATTTTCAAGGACGTTATAAGCCTTACCGCTTACTATTACATGCTTACAAACTGGAATTTGTTCACCCTCTAAGTGGAGACTTGATTCGCCTAGCCGCTCCTTTGCCCGATGATTTCCGCCAGGCTATAAAATACATCGACAACTGCTCATGAAGAATTTTTTGATTGTCAAAACTTCCGCCCTTGGAGATATTATCCAAGCTTATCCGGTAGTGGAGTTCTTAAAAAGTAAGTTCCCCCAAGCGAAGATTACTTGGGTTGTAGAGCAAGCAGCTTCAGAGCTGGTACAGGCTCACCCCTTGGTTGATGAGTGTTTGATCATTGACACTAAACAGTGGCGTAAAGGATGGTGGAGTTACCGTAAAAGCATCTCTCGAGCTATTACCACTCTGCGCTCCAAGCGCTACGATGCTGTATTCGATTTACAGGGCAACCTTAAATCTGGAATTGTCACGGCCTTGGCAAAGGCCAACGACAAGGTCGGTTTTAATAGTAAATGTGTGGCTGAGAAGGTCAACATTTTATTTACTACCCATCGTTTTGATGTTCCTGAAGGTTTTAATGTGCGCGAGGATTATCTCAAGCTGGTACAGCAATACTTCCATGATGATACTCACTATCAGGGAGATAAAGAAAACATTCTACTTAAAATTACCCCTGCCCAGCAGCAGCGATTAGCGTCCATGTTAGCTCATCATTTGTTACAGAAAAAACCTTTGATTATTATTGCTCCTGGAGCAAAGTGGCCTAATAAGATGGTGACCATAGAATTTTTGCAGCTATTCTTAAAGCCCTTAACAGAAAAAGCTGTTTTGGGTTTTGTATGGGGAACGCCTAAAGAACGAGAGGTAGCAGAAATTTTAAACAGTAGCCTACAACATAGTATTGTCTTTGATAAAATGCCTCTCCCCCTTCTTCAGAATCTGATGGACCATGCTCAACAAGTTATTTCGATGGATTCTTTGGCTTTGCATTTAGCAGGAACGACTAGCGCTTCCACCTTTTCTTTTTTCGGTCCTTCGCATGGAGATAAATACGCTCCGGAGGGAGAGAGTCATCGCCATTATCAAGGAGCGTGTCCTTATGGAGAGCATTTTGTTAAACGCTGCTCTAAACTGCGTTCGTGCATCAGTGGCAGCTGCTTAAAAAATCTTGACCCGACAGAGGTATTAAAGACGTATGAAGAAGAATGAAGAGCGTAATCAGAAGTTCTTTCCGATGAGTTTACCTTACGGTACAATAGCTTGTCAGGTGGATGATGGGGAGATCTTTGCTGTTACCCAGCAACTGTGGCCTCAGATATTCCCCTCTATGGGTGATGCTGAATATCATCAAACTCCTAGAGTGCGCACTAAAAAATTAGAAGGCCTATGGGAAAAATATCAGCAAATCCACCACGAAAAAATTGTCTTTTATAACTCCCATCGCGAGCCCATAGGGTGGCTTTTGGGAGACATGGAAGATTATATGACTTTTTACCTTAGAGCTTATGGTTTAATTACGGAATACCGCCGCAAAGGTATTTTTACAGCTTTCCAAAAGCAGTTTTATAACTATCTAGAAGATTGGGGTTATGAAAGGATAGCTGCGCACCATCAACTTAACAATAGGATAGCTATGATCGCTCAGCTGAAGATGGGTTATCAGCTAACAGGTATTGAGCTAGATGAGCGCTTTGGCCCTTTGGCTAAGATGGTTTATTTTGTTCACCCTGACCGGCAGCAAGGCTACCAAGCAGCATTTTCCTTTCCTGCAATATAATAAGAGGTACTTATGATTAAAGAACTTGACAAATTGGCAGATATTATAGATTCATTACTAGGACCCCATGGTTGCCCATGGGATCGCAAGCAGACAGTAGCCTCGATGCGCGATTCTATTGTCGAAGAAGTTTATGAATTAGTAGAAGCTATCGATGCCAATGATTCTCAGAAGATAAAAACCGAATTGGGCGACCTTCTTTATATAATGCTCTTTTTTTGCAAATTGGCAGAAAAAGAAAAGCGCTTCAGCGCTGAGCAAGTTATCTTAGAGGCTTCTAATAAATTAACTAGGCGTCATCCTCATGTTTTCGGATCTGAAGTGGTGGAAAATGCCGAGCATGTCAAGCAACGGTGGGATGAGATTAAATCTCAAGAAAAGGAGCATCAACAGCGAAGTAGCATTTTTGATAGAATCCCGAAAACGTCGCCCGCTTTATTGCGCTCTCAGGAAGTAGTTCGTGCGGCGCGCAAAATAAAAGGGTTAGACGCAACAGCAGAATACCCTAATGACAAACAGGTAGCACAAGATTTGTGGGAGATAATCGTAAATGCTGAAGCTTCGGGGATAGATGCCGAGGGAGCTTTAAGGAAATTCAGCAAAGAAAAAGAGTCGGATTATCGAGATCATGAAAAAAATAAAAAGGCCGGAGATTATCTCAAGGCTTGAAGCTTTATCCTTAAGGCTGCTACCTTCCGGTTCTGACCTGGTTCGGATAGCCTCACTCCATGAGGTCCCCGGCAAAACTTAAAAAAATATGGTACCTTATTGCTTGGATTTATGTCATCAGTTTCATCATAAATTTTTTATGTCCTAAAATACTATAACGCTAGCATTCAATATATTCTATATTCGTTCATAGTTAAGGTTTATCCCAAGATAGATTCCAAAGATGTTCTCCGATACTCCATTGGCATCTAAATTATTATACAACCCGAGGATCATCTTTAGCATCATCCTTAATCCTTAATCACTCTATTAAACTTTTTCGATGAAAATTAAAGCCTTCTCGCCATTAAGATCCCACTCCTGCCCTTGACATTCCTCGAAGCTTACTTCTGTTGCCAAAACTTCATTGGTGATATAGTCTTCATGGATATCAAAGCTGTGCTTAACTTTGTCGGTAGTATCGATGACCACTTTAATTCTGTCAGCAACATGTAATTCAGCTTCTCGCCTCATAGTATTAAGCTTATTGACTATTTCACGAGAAATACCTTCGAGGACTAAATCATCATTCAAAGCTGTTTCCAGAACTACCGTAATTTCACCTTCGTTAGCAGCAACCATCCCCTCTTTAACATGCCTCTCGATAGTAACGTCTTCGGAAGATAGAATATGTTTTTTCCCCTCAATCTCTATAGAAAGATTGCCCCCATCGAGGAAAGTAATTATCTGGTCATCATCTAAGGAAGCTATAGCAGCCTGTAGAGGTTTCATTAGCTTCCCAAATTTACGTCCTAAAACCGGAAAGTTAGGCTTAACTTTAAGGTTTACGAAATCATGTTCTTGGTTGCTAAAATGAACTTCTTTAACGTTAAGCTCTTCAGCGATAAGATGTCGCTGGTGTTGCAGAAATTCCAAGGTTCTTTCCGATCCCGAGATGATGTGCATGGTAGCTAAAGGTTGGCGAACCTTCAATTTATGTTTTTTTCTAAGGCTATGGCCAAGCTTTACACTCTTTTGCACTACCTCCATCTCATCTTCAAGTTTCTTGTCACGCTGCTCCTCAGAGTAAACGGGATAATCACATAAGTGTACAGATTCGGGCATATCGGTAGTCCTTAGATTAGCATAAATAGCTTCAGCAATAAAAGGTACGAAAGGTGCGGCAACCTTTACTAATTCCATAAGAACAGAATAAAGAGTCGAAAAAGCCTGGTCCCGGTCGGGAGTATGGCGTTCATCCCAAAAGCGTCGCCGGCTACGGCGAATATACCAATTAGTCAAATCATCGACAAAGCCTACAAAGGGCTCTACAGCTTGGCTGAGGTTATAACCGTCCATACCTTCTTCGACATCGCTGATAAGGTTATATAAACGCGAAATCATCCAACGGTCGATAACGCCTTCAGGTTGAGCAAAGTGCTCCTTAGGTGTCCATTGATATATCTTAGCATAGGTGACAAAAAAGCTGTAAGCGTTCCAAAGGGGTATCAAAATTTGACGCAAGATCAATTCCACACCTCGCTCTGAAAATCGCAAGTCGTCGGCTCTAACAGCCGGACTGTGCAGCATATAGAGGCGTACAGCATCAGCACCATATTTATTAATAACGATCTCCGGCTCGGGATAGTTTTTAAGCCTCTTAGACATCTTCTCGCCATTCTCTGCTAGCAAAATACCGTTGACAATGACATTCTTAAAAGCGGGCTTATCGAATAAAGCGGCAGCGATAACTGTAAGGGTATAAAACCAGCCTCTAGTTTGATCCAAACCCTCGGCGATAAAGTCGGCAGGGAAGGTCGCTTCAACATTTTCTTTATTCTCAAAAGGATAGTGGTTTTGAGCATAGGGCATCGACCCCGACTCAAACCAACAATCGAAAACTTCCGGAATACGATGAAATTTTTTCCCCTCTTTGACAATAGTCATGTTGTCAATGAAATGACGGTGGAGGTCGATAATCTTCTGCCCCGTCAACTCTTCCAGCTCTGCTATGCTGCCGACAGCCAACAACTCTCCGTCATCGGCACGCCAAAGAGGTATAGGGGTTCCCCAATAGCGATTACGGCTAATGGCCCAATCTCTAGCACCTTCGAGCCACTTCCCAAAACGGCCATATTTAAGGTGCTCGGGGGTCCAATGTATTTTGTCGTTGGCAGCGATAATTTTATCTTTGATCTTTTCCACTGCCACAAACCATGTACGCATAGCACGATAGATCAAGGGCGTATCAGAACGCCAGCAAAAGGGGTAACGGTGGCGGATAGTGCCTTGATAGACCACACGTCCTTCTTTTTTGAGGCGTTTGATGATATCTTTGTCAGCATCTTTGACAAACATCCCCTGATACTCAGGGATATCAGCAGTAAAGCAACCATTATGGTCTACGGGGCACACTAAATCTATTCCCTCATGTAGGCAAGCGTAAAAGTCAGCCTCACCAAAAGCAGGGGCAGTATGGACGACACCTGTACCATCTTCAGTAGTAACGAAATCGTCGGCGATAACCCTAAAAGCTCCATCTTGAGAATGCTCGGCAAAGTAGTCAAAAAGAGGCTGATAACGTTTCCCTACCAGCTGCTCACCCTTGAAGCTAGATACAATAGTATAATGATCCCCTGTTTTACCGTAATAAGCCGCCAAGCGATCTTTAGCAAGGATATAGTATTTATCATTATTGTGATCATGAACTTTAACATAATCGATAGAAGCATTAACAGTGGCTGCCAAGTTCGATATCAAAGTCCAAGGCGTTGTCGTCCAGACTAGCAAGGCTGTATTGGGATCATCCTCTAGAGGCAATGTCAGAGTCACCGAAGGGTCGTCGACATCTTTATAATTTTCTGAAGCTTCGAAATTCGACAAAGGGGTGCCGAGCTTAGCGGAAAAAGGCATAACTTTAAAGCCTTCGTAAACCAGGCCTTGATCATACAACTGCTTGAAAACCCACCATACCGACTCCATAAAAGAGGGGTCCATCGTATGGTAGCTGTGAGAAAAGTCTACCCAGCGCCCCATCCGCTGAACGACAGCCTTCCACTCTTCAGTATAGCGTAAGACGATACTACGGCAAGCCTCGTTGAACTTTTCGATACCATACTCTTCGATAGCCTTAGCGCCAGCCAAATTATGGGTTTTTTCGATCTCATTTTCGACGGGCAGACCATGGCAATCCCATCCAAAGCGACGAGGAACCCTATAGCCTTTCATGGTCTTATAACGAGGCACAACATCCTTGATAGTCCCCGCCAACAAGTGCCCATAATGAGGTAATCCAGTAGCAAAAGGAGGACCGTCATAAAAGGAAAAATCAGCAGCCCCTTGACGCTGATCCACTGACTTTTTAAAAATCCGATTTTCTTCCCAAAACTTTTGGATTTCTTCTTCGCGTTCCGGAAAGGTTGCTGGCTTTATATCGTCAAACATCGTTGAACCTGATTTTTTTCATCTCAAGCTCAACAGTTTAACTTATCGGAGTTCAAATTTCAAATCAAAAGAGATAAAACGAGCCCCTATACAAAGGAGCTCTGTTAACACGTGCAAAAGGTGACGGATAACTATCTTAGGACCTAATTATGTACTAGCACCTCATCACTTTCTTTCAAGGCCATTTTTTCAGCTATATCGACAATCTTGTCCGGCAAATGATAGTCGCTGAAAATTTCGTCGGATTTGATGATATGCAATTTGGCTTTGACATTTGCCGGCAAACTATCAACGTATGACCGGAAAATATCTCTGATACGATTACGATACTCTATCGATGTTGCACGGACAGCATCGATTGCTAGAGGATCGGTATCGCTGCTAGGCTCTACCAAGAAGATCGCGTCGTACTTATCCATCCATTTGATAGCCGTAGCCTCTAGGATAGCGAAGTCTTCTCCGACAGGATTGCGCTCCGCCCAATAAACAATAGGGTCAATAACCCCACGATCGGAAACGATAGCATCATAACCTTGAGCTTCTGCCTCCAATTCTTTAACTATCTGAGTATGAACCACCCACAACTCAGTATTGTTATCAGCTTCCTCATTAATAGGAAATGGGCACTGGCGGACGGTTTCATTGATAACTTTAACATTATATTGTTGCTGCTTCAAATAAGCCGCCAACAGGTAGCATAATGTTGTTTTACCAGCACCATGTGTGCCCATAGTGACGATGCGCTTCATCGCTTACCCCCAATAATTACGAAGAAACTTTCTCTGCTGCTGCTTCTCTTTTAGCATCTTTGGTCCAAGTTATGATACCCCAAACACACAGACAAAAATATACTGAAAACAAAAAAGCCGCCGACCAAGCTTGCATATAGACGTTAAAAGCAATCCAACCAATGTTGGACGTCGCCCATAGCCATTGTCCGAGGGTTTTTTTTTGTATAACAAAATAGTTGCCCAATAAACTTAAAGCCACAAACACCCACGACAAGTTAAATATTATATCTTTCATCTCTAAACCTTTGTTATTTTTTACTACACACTCCACCAAAGAGTATTGCTCCTAATCTTAATGAATCTGAACTTTTCTGTGAATTCATAAAATGTTTTGAAAAGCCAACACCCTTGAGGTTAACCGACTAAAATCCAATAGCTTACAGATTGCCGCTCTAGGCAATAAAGATCTAATAGCCATTGACGAAAAAAAATAATCAAGGCATAGATACAGCAAAAATCAGGACGTTTTTATGTATATCGACACTCATGCTCATATAACCTGTACAAAGCTTGTCGGGCAAGCCGACGAAATTATATCCCGTGCTAAACACGCCGGAGTAGATAATATTATCAACGTCTGCGCTGACGGTGCTGCTTTACCCCCTGCTTTAGAGCTCAGTAAGCACTACCCCAACATTTATACTGCTGCAGCCACCTCTCCTCATGATGTTGTAGATGAAGGTGAGGCTATGTTCGAAGCTATTGCATCTTATGCTCGAAAAGGGCGTTTGATAGCCATCGGAGAAACTGGCTTAGATTATTACTATGGCCGTTCCTTCGCTGAGGTACAGCGTAATTTTCTTATCCGCTATATGCGGCTAGCTTTGGAATGCCACCTTCCCTTGATTATCCACTGCAGAGAAGCATTCTCTGACCTCTTTGATATTGCTGACAAGGAATATAAGGATGCTCCGGCAGTTGTCCATTGTTTTACAGGAACATCCCAGGAGGCTCGCCAAGCTCTGGATCGCGGATGGTATATATCTTTTAGCGGCATTGTGACCTTCAAGAACAGCCAAGAGCTGCGTAACGTGGCGCGGCAAGTCCCGTTAGATCGCTTATTGATAGAGACCGATTCCCCCTATTTAGCCCCCCAGAGCCACCGAGGGAAAACTAACGAGCCTAGCTTTCTCCCCGAAGTAGCCTCTACCCTAGCAGAACTCCATAGCACAACTCTTTCTTCTATCGCAGATATCACCAGCCACAACGCCAAAAAAGTTTTTACACTATAACCCACGACTGTGATGTCCCCTAACCATCGACCATAGCCTTGAGAAAAGACTGTAATTTTTCAATCATACGGTCGAAGATTAGGGAGGACATCACTGATCTAACATGATTGCAGGTCAAAATAAATGTACTATTATAGCCCCCCATACTGTTAGCAAAACATTGCCTATAGCATACGGCACGGTATACCCGATGACAGGTAAAACACTGTTGGAATCTTCTTTGACAGTTTTTAACGCTGCCGTACAAGTGCCAGCCCCTGTCATAGCACCAAGGAGTAACACAGGGTTGAGCTTGATGACATGATAACCAAACAACCATGTCAGCAAATGAGGGATAATAGTCAATAAAGCTCCTGCGAAAAAGATCTGCCCTCCGGCCTGATGCAGGGCCATAACAGCTTTAGGGCCCGCCGAAAGCCCCACGCAAGCGATGAAAAGGTTAAGACCTAAATCAGTAAAAATCCACATCGCCGATGAGGGTATTTGTCCCCAGGTAGGGCGCAAAGAGCGCAGCCAGCCAAAAAACAAACCTGATACTAGAACACCTCCACCGATTCCTAAAGTTATTGGTATCCCTCCAATAGGGATGGCTACCAAACCTAATAACGTTCCCAAGACAATACCTATACCTACCATTACCAGGTCAGTAACAGCCTTGGATCTCTCAGCATAGCCGATGATTTTGGCGAAATCGTCTACCCTATCCTTTTCACCCATAACTTCCAAAGTATCCCCAAGATGCAGCTTAACATTTAAGTTAGCTTTTAAGTCATGTCCTTGACGCTTGAGAGACCTCACATAACACCCTCGACCATATTGCCCTAAAACTTCCTTAATGGTTTTCCCTTCTAGAGCTTTATTAGTTAAACATACTTCTAAAAGCTCTCCGATAAGGCGGCTGAAAGCGCTATTATCGACTTCTTTTCCAATAATCTTACCAGCTTCCAGCACCTCAGAAGGCTGACCGATAAGAAGTAATTTATCACCGCTATCCAACTCCGTTTGGGGCTGGACATCATCGATGACTTTATCTTCTCGAAGAATTTTATCGATCGATACTAAGCCAGAAAAAAAAGAATTTTCGACATCTTTAACAAGCTTACCCGTCAACTCTTCATTTTGGAGGATGTATGCCCGAGGTACCGCTAGATTGCTCCATTGAAAGTCCTCTATAGATTCTGTGTCTCCGACGTTTCCTACAAGCTTCTGAGCATCTTTGACAGACTTTTTGAAATCCACCTTCCAAAGGATAGCCAAAGCTTTTAGGAAAATGATCAGCCCTGCAGTACCAAAAATATAAGTTACCGCATAAGCTACAGCAACTTCCGATTGCAGGTTAATCTCTGCTGTAGGTGTCACTCCCGACAAGTGCTTAAGGGCTGTATCGGCTGTACCTATCACTGCTGACTGAGTCAGAGCTCCGCCCAGCATGCCCGCGGAATAACCTGGCCCAAAATGAAATAGTCGCCCTAAAATTACGGCCGTAATCAAAGCCGCTACCGCAAAAAATATGGCTACCATCCCAAATTTAAACCCTCCATGCTTAAGGCCGTTGATGAAGTCAGGGCCCACCTTGTAGCCAACGCCAAAGATAAAAAGGCTAAAAGAAACGGTTTTTAAAATACCCAAATCATAATGAGTCTTATTGCCTACAACAATAGCACCTACCACGATACCTATTAAAAGAACACTTGTCGTAGATCCTAAGCCAAAGCCCTTAACCTTTACTTTCCCTAGGGCGTACCCTCCTGCTAGGATCACAAAAAGCAGCAAGGAAGGGTTTTTCCTTAAAAAATCAAGCACAACATCCATAACATGGCTCCTATTAGATTTTTACCTTTAATGACCAGCAGTACTAATTATTATTTTCCCACTTTTGTTTATACTCATGGAGCAGGTCGCTGATAGCCTTTCCTATCTGAACATAATCTTCTTCGTAAAGGTTGGCCAAAGAAACTCTCACCGACATCTCGGGAGCATCGAAGCCCCCTCCATCCATTAAGACGACATGTTTTTCCATGGCTAAGCGCCACACAAAATCTATAGGCTCATGATTTTTTTGTAGCCACTGCGTAAAATCTTCACCATAACGTTGCTGGGCCAAAGCCGGTATATCGATAGTAGTATAATATTTAGCGCACAAGGGATATTCTTCGATGGGGCACCCCAAAGCCTTATAAAGAGCCTGGTAGCGTTTGGCGATAACATCCTGTGTCTCTTTACGATACAAGCGACTAGTACTATCAAAAAGCTCTTGCAGTGAAAAGAGCACCATCATGACTTGCTGAGGTGTCGATAAGCCTGCTGTATGGTTAAGAGCAACAGCCCTGCTATCGGCTACTAAGCGATCGATAAATTTTATCTTTTCGGGGTTAGTAGCTATACTTTCATAACGATTGTGCAAAGCAGAAACTTTTTCCTTGGACAAATCAGCGATCATCTTATCAATAATATTGTCTTGATAGATGCCGATAACTCCCAAGCGCCATCCGGTAGCGCCGAAATACTTGGAATAAGAATATACCAAAATAGTATTGCGAGGAGCTATAGCTGCCAAGGAACGAAAACCATTGACAAAGGTCCCATAAACGTCATCTGTTAAAAGGATAAGGTCTTTCCGCTCATTATTAACAAGGTCGGCAATGTATTCTAATGAACTTCCTGACATGCTGACAGAGCTAGGGTTGGAAGGATTGACGATGAAAAAGGCTTTGATAGCAGGATCTTTAAGCTTCTCCAACTCTTTCCTAGGATACTGCCAATTATTATTTTCATCTTGCTCAACATCAACAATAACCAACTCATAATCATTAAGTTCAGGGATTTCCAGATAAGGTGTAAAGATCGGTGTTCCCAATGCTATTTTGTCGCCGGGCTTGAGCAAAAAGTTTTCCTTCAAGCTGTTGAAAATATAGGTCATTGCCGCAGTTCCGCCCTCGGTAGCAAAGAGGTCCATAGTCCCTTGGGGTGGGCGGCTATCGCACATTGTCAAATCCAGATAAGCTCGCACGATTTCTTGGATGTTAGTCAAAATCCTATCAGGGGTAGGATAATGGTCGCCAATGATAGCGTCTACCATCTCGTAGGCAAAACTATCGCCATCGAGTCCAAGGTGGTCAGTAACATAGTGATAAGCTTTAGATAAAAACTTGCTGCCGATATGCTCAGCATGACGCCCGCAAAACTTTAGGTAACGCTCACCTACCCCCTCTTTATGTGGAGACCCTGCCAACCCTTGCCTATTACGAACTCGACGAGCTTCTTCAATAGCAAAGTTTCCCAATAAAAAGTAGGCTTCCCTAGCATCGGTAGCTACCCAATTGGGATTACCGCGACCAGCATTCAACATGAGCTTCTCATTATTGCTGTTGGCCATAGATATCAACTTATTTTTAAGCTCAAAAGGACTTAACTCTTCATATTTTTTTTCTTGTTTAGAGTAATTCATACCTCTACCTCCCAAATAAAATTTAATTTTAATCTATTGAAGCAACACACTTGCCGTCAACCTTTAATTTTGAGCTACCCTTTCTTGACAAAATAGGTGCTTTATGAGGTACTTATTGTTTTCCTCAAGAATAACGAGTAATGAATATGTCAGGAAATTTTGTGCTGTTAGGTAGTAATCCCTTTTTTCAATCTTATGCCCAATCCGATGCTTTCGGGAAGTTGATATTTATAGCTTTGATAACCCTATCTATCCTAAGTTGGATAGTGATGGTTTACAAAATCAAGATCCTTAAAAAAACCCGCCAGAACTCTCAGGTATTCAAAGAGGCTTTTGAAAAATCACAATTTCATCCTTTGGGAATTTCTTATCATAGATCACCCAAAGACCAAGAAGCTTCTAATGCTTTTGGAGAGATCTACCAAGTTCTTAAAAGGCATACCATCGACATTCTTAAAAAAAACCGCCTTTCCTTCCAACAGGAGAACGAAGCCGACAAAGATAATACCGCTAACTACCTTTCAGCCTCGGATATAGGGCTGATAGAATCTCACTTAATGTCAGAAATCTCCAGCCAAAGCAAAAAACTCGAGCAAAACCTCTTCATCCTGGCGACGACGGTCAGCCTAGCACCATTCTTAGGTTTGCTAGGCACAGTATGGGGTATCCTGGTAACTTTCGCCGAATTACAATCTTACGGCTTTAGCCAAACCAATGAGATGGTCCTTGGCGGATTATCGATGGCTCTTTCGACCACCGTCTTGGGGCTTCTTGTAGCCATCCCAGTGCTGATAAGTTATAATTATCTTAAAAGCAGCATCAAGGCTTTCGACAGTGACATGGAGCACTTTTCGACCGTAATGCTGGCAGCAGTAGAAATGCAATACCGTAAAGTGGATCTTAGCTAAAATGTATCGCCGGGGCAAGTTAATCAACAACAGAGAGCCGGAAGAGACGGGGATAAACTTAACGCCTCTAATAGACGTAGTTTTTGTGGTGTTAATCATGTTTATCGTGATAGCTCCAATGCTGGAACTTGACAAAGTTATCCTGGCCAATGCTAGCCAATCACCTCAAAAATCTTCGACTAGCGTCAGGGACCGCAGTTCTATCAGCATCCACGTCCACCATGATGATACTATTTGGTATAATAAACAGATGATATCTCTTTCTCAGCTGAAAGCGGAACTACGAGATGCTAAAAACTACCATCCTCACGAGATGGTCCAACTTTTCCATGACAAGCGAGCTTCTTTCGGCACTTATCAGTCGATAAAAAATATTGTCGAAGCAACGGGTTTTGAGGAGATGGATGTCATTTTACAACCGGGCTAAGCACCTTGCCTACCCCCTGCTACAAAAGCTACGCTTATGGCGGTATTCCTATCCTTACCGCTTCCAAGCAGTGCTGATTGTGTTGGGGATACATTTTTTTGTTATTACCACTCTCATAGCAACCTCTAAAAGCAACGCCAACCCACCTAAACCTCAGAAGTTGGTGGTTAACACCATAAAGATATCTCCTCCTCAGCCGGCCCCAAAAACCACCCCCAAAAAAGCCAAGCCCCCTTCCCCACCCACGAAAAAAGCTACCCCAGAAAAAGCGACTTCGCCCAAGAAGCCTTATTCATCGCATAAAAAAGAAAAGCTTTCTGCAGAAAAAGCTAGGCTATTAAAAGAGCTCCAACACAATATGGATACCTTTGAAAAGACCTCTTTCGACACCCCTCCAGAAAAAAAGGCTATAAAAAATCCCCAGCCTATAGCTAAATTGAGTATCGATGAACAATTTAATAGCGACAAAAAATTCACTGATCTGGAGAATACTTATACTAATAGTTTAATTAGCCAACTCCAGAGTGCGCTAAAGCTGCCGGAATACGGACAGGTAAAGATAAGTATCACTGTAGGTCGTGACGGCTCACTAAGAGACCTCCAGATCATATTTTCGGAGAACTCTAATAACGAAGCTTATGTCCGCAAAGCCCTCGAACATATGACCCTTCCTAGCTTTGGAATATCGTTTCGGGGAGAAGAGCAGCAGACTTTTAATATTGTTTTGAATAATAAAATATAGGAAACGATCATGAATGCCAGAAAGATTATTGCGCTAATCACTAGCTTATTTGTTATCCACGCTTGCTATAGTGATAACTCCTGGAACGATGATCAGATAGAAGTCTCACTAGATACCAATATCCGCCTCGACCCCTTGTATCTAAGCGCCGCCTACCAAGATAACAGCTCTTTTTCCACCTCATACCTCCAGGATCTTAAAGAAGTGGTTACCTTCGACTTCAACCATAATGGTCGCACAATGGTAGTTCCCCAAACTGAAAGTAAAGAACAGCTAGCATTACAGGAAAATCTCGACACCCCTTGGAACATCGAAAAGTGGAATCAGTCCAATGTTAAATACGTCGTTAAGTTATTTTTTAATGACAGGATGCTTTCTGCAAAATTTTTAGACCTCAAAGGCTCTACCAGCAAAGTTATCACCAATATTGCTTTATCTGGTGAAATGAGTTCCGACCGCCACAAAGTCCACCAACTTGCCGACCTAGCTCATAAAATTTTCTTCAACACCGAAGGTGTTGCTAGCACTAGAATACTATATTCCTTACGTACTCGCAGCATCCCAGGAACACCCTCTAGCCGTTGGGTATCTGAAATTTGGGAAAGTGACTATGATGGCTACAATGCCCACCAAATTACTAATCTCAATGAATATGCTATCACCCCTGTATATGTTCCTCCTAATCCTGGTTATTCTAGTGGCAGTTTTTTTTATGTCTCCTACCGCATCGGCCAGCCCAAGATTTTTGTCGCCACTTTGCAAGATGGGAGAGGTCAACGCTTCAGCTACCTGCGCGGTAACCAATTGATGCCGGCAATTTCTCCACAACGCGATAAAGTAGCCTTTATTAGCGATGTCACTGGCAATGCTGACCTTTTTTTACAATCTTTCAACCCAGAGGTAGGCCCTCAGGGTAAGCCGCGGCAAATATTTTCTACTCGCCGGGGAACCCAAGCTTCTCCTACCTTTAGCCCTGATGGGAAACGATTAGCTTTTGTCTCCAACAAAGACGGCTCCCCAAGAATATATGTTATGGACGTCCCTTCTATGGAAGCACCACGAAAAATTACTGATATCAAAGCCACGCTGATAACAAAGCAAAACCGCGAAAATACCAGCCCCTCATGGTCGCGCGATGGAAAAAAAATCGCTTACAGCTCTATGACCAACGGAGTGCGGCAGCTATGGTATTACGATCTTGAAACCAACGAAGAAAAACAAATCACTACTGGTTCAGGCCACAAAGAAAACCCTTGCTGGGCTGCCGACAGTCTACATATTGTATTCAACTCATCGACCCCTTTTGCCAGCGATCTTTATATTGTCAATTTAAACCAGCCTCACCCCCTTAAAATCAGCTCGGGTGATGGGGAGAAAAGATTTCCTTTCTGGGAACCTATTACTAAAAAATATTCCTAAGGAATCATTAGAAGAAGAAAAACCTTTAAAAAGATTAAGCAAGCAGCTATAAATCCTAGGATATAACATAAAAGCAAAGTTGAGGAAATTATGAAATCAACAAAAAAAATAGCCATTTTACTTCCGAGCCTGATATGCGTCTTGTTTTTTATGGGTTGTCAGCGCTCGAAATCCGAAGTTTGGGAAGATACCAAAACGGCAGGGCGCTACGCCAATAAAGGATTTTGGTCTTTATTAGGAAAAGACGGAGAATCGCGTGAGATATCTTCACACCAAGAGTTTGCTGGCCCTCCCGAAGAAGACTTTATCCCTCTACGCGACGAAGATGTATACAACCGCTTAGCACTAGGTGATCAGTCGGTATTAGAAACTATCACCGAAGATAGCTCCATTCCACAATCCAGAGAAGCACCTGGAGAGAGCGGCAGCGATTTACCTAGTATTAGTGGCTTCAAGGACCCTAACGCTCTTAATGTTAGCAACATTTTCAATACTATTCATTTCAGCCTCAATCAAGCTAGCATCCAGGGCGGGCAAAATTCCATGATTATCGACAACATTGCCCAATACCTAAAAAAGCATCCTAATGTATATCTCTTTATTGAAGGACATACTTGTGAACGCGGAACATCGGCCTATAACTTGGCTTTGGGAACCCGCAGAGCTAACAGCGTACGCAACCTGTTAATCAAAAATGGTGTCGATATGAATCGCATTTTCACCATCTCTTATGGAAAGGAACGTCCTGTAGCCATGGGGAATGACGAAGCTTCTCTAAAGCTGAACCGTCGAGCAGAATTTAAATTGTATACCAGATAAACATCGGAGAACTTATGAAACTGGGTACAAGCTTAACGATCACCCTCTTAGCATCTTTATTAGCATCGTGCTCATCGGTAGAATATGCTGAGCGCCAGCAGCTCGACACTACGTCTAGCAGAGTCCAAAAGTTGCAAGCTTCCGTTGACGATCAAAACTATCGGCTCAACAGCCACAACGTCGAGATGGAAATTTTAGAAGGTAAGGTCACGAAGCTTCAAAATAACTTGGCTAATATTAACACTAACCTAGACAAAATTACCAACGAGCAAAAAAGTCTTCAAGATCACTACCAACGTTTAGACCAACAACTCGCCACCCTTAATAAAGGTCTAGACAAGTTCCCTGCCGACATCCGTCGCTTGCAAGACCACGCCAATCTCACTGCTAACTCTCTGGAACAATACAAAGGTAAAATTAATACCATTGAAAAAAATATAAACACCCAGAATCAGCGTATCACCAAACTCTTTGATAGCATCAACCTTCTTACTTCTCTAGTAGAAAATAAGCCGATAGCCACAGGTAAAACCCATAAGGTAAGGTCGGGAGACTCCTTGGACAAAATTGCCAAACGCTATAACACCTCGATAGAAGCTTTAAAGAAAATCAACCGCTTAAAATCCGATCTCATCGTCGTCGGTCAAGAACTAAAAATCCCTGAATAACGTGACCGACGATAAAAGATGCCATCCTATCGGGATTTTTGACTCTGGAATCGGCGGTTTAACCGTCATGCAAGCCATACGCCATATTCTGCCCAACGAAAATATCATCTACTTGGGTGACAGCGCTAATGTTCCCTATGGAGATAAGAGCCCATCGACGATCCTTCATTACTCGATAACAAACAGCTTTTTCCTCTTAGAAAAAGATATTAAGTTACTGGTAATAGCCTGCAATACCGCGTCGGCTTTCGCCCTCGAAAGGTTAAAGCACTTTTTAAAAGTCCCTGTAATCGGTGTTATCGACCCTGCTATCGACCTTGTCGATACAACTCGTAAAATTGCCGTCTTAGGGACTAAAGCAACCATAGCTTCAGGGGCTTATCATCAGCGGCTATTACAACGTTTTCCCGAAGCGGAAGTTGCTTCTATTGCCTGTCCTCTATTTGTACCATTGGTCGAAGAGCGCTTTGTCGACCACCCTGCCGCTAAATTAATCGTTAAAGAATACTTAGCCCCCATTATGCATGAAAATCATCCCGATACTGCGTTGCTAGGCTGCACACATTACCCTCTTCTAAAAAATGCAATTCAGGATACCCTGGGACCGGGGGTAAGACTTATCGACTCCGCCCATGCCTGTGCATTGGAAGTACAAAGAAGCCTCCATACTAATGACATCTACAATCTTCAAGGGCCAGGATCTTCTCTGTATTACACATCTGGTGACCCTCAACGCTTCAAAGAGCAAGGAGAGCATTTTCTTAAAGCACCTATCGATAAGGTGATGAAAGCCCAATTATAAAAATAAGTAAGTGGTCACGGGGTATAGATTAACTTCAGGTGTTGATTATGAAGATGATATCTTTATCACCACGTGCAGCAAATAGCAATACTCGTTGTTTATACTATTTATCAAAAATAATTGCACAGACCCCTGAAAATCATTGACCTCTTAGAAAAACAACGAAAAAAAGCCCCCTTGTGCATAAGGGCGCACAAGGGGGCTTTTTACCCGTAATTGACAGCCTAACCTTCTACAGGTTATAATGTTACAGGCTGATCGACAGCTTCAGAACCCATTTGACGCTCGATTTCTATAACGGCTTTTTTAAGTTCTTCAACCTTATCAGTGCGCTCCCAAGTAAAGTTTTCGCTCAGGCGGCCAAAATGTCCCCCGTAGGCGGTATCACTATATATTGGACGCAGCAAGTTCAACTCGCTAATAATTCCTGATGGAGTAAAATCGAAGACCGTTTCAACAGCTCGAGAAAGAATCTCATCACTGAAAACACCCGTATACTCCGTGTCAACTTTCACCGATACTGGGTTAGCTACTCCGATAGCATAAGCTAGCTGAATTTCACAGCGCTTGGCGAGACCAGCAGCTACGACATTTTTAGCAGCATAACGAGCAGCATAAGATGCTGAGCGATCGACTTTAGAAGGGTCTTTACCTGAAAAAGCTCCGCCACCATGGCTACCCATTCCGCCGTATGTATCGACAATAGTTTTTCTACCTGTCAAACCACAGTCACCTTTGGGGCCTCCTATAACAAAGCGGCCGGTAGGGTTAACATAGATGATGGTCTCATCATCGAGCAGCTCTTTAGGAGCGACATCTTTTATCATCTTTTTTAGATCCGCAGCAATGGTCTCGTAAGTAACATCATCAGTATGCTGAGTGGAGATTACTACCGTATGGATTCTTAAAGGCTTGCCAGCAGCATCGTATTCAATAGTAACCTGTGTCTTACCATCAGGTTTAAGGTAGGGAAGCTCTTTAGAAACCCTGAGGCGTATCAGCTCTGCCACTAGCTGGTTAGCAAGCATGATCGGCATAGGCATCAATTCTGGGGTTTCATCACAGGCGTAGCCAAACATCATTCCCTGGTCACCAGCACCTTGCTCTTTATGAAGCCCTTGCCCCTCAGAAACACCTTGAGATATATCCGGCGACTGCTTGTTTAATGCTGTTACTACCGCGCAGCAGTCATAGTCGAAGCCTATAGCAGGATCATCATAACCGATCTTTTTGATAGTATTGCGAGCAACACCTTGGAAATCCACTATTGCTTTGGTAGTAATTTCTCCTGCTAAGATTACCAGCCCTGTGGTTACGAGAACTTCACAAGCTACTCGAGAAGCAGGATCTTGTTCTAGGCAAGCATCGAGAATGGCATCGGAAATTTGATCCGCCACCTTATCGGGGTGACCACAAGTCACCGATTCCGAAGTAAACAGAGTATGAGACATAGATGACCTCTTTTATATTTCTATTATCGATATCTTATGAAAGCTTTATCTCTAAAAGCACAATAAAATAAGAAGGAATTAATCTAGTCCATCAGCAACTTTTTATCAAGGAATCTTACTTTCTTACATATGATAAAATTTATTAGCAAAAAAATAACAACCTTCATAATCTGATTAAAGAAAGCAGTAAAATTCAGGAAGCCTGATGTCTCAATTTGATATTTCCAATAATATTTTTCAGTCTATTGGTATAATGACCCCCGAAATTTAGACAGGGTAGTTTAGGAGAAAAAGCATCTCATTTATAATAAAGGAGATGTTAATCATGAGGAAAAAAAGGATGAGCA
>JBNJDP010000013.1:0-39250 GCA_051744985.1 Chlamydiota bacterium | reverse complement strand
TTGCAAGTATAGCTCTTTACAAAAAACTCTATAGGTAATATGCTTTAAGGTTTAATTCCGTTGCTGTTTTTCATTAAAGACTTAAATTTTTTTAGAAACCACCCAAGAAGAGAAGATTTTACAATGACCGAAGATCAAGAACACCTTTATGATCCCCAAGATAATCCAGGAGAACAACCCTTGCTTGATGAAGGAGTCTCTTTAGAACAGCAAGAGGAAGCCGTCGTAGAGGAAGCCGTCGTAGAGGAAGCCGTCGTAGAGGAAGCCGTCGTAGAGGAAGCCGTTGCAGAGGAAGCTCTTCCTGTTAGTGAAGAAGGTGCTAAAGAAGCGTCGGATAAATCTTCCGATGATGATTTTATTTCTAGTGAAGATTTCCAAGTTCAGTTTGAAGCACTTGCGACGCCTATGGAAAAGATCGATAGAGCATTAGATTATTTACGACAAGCATTGGCAAGCCATACTGGTCCGCATTTAAAAGAATTTTGGGTGGTCCGCAAGTTAGTGCTTCCTGTTTATCAGTCCCAAGAAATTGAAGGCAATCAGAGATCCGAACGATGGGCTCAGCTGGATCAGCTAACTAGAGAAGCTCGTCGCTTACGTGAATTGGTCAACGAGCAGTCGGCTTTTGCTGCTGAGCAGATTGAGCTTGCTATTGCTGATATTGAAAAGGGTCTGGAGAATATCGAGCAAGAGGTGTCCGGTGTAGAGTTTACAGAAAAATCTGAAGTTCTGCGTAGCAACACGGATTTTTACCGTCCTCTGCAGCAGAAATTAGTCTTGTTAAACGCTTATGCTAGCAGGATTAATGCTCTGCGTAAAGAGCTTATCAAAACAGATATTCGTATTAGGCAAAAGAATAAACTCTTTAAACGCTTGTCCGCAGCAGGTGATAAAGTCTTCCCTAGGCGTAAAGAGCTTATCAAGCAACTTAGCGATCGCTTTATCGAAGATGTTAATGCATATGTTAATCAATATTTTTCTGATGATAATATTCGTGGTCCTTTATATGTTTTGCGCGAGGAGATTAAAGCCCTTCAGTCTGCTGCGAAAAGTTTAACTCTTAATACCCAGGCTTTTGTAACTACGCGTAAAAAACTTAGCGAGTGCTGGGACTGTATCAAAGATCAGGAGCGAGACCGTAAGCAGAAGCGATTCGCTATGCGGGAAGTTTATCAGGCCAATGCTGATAAGATCATGGAGCAGCTCGCAGGCATTGAAGAACAGTATCAAAATAAGCAACTTTCCCTTGCTGAAACCAATAAACGGTTAGGGGTTATTCAGAAAGATATGAGGAAAGTAGAGCTTGGACCAGAACAGGTTAAAAAGCTTAAAGAAAAGATTGCGGAGTTGCGTCAGCCTATCAATGAACAGCTAAAAGCTGAAGAGGATGAGCGTAAAGCTAAAGTTGCTGAAGAACTTAAGAAAAAGCAAGAAAGCGAAAAAAAGCTTCAAGATAGGATTCAAAGCCTTAAAGATAATGCTGCTCAGATGGAAGTTGCCGAGATCGAAGCGGAAAGAGATGCTATTCTTATTGATATACGTGGCGGTGATTTCAGGAAATCGGAACAAGTGCCTTTTGAGCGTCTTTTAGTTTCTATCAAGGATTTGATTGTCGATAAAAAAGAAGAAGCTCTACTAGCTTTATCTGCCGATGACCGCCAAGCATTGGAAAACCTGAATACTCTCCGCGATCAGCGGCGTGAATCACGCAAAGAGGTGAAAAAGCAGCTCGACGAGTATAAACGCTCAAAAGCGGCTTCAGGCTTGGATTTTGAAAAGGCCATTCAGTATAGCGAGCTGATCAGTGAAGAGAAGCAGCGCCTAGACAAGATCAGCGAAGGCATTAAAGATATTGAACAAAAGATCCAGGAACTTCGTAATAAGGCTTAAGGGTGAGTGCTCATAAGTATATTAGTGTCTTTGATCTTGACCATACTTTACTTAGTGTAAATTCTAGTTTTCGCTTTGGAATGTATTTGTTTTGGCGTGGAAGGATGTCACTGATAGACCTCTATTCTTGGTTTAGTGGTTATCTGCGCCATAAATACTTCAACACCCCTTTGGAGGATTTGCATCAGCAAGTCTTTCGTAGGCTTTTCAAAGGCAAGAATATCGAGGAATACCGTCCATTGGTAGAGGGGTTTGTTACAAAAAAATTCTCCTCTATCTTAAAAGCTCCTATAGTTGATGCTCTTGAGCGAGCTAAACGTGCTGGTCACTATACTGTAGTACTTTCTAATTCCCCTATTTTTGTCGTAGGTCCTATTGCTAAGCGTTTAGAAGTTGATGAATGGGAGGGAACCAGCTACCTCATCGATGATGAGGGGGTTTTAAATGCTGTCGATAAAACAGTCGATGGCTCTGCTAAAGCTGCTTATGTCACGGATTTATCTAAAAAGATGGGCATACCTCTAAGCAATGTTACTGCTTATACTGATAGTCATGTTGATCAACCTATGTTAGAAATTGTGGGCAATCCCATAGTTGTTGATCCAACGAAACTCCTTCAAGAGGTTGCACAGCAGAAGGGGTGGCAAATTATAAAAACATAGGGAGGGGTTATGTCTACAGCTCGTTTTCATGCTTTACAAGAAGCTGCGTCTCGAGTACCTACTGTTAATGAAGAAGGCTATGAAGAGATGGCTAAGCGCTTTGGAGTATATGTTTTTAAGCGTAGTATCATGGAGAGAAATCTGCCGCCGAAGGTTTATAGTAACCTTCTTGATGCTATGGCTTCGAAGGCGAAGATTAAAGCTGAATATGCTGATATAATCGCCGAAGCTTTAAAGGATTGGGCCGTTGGTTTAGGAGCCACCCATTATTCACACATCTTTCATCCTCTTACTGGCACTACTGCTGAAAAACATGATGCTTTCATAGAGTGGCATACTCCTGACAACGTTATAGCTAGCTTTTCTGGTAGACAGCTGATTCAAGGGGAGCCTGATGCTTCCTCTTTTCCTTCCGGAGGATTGCGAACAACTTATGAAGCTCGTGGTTATACAGGCTGGGATCCTACTTCGCTGCCTTTTGTCTGGAAAGCAGGTGATGGGATAACTTTGTGTATACCTTCGGTGTTTTTTTCATGGACAGGGGCTGTTTTGGATAATAAGATCCCCCTGCTTCGCTCTGATAATAAGCTTGATAAAGCTATGCAGCGACTCCTCAAACTTATGGGGCTTGAGGCCGGTAGGGTGTATTCAATGCTAGGTTGTGAACAGGAGTATTTCTTAGTTGACCGTGCTCTTTATAATTTGCGTCCTGACTTGGTGATTTTGGGTAAGACAGTTTGTGGCGCTCCACCTCCTAAAGGTCAGGAGCTTGGAGACCACTATTTTGCGACCGTCAAAGACAGAGTACTTTCTTATATGTGTGATTTTGAAAATGCTGCTTTAGAGTTGGGCATACCTGTGAAAACTAGACATAATGAAGTTGCTCCTGCCCAACATGAGATTGCGGTAATGTATGAAAAAGCCTCTGCAAGTATTGACCATAATATTGCTTTGATGGAATTGATGGGCAGGATAGCTAAAAAACATAATTTAAAATGCCTTTTGCACGAAAAGCCTTTTGCTGGAGTTAATGGCTCTGGGAAGCATAATAACTGGTCAATCCAAACAGATACAGGATTAAATCTTTTGGATCCTACCGATACCCCTGAAAATAGTTTGCAATTTCTAGTAGCATTGACGGCGGTTATAAATGGGATTTACGAACATGCTGATCTTCTAAGAGCTTCAGCTGGGTCTGCTAGCAATGATGAGAGATTAGGGGGAGATGAAGCTCCTCCAGCAATAATGTCAGTCTATTTGGGAGAAGCTCTTGAGCACCTTTTGGATAATATCGAACATTGTCGTCAGCATAAGTCGGCTTCTCGATGTTCTTATGACTTAGGCGTATTAGAAATCCCTGATGTTTCTAAAGATAATACCGATCGTAACCGTACATCGCCTTTTGCTTTTACAGGTAATAAATTTGAATTTCGTGCAGTTGGTTCTTCATCTAGTTGTGCTTTCCCTATTACAGTTATCAACTGTATTGTAGCTGATAGCCTTAATAAAATTATTGATGAAATAGAAGATCGGATGTCAAATAACGATTTAACAGAAGCTGTTATGCCGGTGTTGCAAAAATACCTGAAGCGCTCACGGAGTATTCGTTTTTCTGGTGATAATTATAGTGAACAATGGCTTCAAGAAGCACGTAAGCGAGGACTATCTAATTTCACTAATTCTGTTGAGGCCTTTGAGGTTCTTAAGAATCCTGCAACAGTTAAGATTTTTGAAGGTATTTTAACTCGTGAAGAGCTTAATGCTCGTTATGAAATTTTTACGGACGCTTATGCAAAAACCATCAACATTGAAGCTAAATTGATAGAAGATATTGCTCGCAATCAGTTAATTCCAGCGGCGCTAGGCTATCAAAATAAATGTGCTAAGAGCATTAAAAATGTCGGCAAGGTGATTCCAGGAGAACCTCTAGAACAGCAAAAACGCTGGCTAGCTAGTTTAGTGCAACATATCAGTGAGTCTCAGCTCGCTTGCGATAAATTGTCCGAGCAGCGTACTCAGGCTCATAATGTTTTTGATTACTGTCAGAAAGTTAAACCTTTGATCGTAGAGCTGAGGGAATGTTTGGATATTTTAGAGGCTGAAGTTGACGATGCTTTATGGCCTCTACCTAAATATCGGGAGCTGCTTTTTAATGTCTAAAAAAGTTAAGGTAGGCCTCTATGGCGGAACTTTTGATCCTTTGCATTTTGGCCATCTTAACTTAGCGGTAGGGCTACAGGAAGCTCATGGTTTAAATGAGGTGTGGTTTTGCCCGGCATTGATCTCGCCTCATAAGCAAGAGTATCCTCCTATTGCTGATAATCATCGCTGGAATATGTTACAGGCCGTAATTGATGAAATTCCAAATTCAAGAGTTGTCGATTTGGAATTAAAGCGTCAAGGGCCTTCATATACTGTCGAAACCCTAGAGCAAATAGAGGATAGCCACCGCGAGCTTTACCTTTTATTAGGTGAAGATTCCGCCGACAATCTTCATCGTTGGCATCAGCCTGAAAAGATTGTTGATTTGGCTCAGCCTTTGATAGCTAGGCGTAGCCATGCTCCTTGGCGCAATGGTCCTAATGACAAAATAAATCAAGCTATAGAGGCAGGTTTAACAGATCTTTTGTTGATGGAAATAAGTAGTACCATAGTTAGAGAGCGCTTAAATGCTCGGAAGTACTGTGGCCATTTAGTTCCGGCGAAAGTTCTAGACTATATTTACTATCATGGCTTATATTTTAACCTTTAATTATTAATACTGAATATTGCGATGGATCTATTACAGAGTTTAGCACAAGCTATTTACGATAAAAAAGGCTTTAATATTTTAGCCCTAGATGTTCGAGGATTGTCCTCGATGACCGATTATTATTTAATCGCTGAAGGAAATATCGATAAGCACGTTCAAGCTATAGCTAAAACAGCTATAGAAGTTGCTCGAGATCAGGGTGTTAAGCCTCAGATGGTTGAAGGACAAAATGCCGGCGAATGGGTAGCTATAGATTTTTGGGGGGTTATGGTACATATTTTTGGGCCGGGGCTTCGTGAATATTATCGCTTAGAGCGACTATGGCCAGAAGCTGAGCTAGTCGAGCTTGATATCAACACCGATTAATAACTAATCATAGGAGTTAAAATGTCCAAAAAACGCGTTGTCGTCACCGGAATGGGTCTAGTTTCTGCCTTCGGTAGTGATGTTGATGTCTTTCATAATAAATTAGTTGCTGGAGAAAGCGGCGTTAAAACTATCAGCAGTTTTCCTGTCGATGATTATCCTACAAAGATTGCTGCTCCTGTGCAGGATTTCGATACTACTGGTTATATTGATCCTAAACAAGCTCGTAGGGTAGATCCTTGTATAGCTTATATTATGGTGGCAGGACGCAAAGCTGCGGAAAGTGCAGGCTTGGATTCTGGTGTTGATTCTCCAAATCGTTGCGGAGCTGTGATTGGATCAGGTATGGGAGGCATGTCAGTTTTTGCTAATGGGGTAGAAACTCTTTTAACAAAGAGCTATCGTCGAATTACACCTTTTTTTATACCTTATACCATAACGAATATGGGTGGTGCTCTGGTAGCTATGGATTTAGGCTTTAGGGGCCCGAACTATTCCATGTCGACAGCTTGTGCTACGGCCAACTATTGTATTGTAGCTGCTGCTAATCATATCAGAAAGGGTGATGCCGATGTGATGCTTTGCGGTGGAGGTGAAGCTTCTATTAATCCTATAGGGCTTACAGGATTTATTGCTTGCAAAGCTCTTTCTCAACGTAATGATAACCCTGAAAATGCTTCGCGGCCTTGGGATAAAAATCGCGATGGTTTTGTGATGGGAGAAGGAGCAGGCGTATTGGTTTTGGAGAGTTTAGAGCATGCTCAGGCTCGAGGCGCTACAATCTTAGCTGAATATATTGGTGGAGGAATGACTTGTGACGCCTACCATATGACGGAGCCTCATCCTGAGGGGGTAGGAGCAATAAATTGTATGAATATGGCTTTAGAAGATGGTGGAATTTCTGCCGAAGAGGTTAACTATGTCAATGCTCATGCTACTTCAACACTAGCGGGGGATGTAGCAGAAGTTAAAGCTATCCGCGAAGTGCTTGGAAGTAACCCCGATCTTAAAATGAATGCTACTAAGTCGATGATTGGCCATGGATTAGGAGCTGCTGGCGGTTTAGAAGCTATAGCAGTTATTAAAGCTATTCAAACAGGTGTTATACACCCTACTTTAAACTTGGAAGATCCTGAGGCTGAGATCAGCGGTTTAGGGGTTTCGACAGCTTCTCAAGAGCATAGTATCAATGCAGCGATTTCCAACTCTTTTGGTTTTGGAGGACATAATTCATCAATAATATTAGCGCCTTTTCGACCATGATAGAATACTCTTATGGTATTATTCCTCTGATTAAGCAAGAAGGTGAATGGAAGGTGCTAATGATTCTTCACCAAAAAGGGCATTGGGCTTTTCCTAAAGGCAGGCCAATGGTAGGGGAGAGGGAGAAGGAAACCGCCATCCGTGAGCTCGGTGAAGAGACTGGTTTATATGTTGCGCGTTACTTTGAATTAGCACCTCTTGAAGAACATTATCAGTTCGAGCGTGATAAACAAATAATATTTAAAAAGGCCTTATACTTTTTAGCCGAAGTTGATGGGGAACTTGAAATTTCACCTGAAGAAGTTGCTGATGCTCGGTGGGTATCTTTGGAAGAAGCACCTCAATTGGCCACTTTCTCAGAAACACAGCGTCTATGTAGAGAGGTTGTAAAAATCTTGCATTAATCCCTGACTTGGTCATAATCAAGTAATATTAGTTATATTAAGACTAACAACAGGAACAAGATGCTATGGTTGTCGAAAATTTTAAAGAGCGACGCCTAAAGATGGTCATCGAACAGCTACAATCCCGAGGAATCGATGACCTTGCTGTTTTAAATGCTATGGGCAGTGTACCTCGCCATAAGTTTGTACCTGATGACGAAATTCCTTTTGCTTATTATGATTTTCCTTTGCCTATCGGTGAAGGGCAGACCATCAGCCAGCCCTATATGGTAGCCTTTATGCTTCAAGTTGCTGAACTTAATGGGGAAAGTAAAGTCTTGGAAATTGGTACCGGTTCAGGTTATGCCGCAGCGGTAGCATCACAAATTGCTCGCAGCGTTGTCACTATCGAACAATTGCCTGATCTGGCAGCTAAAGCTCAAAAAGTTTGGAAAGAATTAGGCTATGGTAACCTTCGTTTAATTGTCGGAGACGGCACTCAGGGATGCCAGGAAGAAGCGCCTTATGATGCTATCATTGTAGCGGCAGCATCTTCAGAGGTGCCCCAGGAACTCTTAGAGCAGCTTGTTGTCGGAGGGTGCCTTATTATTCCTATAGGAGATGTTTGGGGGCAGGATCTTATGAAAATTATTAGAACAAATGATGAAGAATACTCTAGCGAGAAGCTTTGTCGAGTTAGTTTTGTCCCTCTTGTGAGTAGGTAATATTTAAACACGTGATGCCCCAGTTTTTCTTAAGCCTTATGCTCGAAGATTAGAGGGGCATCATGTATTTTATAGAATCATCAGACTCCTAGTTCTGCAGCACCGCTATTTCAATAAACTCCGTGGTTAGATTACACTCGTGGGGTTTAATTATCCCAAAGATGGTGGAAATAGTATTTCAAGGGCTTATCTGTTCGCTGGAAGGTATGAGCTCCGAAGAAGTCGCGTTGAGCTTGAATGAGATTAGAAGGTAATTGCTCCGAGCGGAAACCATCATAGAATGCTAGGGCAGAGCTAATAGCGGGTAGAGGGATCCCTTGGAAAGCTCCCCAGGCAAGAGTATTGCGCCAGCTGTTCTGGCATTCTTTAATAGCTTGGATAAAACGCTGGTCGAAAATTAATGAAGGTAAGCCTGGGTTATCTTGATAAGCATCGGCGATTTCATCGAGGAAGCGGCTTCTTATAATACAACCTGCCCTCCAGATTTTGGCGATAACACTTTGATTCAATTGCCATTGATGTTTATTAGAAGCAGAAGATAACAGCATAAAGCCTTGAGCATAACTTATAATTTTAGCAGCATAAACAGCATTGTGGACATCATCGGCGGATAGCGGTAGGGGATTGGGTTTTGAGGGGGAAGGTATGATTTTAGCAGCAGCACTGCGTTGAGTTTTGAAAGCTGAAAGCTGGCGAGAAAAAACTGCTTCGGTGATCAATGTCAGCGGTATTCCTAAGTTTAAAGCATCTTGAGAGCTCCACAATCCGGTACCTTTTTGCTCAGCGACATCCAAAATTTTTTCCAACATAGGAGAACCATCCTGATCTTTGGCAGCAAAAATTCGAGAAGTTATCTCTATTAAATAACTTTCAAGAACTCCTTGATTCCATTCTTGAAATATTTCTTGAAGTTGCTGGTAGCTATATCCAAGGCCTTCACGTAATAATTGATAAGCTTCGGCGATTACTTGCATATCTCCGTATTCTATACCGTTGTGTACCATTTTAACATAGTGGCCGGAACCACCATCTCCGATCCATTCACAACAGGGCGTCCCGTCGTCAGCTTTTGCTGCTATAGACTGAAATATGGCTTTGATGCTCTTCCAGGCGCGTTGATCGCCCCCAGGCATGAGAGAAGGCCCCTTCCTGGCACCTTCTTCTCCTCCTGAGACGCCCATTCCTATAAAGAAAAGATTTTGCTCTTTTAGTTGACGGTATCTGCGCTCAGTGTCTTTGTAATAACTGTTACCAGCATCGATGATAATGTCGTCAGCATCTAAAAGGGGGGCTAGTTGTTCAATTAAAGTATCTACCGGTTGGCCTGCTTTGACCATTAATACAATTTTGCGCGGCCTCTCAATCTGTGCAATTAATTCCTCGAGAGTATGAGCCCCATCGATAGGGTAATTTTGCGCTTCGCCGTCAAGAAAGTTATCGACTTTAGAGGTTGTTCTGTTGAATACCTTGATTCTGTAGCCGTGTTCAGCGATGTTGAGAGCTAGGTTTTGCCCCATCACTGCTAATCCTATTAGTCCAATCTGTGCTGTCGCCATAATATTTTCCTTTGCTAAGCTAAGCTTATATTCATTTAAATTAGCTATTTATATAAACTTATTGTAATTAATATTTCAATCTCTTTACAATTAAAAGTTCTTCGGGAGCGTATCTATAAGCCTTGACATAAAGTGTTGGGTTGAGGTTAAATTTCCATCCCGGTTTTATTATTTAAGTATGAAAGGATTTATGGGGAAAGAAGACGTTATTAAAATAAAGGGCAAAGTTGAGCAACTTTTGCCTAACATGACTTTTTTAGTCACTTTGGAAAATGGTATGGAAGTCCAAGCCCATCTTTGTGGAAAGATGAGGATTAGAAACATTAGAGTTTTGGTGGGTGATACGGTTACAGTAGAAATGTCGCCTTATGATCTGAGCAAAGCTCGTATTGTATACCGTGAGCGGTAGTAAAAAAAAGAAAATTATTGGTCTTGATTTTTTTTATCGAAGCCTCTAAACTTGGATGTTTCTAAGTTTTGGAAACTGGTTTTGTCTTAAATTTGTAACAAGGCCCAGATAGCTCAGGGGTAGAGCACTTGCATGGTAAGCAAGCGGTCGTAGGTTCGAATCCTATTCTGGGCAGAGCTTTAGAAGCATAATAACATAACAACAAAAAGTATTTCTCGACTTAACGGAGGAAAAAATGGCTAAAGAAACTTTTGATAGAAACAAACCTCATATCAATATAGGTACTATTGGGCACGTTGACCACGGGAAGACGACCCTTACTGCAGCAATTACGAAAGTGTTGTCTGATGATGGTGAAGGCGCATTCAGGTCTTTTGAATCGATCGATAATACTCCTGAAGAAAAGGCTAGAGGTATTACCATTAACTCTGCTCACGTCGAGTATGAAACAGAAAAACGCCACTATGCTCACGTTGACTGTCCAGGACACGCTGACTATGTTAAAAACATGATTACCGGTGCTGCACAGATGGACGGAGCTATTCTAGTAGTAGCTGCTACTGATGGTGCTATGCCTCAAACTAAAGAACATATTCTCTTGGCTCACCAAGTTAACGTTCCTTCGATCGTAGTATTTTTGAATAAATGCGATATGCTAGGTGAAGAAGACCAAGAGCTTCTTGACTTGGTAGAAATGGAGCTTGCTGAACTGCTAGCCGACAAAGGTTATGAAGATGTAACTATTGTTCGTGGTTCTGCTTTGAAGGCTTTAGAAGGTGATGCAGAAGCTATAGAAGGCATCAAGAAACTAATGAACGCTGTTGACGAAAAGATTATCGCTCCAGAGCGTGATGTTGATAAGCCTTATTTGATGCCTATCGAAGACGTTTTCTCTATTGCTGGACGTGGAACAGTTGTTACAGGTCGTGTTGAGCGTGGTGTTATCAAGCTTAACGATAAAATTCAAATCGTTGGTCTTAAAGATACTCGTGATACTGTTGCTACTGGTCTTGAGATGTTCAATAAGCTTCTTACCGAAGCTCGTGCTGGTGAGAACGTTGGAGTCTTGCTACGCGGTATCGGTAAGACAGAAGTTGAGCGTGGTATGGTTCTAGCAGCTCCTGGAACTTGCACACCTCATACTAAGTTCAAAGGTACTATCTATGTCTTGACTAAAGAAGAAGGTGGCCGTCATAAGCCTTTCTTCTCAGGATATCGCCCTCAGTTCTTCTTCCGTACTACCGATGTTACAGGTACGGTTACCCTTCCTGAAGGCACTGAGATGGTTATGCCTGGTGATAACGTTGAAATTGCCGGTGAATTGATTGCTCCTGTAGCTATGGAAAAAGGTATGCGCTTTGCTATTCGCGAAGGTGGTCATACTATTGGCGCAGGTACTGTATCTGAAATCATCGAGTAAAACGATTGATGTCGCGGGGGTGTTACAACATCCCCGCGGCTTTATGTTGAAATAATAAATTTTTATGGGTGTGTAGCTCAGTTGGAAGAGCAGCGATCTCCAAAGTCGCCGGTCGGGGGTTCGAATCCCTCCGCACTCGTCAGCTTGAAAAAGTGGGTATAAAAGTATAATGGCAGCAAAGAAAACAAACACTGTTCATCCCAATAAGATGACGGGCAAGCAGATTTTTGGATTTATTGGAGACCTTAAGGCTGAATTCAAAAAAATCTCCTGGACGTCAAAAGACGAGCTTAAAGTTTATACCAAGATCGTCGTAGCATCCATTTTTGCTTTTGGTATGGCCATATATATTACTGACCTTTTAATCCAAACTGCTTTGAGCGGTATAGATATAATTTTTAGATGGATAGCTGGGTAAATAACTATGCATAATTGGTATGTTGTTCAAGTGATGTCCGGTCACGAAAAAAAAGTCAAAAAGACTTTAGAAGAAAATCGCCAGTCTACCGGTATGATCGAGCAAATTTCAGAAATATTGCTGCCTACGGAAAATGTTTCCGAAGTCAAGAAAGGCGAACGTAAGATCGTTGAGAAGCGCCTTTGGCCTGGATATCTTTTGGTGAAGATGGAGTTTACTGACGCCACCTGGTCATACATAAAAAATACCACTGGAGTAATAGGTTTCTTGGGGGGTGACAACCCTCAGCCGCTTAGTGATGAAGAAGTGCAAAGTATCCTTCAGGAACTTCAAGAAAAGCAGGAAAAGGTTACCCATAAGTATCAATTTGAAATAGGCGATAAGGTTAAAATCACCGATGGCGTCTTTATTAATTTTGTCGGTGAAGTTACTGAAGTCTTCCCCGATAAAGGACGTCTTAGTGTTATGGTTTCAATTTTCGGTCGTGAAACAAGAGTCGACGATTTAGAGCTTTGGCAAGTCGAAGAAGTTTCCGATGATGATGCTGAAATTGGATAATACAATTGTTCACCCTTGGGGGTGAGCTATGATGCTTAGGCGGAAGCGCCTCTCTTCTGTCGATGAATATGAATAAACAAGTTCTCCGTTAAGGGGAGTTAATATACAAGGCTGATCAATGGCAAAGAAGAAAAAAATTGAGAAGATTATCAAACTCCAGATACCTGCTGGTAAGGCTAACCCCGCTCCTCCTATCGGTCCTGCCTTAGGCGCTGCAGGCGTTAACATTATGGGGTTTTGTAAGGAGTTTAACGCTCGTACCCAAGAAAAAGCAGGCGATGTTCTTCCTGTAGTTATCACCGTATATGCTGATAAGTCCTTCACATTTATCACAAAACAACCTCCAATGTCAAACTTGATCAAAAAGGTTGCAGGAATTAAGACGGCATCAGCAATTCCTAATAGAGATAAAGTTGGTAAGCTGTCTATGGAACAAGTCGAGGAAATCGTAAGCCAGAAAAAGGCGGACTTAAATGCTCGCTCAGAAGAAGCCGCTAAGCAGATGGTTATTGGTACAGCCCGTTCCATGGGAGTAGAAATCGAAGGCATTAAACACTAGTTGAGGCACATATGACTAAGAATAGTAAAAGAATTAAAGACATCAAAAGAGATCTCGATACCGACAAGGTTTATACCTTGGAAGAGGCTGTCGATATTCTAAAGAGCTGTACTCCTACGAAATTTGATCAAAGCATCGAGATTTCCGCTAAGATGACTGTCGATCCTCGTAAGGCTGATCAATTGGTCCGTGGTACGGTTAGCCTGCCTTATGGTACAGGTAAAACACTTAGAGTATTGGTGTTGGCTAAAGGAGATAAAGTTCAGGAAGCTCTTGACGCCGGCGCTGAATACGCTGGAAGCGATGAGTATATTACTAAAATTAAAGATGGCTGGCTCGATTTTGATGCCGTTATTGCTACTCCCGATATGATGCGTGAAGTAGGTAAGTTAGGTAAAATTTTAGGGCCTCGTGGATTGATGCCTACACCTAAAGGCGGAACTGTCACTATGGATGTAGCATCAACAGTAGGTGAACTTAAAGCTGGTAAAATCGAATTTAAGGTCGATAAGCAAGCTGTAATTAACAATGCCGTAGGTAAGCTATCTTTTGAAGCTTCCAAGCTAGTGGAAAATATTAAGACCTTCCTAGCAGCTCTATGGCGTGCTAAGCCTGCTGCTGTAAAAGGACAATATGTACAATCTATAACAATATCTTCGACGATGGGTCCCGGGCTAAAGTTGGAGCCTCGCGAAGTCCAGTTGAAACAGTAAAGGAGTTGAGCCGTGAGAAAAGAAAAGCAACTGCTTCTTGATGCAATCAAGGACAAGATCGATACATCTTCAGCCTTTATTATGGCATCGTACGAGAAGTTGACGGCCAACATGGCTACTGACTTTCGGGCGAATATTGACGAAAAGGGTGGAGAATTTGAAGTTGTTCCTAAGCGAGTTTTCGCTAAAGCATGCCACGCTTCGGATATTGATATTAATGCCGATAATTTAAAAGGCCATATTGGGGTACTTTTTGCCGGAGATGATCCTATCGAATCCACCAAAACAATGATGGAGTTCAGCAAGGATAATGGTAAAGTTTTTGACCTTGTCGGAGGTTATATCGACAATATCCTTTATTCCGCTGAAGATGTAGAAAAGCTTTCTAAGCTGCCAGGTAAAGATGAAATGCGCTCTCAATTGTTAGGCGTACTATCCGCACCGATGGCACAGACGGTATCGGTTATGAATACATTATTGACAAGTGTTCCGGTATGCTTAGAGAAAAAAGCAGAAAAAAGTGAATAATAACCCCAGGTTATAAAAGTAGATTTTTATTTTTAATTATAAAATTGAGAGGTAAAGCCGTGAGTGACAAAACAGATAAACTAGTAAATGAGCTTAGTGAGTTGACAGTCTTGGAAATGGCAGAGCTTAAAAAAGCTCTAGAAGAAAAATGGGGTGTAGAAGCTGTTGCTGCTGCTCCTGTTGCAGCTGCTCCAGCTGCAGCTGCTGAAGAAGCTGTTGAAGAAAGTACAGAGTTTGAAGTTACTCTTACAGAAGTTCCTGCTCCTAAAAAGATTGCAATCATTAAAATAGTTCGTGAATTGACTAGCCTTGGACTTAAGGAAGCTAAAGAAATGGTCGAAGGAGCCCCAAAAGTTTTAAAAGAAAGTGTAAGCAAAGCTGAAGCAGATGAGATCGTTAAAAAGATCGAAGATGCTGGTGGTAAAGCTACTGCTAAAGGGCTTTAATTGTAAGTAATATTTACATTGCATTATAGGGGAGCAAGCTTTTGAAGGCTTGTTCCCCGCTCCCGTATAAGAGCGGGGTCCGCGTTTTGCAATTCTTTTTATCTATAACGCGGACGATTTTCTAGGTTATGCGAAAATTTATATAGCATTCTGTGAGCTAAGGAGTTTTTAATAATATGTTGAAGAAGGCACCTAATAGGGTAAGTTTTGTCGAGAAAAAAGAAATTATCGATTTGCCGAATCTTATAGAGATTCAGGTTAAATCTTATAATCAATTTTTACAAGCCGACAAGCTGCCTCATGAGCGAGAAAATATTGGTTTGGAAGAGGTCTTTAAAGAAATTTTCCCCATAAAATCTTACGACGAAAAGACGATCATCGAGTATCTATCCTACAGTTTAGGCGTGCCGGTATACAATCCTGAAGAATGCATACGTCGTGGGATCACTTATAATGTAACTCTTAAAGTGAAGTTTCGCCTAACGGATGAAACAGGCATTAAAGAAGAAGAAGTTTATATGGGTACCATTCCAGTTATGACGGATAAAGGTACTTTTATCATCAATGGTGCAGAGCGCGTCATTGTTTCTCAATTACATCGCTCACCTGGAATTTGCTTTGAGCAAGAAAGACACCCTAAGGGCACAGTATTACAATCTTTCCGTGTTATCCCTTATAGAGGCAGTTGGTTAGAAGCTTCTTTTGATATCAACGACAATATCTATATTTACATCGATCGCAAAAAACGTCGACGTAAAATTTTAGCTACCACTTTCGTTAGAGCTTTTGGTTACTCTTCTGATGCTGATATCATCGAAGAATTTTTTAATACTAGACGGGTTAAGATTAAGTCAGAAAAGGATTTTGCTAAGCTGGTAGGAAAAATATTAGCCGAAGATGTAGCTGATGAAGATACTGGAGCAATTTATGGGCGTGCTTCGGAAAAGTTGACTACCGCTATGCTTAAGCATATGGCTGATGCTGGCATCAAGATGGTCAGAATCGCCGAAAATGCTGATGAAAATAGCCCCATTATTAAAATGTTAACCAAAGATCCTACCGATTCTTATGAAGCGGCTTTGAAGGATTTTTATCGTAAGCTTCGCCCAGGAGAGCCAGCGACTCTTTCTAATGCGCGTTCTGCAATTATGCGTTTATTTTTTGATCCCAAACGCTATAATTTAGGTAAAGTCGGACGTTATAAATTAAATCGCAAGTTAGGTTTTGATGTTACTGATGAAGCTTTAGAGACAGTAACTCTAAAAAAAGAAGATATTATCGAAGCACTGAAGTATCTAGTAAAGCTTAAAGCTGATGAAGAAGGTACTAATGTTGATGATATCGACCACCTAGGTAATCGACGTGTCCGTTCTGTAGGAGAATTGATCCAAAATCAGTGCCGAATAGGTTTGGCGCGAATGGAGAAAATTATCAGAGAACGCATGAACCTCTTTGATTTCTCTACGGATACTATGACGCCTGGTAAGATTGTATCAGCTAAAGGTCTTTCAGGGGTTCTAAAGGATTTCTTCGGACGTTCTCAATTATCTCAGTTTATGGATCAAACAAACCCTGTAGCAGAGCTTACTCATAAGCGCCGCTTGTCATCTTTAGGTCCTGGAGGCTTAAACCGTGAAAGAGCTGGCTTTGAAGTTCGTGACGTTCATACCAGTCACTATGGTAGAATTTGTCCTATCGAGACACCTGAAGGTCCTAACATTGGTTTGATAACCTCTTTATCGGCTTATGCTAAGATTAACGAATTCGGTTTTATAGAAACTCCTTACCGCGTTGTTAAAGATGGGGTGGTTACTGATGAAATTGAATATATGACAGCTGATTACGAGGAGCAATGTGTTATTGCGCAGGCTTCAGCGCCTTTAGATGAATTTAACATGTTTAGTGGAAAGATCTGTTGGGCTCGCTACCACGGAGAAACTGTCGAAATCGAAGTCGATAAAGTTACTCATATGGACGTTTCTTCTAAGCAGCTAGTATCGATTGTAACAGGTTTGATACCTTTCTTGGAGCACGATGATGCTAACCGAGCTTTGATGGGTTCTAACATGCAACGCCAGGCTGTTCCTCTTTTAAAGACTGATGCGCCTTTAGTAGGTACAGGTCTTGAGTTGCGAGCTGCGCGTGATTCGGGAGCAGTAGTAGTAGCTGAAGAAAATGGATTCATCGAACATGTCGATGGCAATATGATAGTAGTTGCTGCTAAAGATAATGCTACTCAAAAGAAGACTTATAAGCTGAAGAAATTTATTCGTTCCAATTCAGGAAGCTGTATTAATCAACGTCCATTGTGTAATGTTGGTGATGAGATTAAGGTTGGAGATATTATCGCTGATGGAAGCGCTACAGATAAGGGCGAGGTTGCTCTGGGTAAAAATGCTTTGGTAGCCTTTATGCCTTGGTGTGGTTATAACTATGAAGATGCTATTATCATCTCCGAAAAACTCTTGCGTCAAGATTACTATACTTCAGTCCATATCGAAGAATTCGAACTTACCGCTCGCGATACTAAGTTAGGCCGTGAGGAGATTACTCGTGATATTCCTAATGTTTCTGAAGAAGCTCTAGCTAATTTAGGCGATGACGGTATTATTCGCATAGGCGCTGAAGTTAAAGCCGGTGATATCCTTGTAGGAAAAATTACTCCTAAATCGGAAACCGAGCTTTCCCCGGAAGAACGCCTTTTGAGAGCTATCTTCGGTGAAAAAGCTGCCGATGTTAAAGATGCCTCCTTGACAGCTCCTCCAGGAACAGAAGGAGTAGTGATGGATGTTAAAGTCTTTAGCCGCAGAGATCGTTTGTCGAAGTCTGAAGAAGAGCTTGTCGAAGAAAGTATTAGACTGAAAGAAATTCAGCGCGAATACAAAGAAGGCCTAAACTCTTTGAAGCTTGAGCGCAGAGAGCGTTTAGGGGCTCTATTGCTCAATGAGACCGCGCCGGAATCTATTGTTCACCGTACCACTGCTGATATCGTTATTCCTGAAGGTACAGTCTTCTCTCAAGAGCTGATCGAAAGGATCGAAGAAGAAAGTGCTGAAGACTTGCTTATGCCTTCCAATGCTATCTATGACATCTTGCGTGATACTCTTATGCAATATGAGCATGGTGTTCAGGAGTTGGAGACTAAATATAAAAGCGAGTTGGAGACTATCCGTAAAGGTGATACAGGCTTAGAACCAGGGGTTATCCGCCAGGTCAAGGTTTATATTGCTTCAAAACGTAAACTGCAGGTTGGTGATAAGATGGCCGGCCGCCATGGTAACAAAGGTGTCGTATCACAGCTAGTTCCTGAAGCTGATATGCCTTATATGCCCGATGGCCAGCCTATAGAGATTATCTTGAACCCCTTAGGTGTACCCTCCCGAATGAACATGGGACAGCTCTTGGAGACCCATTTGGGTTTTGCTGCCTATAAAGGTGGAATACATGTGCAGAGCCCTGTTTTTGAAGGTTTCCCTGAAAACAAAATCTGGGAAATGATGGAGGAACAAGGTATTCCTAATGACGGTAAGATGTATCTTTATGATGGCCGTACAGGTGAACGTTTTGATAACTCCGTCGTTGTCGGATATATTTATATGTTGAAACTTAGCCACTTGGTTGCTGATAAGATCCACGCTCGCTCAGTAGGTCCTTATTCATTGGTAACACAGCAGCCTCTGGGTGGTAAAGCTCAGATGGGTGGCCAGCGTTTTGGGGAAATGGAAGTCTGGGCTTTAGAAGCTTATGGCTCAGCCCACCTTCTACAGGAAATGCTGACAGTTAAGTCTGACGATGTTATGGGAAGAACCCGCATTTATGAGTCGATTGTCAAAGGCGCTAATATGCTTGAGGCAGGTACCCCCGAGTCCTTTAATGTCTTGATTAAAGAAATGCAAGGTTTAGGGCTTGATATACGCACTATTACTGCCGAAGCCGATAATAAATAGTATCGTCGATTATGCAGGTTTTAATTAGATAAGCTCTTGTAGCTTAGGGAAATTTAAAAAATCAAATTTAGGTAGGTTACATGTCGGAAGAACATCAAAGCGCCTCAGAAAACTTTGATAAATTGGCTATTCAAATTGCATCGGATGATGTTATTAGAAATGAATGGTCCCGAGGGGAAATAAAAAAACCCGAAACCATAAACTATCGTACTTTTAAGCCCGAGAAGGGTGGACTCTTTTGTGAAAAGGTCTTTGGTCCTACCAAAGATTGGGAATGTGCTTGTGGAAAATATAAAAAAATTAAGCACAAAGGTATTGTCTGCGACCGCTGTGGAGTGGAAATTACGTTATCTAAAGTGCGTCGTGAGCGGATGGCCCATATTGATTTAGCAGTGCCCATTGTACATATTTGGTTTTTCAAGAGCACTCCTTCACGTATCGGTAATATCCTTGGAATGACGACTGCTGATTTAGAGAGGATTATTTATTATGAAGAGTGGGTCGTTACTGATCCAGGTCAGACGACTTTAGAAAGAAAGCAGCTTTTGAATGACACTGAATATCGCGAAGCTAAAGAAAAGTGGGGCTCAGGAACGTTCACTGCTATGATCGGTGCCGATGCTATCAAAGATCTATTGGCTAATGAAGATTTGAAAGTTATCTTGGAGGACCTTAAAACTAAGCTGCGCAAGACAAAGTCGATGCAAGCTAGGATGAAGATTGCTAAGCGCTTAAAGATCATTGAAGGGTTGGTGAAATCAGATAATAAACCTGAATGGATGGTTATGTCTGCTATTCCTGTTATTCCTCCCGACTTGCGTCCATTAGTGCCGCTAGATGGCGGACGTTTTGCTACATCTGATCTTAACGACCTTTATCGTAGAGTTATTAACCGTAATAATCGTTTAAAAGCCATATTGAAGCTTAAAACTCCTGATGTTATTGTCCGCAATGAAAAGAGAATGCTTCAAGAAGCTGTTGATGCCTTGATTGATAACGGACGTCATGGTCATCCTGTAATGGGGGCTGGTAATCGTCCTCTTAAGTCTTTGTCCGATATGCTAAAAGGCAAGCAAGGGCGTTTCCGTCAGAACTTGTTAGGTAAGCGTGTCGACTACTCGGGACGATCGGTAATTATGGTGGGCCCTGAACTTAAGTTCCATCAGTGTGGTTTACCTAAAGCTATGGCTTTAGAACTTTTTGAGCCGTTCATTGTTAAAAGGCTGAAAGATCAGCATCATGTTTTTACCATTCGCTCAGCGAAAAAGATGATTCAACGTCAAGCACCTGAGGTATGGGATGTTCTTGAGGAGATTATTAAAGGTCATCCTGTATTGCTTAACCGAGCTCCAACCTTGCACCGCTTGGGGATTCAGGCTTTTGAGCCTATACTTATTGAAGGTAAAGCTATTAGGATTCATCCTTTAGTTTGCTCAGCCTTCAACGCTGACTTTGATGGTGACCAAATGGCTGTTCACGTTCCTCTTTCTGTTGAAGCTCAGCTTGAAGCTAAAGCTTTGATGATGGCTCCTGATAACATCTTCTTGCCATCTTCAGGAAAGCCTAGCACAACTCCTACGCAGGATATGACTTTAGGGCTTTATTACCTGATGAGCGATCCGCTCTTTTATCCAGAAGAAAATGGTATGAAGACTAAAATCTTTGCTAATGAGGAAGAGGTTTTGGTTGCTCTTAATAGTGGCAGTTATAATTGGTATTATTCAATGTTTAACAAGGATAATGACCAGCGCTGTGACCACTATGGGCAAGGAATTCATATCCACGAAGCTATAAAATTGCGCACTGAAAACGGGATTATTGAAACTACCCCAGGAAGAGTTATTTTCAATACTATTGTTCCCAGAGAGTTAGGGTTTCGTAACTACAGCTTGCCTAAAAAGAAAATGGGTGAGCTGGTCATGGAATGCTACAAAAAAGTGGGCTTGGAAGCTACTGTAAAATTCCTCGACGATCTTAAAGATCTTGGTTTCGGAGAGGCTACTAAAGCCTCGCCTTCCATGGGTATATGTGATGTTAAGGTTCCTGAAAGGAAACCTCGAGTGCTGGAAGAGGCCCATAATCAAGTCGAAATTATTAAGAAGCAGTATGAGGCAGGTGTCATTACTGATGGTGAGCGACACTCTAAAACTATTAGTCTGTGGTCGGAAGTTTCTGATGACTTAGCTGAAGAGCTTTTCAAAAAGTTGGAGAAGGTCGAAAACTTCCAATATAACCCGTTGGCGATGATGATGGATTCCGGTGCTAGAGGTAACCGTTCCCAGGTACGTCAGCTTGGTGCACTACGGGGATTGATGGCTAAACCTTCTGGTGAAATTATTGAGTCTCCGATTACGGCGAACTTCCGTGAAGGTTTGTCGGTGTTAGAGTACTTTATTTCATCACACGGAGCTCGTAAGGGGCTAGCTGATACTGCCTTGAAGACTGCTGACTCTGGATATTTAACTCGTCGTTTAGTTGATGTTGCTCAAGACGTGATTATCACCAAGAAAGACTGCGGAACTTTAAATGGCATCGAAGTTTCAGCTATCAAGCAAGGCCAAGAAGAATTACTATCATTAAAAGAGCGTATTTTCGGTCGTACTGCATGTGAAGATATTTATCAGCCAGGAGATAGCACTAAGCTACTAGCTAAAGCAGGTGATATCCTTAACTTACAACAATCAGAAGCTATCGATGACGCAGGAATTACTAGTGTAAAGATTCGCTCATCGTTGACTTGTGAAGCTGCACGCGGTATTTGTTCGAAATGTTATGGCCTTAATCTTGCGAACGGTGATCCTGTAAGCATGGGTGAGGCGGTAGGAATTATTGCTGCTCAGTCTATTGGTGAACCGGGTACTCAGTTAACTATGAGAACCTTCCACTTGGGTGGTGTTGCTTCGGCGATGGTAACTCCTGAACTGATCGTAGAAAATGACGGTATTGTTGTTTACTCCGATGTTAGAACAGTAGAAAATGCTGAAGGACAGTGGTTATCCTTGAATAAAAATGGGGTTTTAAACATTGTTCGTGATGAAGGTCGTACTTTAGAAGAGTATAAAAAGCTTTTAGAGACTAAATCTATTGAACCTCTTCAGGCCTTTGCTATTGAAGTAGGAACAAAGATTTTAGTCGATGACGGTGTTGATGTTAAGAAAGGTACTAAAATCGCCGATGTTGAACAACATAATATTCCTATTATTTGTGATAGGCCCGGTTATGTTAAATACGAAGATTTGGTCGAAGGTATCTCTACTGAGCGAGATGTTAATAGGCAGACAGGTCAGACTGAGTTAGCTATTAAACAGCATCGCGGTGAACTTCATCCTCAGATTGCAATATATAATGATTCCCAATTTACTGAGCTAGTAGGAACTTATGCCCTGCCTTCAGGGGCGATCTTGTCGGTGCAAGAGGGTGACAAAGTTCGAGCTGGGGATTTCTTGGCAAGGTTGCCTAGAGAAGCTATCAAAACTAAGGATATTACCGGTGGTCTTCCACGAGTGGCTGAACTTTTTGAAGCTCGTAAACCTAAAGAATCCGCTGAGATTGCTAAGCTCGATGGTGTTGTTGATTTCCGAGGCGTTCAAAAGAATAAGCGTATTGTTGTCGTTCGCGATGAGAAAACAGGTATGGAGGAAGAACATTTTATTCCTCATACTAAGCACCTTATTGTCCAAAAAGGCGACCACGTTTCCAAAGGGGAACAGCTTACCGATGGTTTGATTATTCCTCACGAAATTTTGGATGTTTGTGGTGTTCGAGAACTGCAGAAATACTTAGTAAACCAAGTGCAAGAAGTTTATCGATTACAAGGTGTTGACATTAACGATAAGCATATTGAGATTATCATTAAACAGATGCTCAAAAAGGTGCGTGTTGTCGATCCAGGAGATACTACTTTATTGTACGGTGAAGAGGTGATGAAGCAAGATTTCTATGAAGAGAACAATAAAGTTTTTGAAGAAGGTGGTAAGCCTGCTCAGGCGGCTCCGATGCTGCTTGGTATTACCAAAGCTTCTTTAGGTACTGATTCCTTTATATCAGCAGCTTCTTTCCAAGATACTACACGTATTTTGACAGAGGCAGCGACTTGTGGTAAGGTCGATAATCTTCTCGGATTTAAAGAGAATGTTATCATGGGCCATATCATCCCTGGTGGAACAGGTTTTGAATACCATTCTAAAGTTAAAAAAGAATATGGTATTCAAGAGCAAGATGTCGAATTCCTCTTTGACTTTGAAGAGCAGTTTGCTGACAGCTAAAACCTGAAAGAGCTTATTAGCGTTAAAACCCTAGGGCTTTTGCTCTAGGGTTTTTTTTGATAAAGGGTATAATAGAGTTTCTAGGACTTCTATAATACCAATTCCTTAATGAAGATTCATATTTCAGCCTATTCTCTTGAGTATAAATTAATTGTGAACTTTCATCTTGGAATTGGTATAAGCTTGGTAGAGGCAGAAGTTCATTGGATAAAATTTAGCTATACTAATTTCAACCTGAGAGCACTTGAAGAGATGCGGTTTTGATCATCTCTTCAAGAATGTCTAGCAAATCTTGTATGCGTTTGAAGGCTCTGCTTTATAGCCTTTTAAGTCGAGATGCTTTTGTTTTATGGGGGCTTGGTAGAGAATCTAAGCGATCTTTAAGCGAGAATAATACATCTTTTAATGTGTGGTGGCATGAATGTTTATCTCTTTCTTGCCTTAGCCAGAACAGGTATCTTGTCGGAAGATCTGAGAGGGGGGTGTTTTTGTATTTCCCAAATGGCATGATGCTGATTGTTCGAGGAGGGCGTGAACCGATGAGTTCGGCGAGCTTATTTAACGCCTCGCGAATCTTTTTATCTTCCTCACAACGATCGAGACATTCGTGGTCATTTTTCGTAAAGCAGAGCTGCAGAAGATATTCGTACGGAAGATCTTCGAGCTTTAGGCCTTCATGGGGGCCGAAAGGCATGACGGCTTTTTCAAAGCTAGTTAGGGAGGTAATATATTTGTGGGCTACGAGAATCTCTGTCCTCATATAATGATATGCCTCCAAGAGCGATTTTCTAGGTTCAATCTTTGACCAGATATTCTCAAGAGCAATGGTATCGTCTGAGGCGCGGTGTGCATTTCCGGGGTCAACGCCATATTTTTGGCATAGGTCTTGCTGTTTGTAAGATGTGAGACCAGGGTGAAAGATTCGCAGCCATGTAAGCGTATCAAAAAACATCCATCCCTGAGGAATAGACACTTCTTCTCTTTGACATTCTTGGTTAAGGATAACTTGATCAAAGCCAGCGTTGTTATGAGCTACAAGAAGAGCTTTTTCTCCTACGAACTGGCGGAAAATTTCCGATACCTTTTTAAATGGTGGAGCGTCTTTGACATCTTTATCAGAGATGTGGTGTACCTTTGTCGCTGGAGCTGGAATTGAGCGCTTGGGATTACATAATGATGAAAATACTTTTCCGCTTGTAGGATCGTACCCTGAAAGCTCGATAATGCGATCTGTGAGTGGTTTGGGGCCTGTCGTTTCTGTGTCATAGATAATGGTTTGCAGAGAGGAGTGTGCCGTTTGAGAGATGGTTGCTTCGCGTCTTTCCCTTTTGTGGTCCTGATTTAGAGCTGGATCAATATAAGGAAAAGTATCGTATCTAGAAAGTGGTTGAGAATAAGTAATAGGTGGCATGTTATAGTGTAGTTTTTATGGGTTATAGTCGAGCTTTGCAAAACATTTTTGTATTGAACAGCATTATCTGTTCATAAGCAATGAATTATTGAGCTCCTTATATCTAATGGCATAAAAAATAACATACAAGGCAAATTTTTTTTAAGCTCTTTTTAAAGTATATAAAGGATAATTATTATTACTTAAATTCCAGTGCGTTTTCCTGAAGATCTAGTAACAGTGTGGTAAAGAAAAAATATTAAGCTAATATTCAAGTTACATTAAAGAAAATTCGATTTCTGAAAATTGAAAACTGGTATTAGCAGGATCTTTTAGCCAATCTATCGCTTTAGGAAAATTGGCAGAAGGTATTGTTTCCTGAAATCCTTGAAGCTTTATAGTTACTTCTTTCCCTTGGCTGAGAGATTTAATAATATATTCTTGATAATAATCAGGTATTAAAAGGCGCTGGCCACCCTGCAGTCGGTAGGCATAAAAATTTTGAACTTGATCATTTACAACTATGCTTACTAAGGATAGATTTTCTTTGTCCTTAGCAGGGGGGATTGTTCTTGAAAATACGTTAAGATACATTTGTCGACCAAATGATGAACGTAAAAATTCCACCTCTAGGCCAGTAACAGGGTTGCTGGCAGGGAAAAATATTCTCTCCGATCGATCGCTAGCATGAGTCCCTCGTAAATTTTCAAATTGCCAGCGAGGAGGGGAAGAAGTGCAAGAGTTAAAAATAAAAAGAAGGGTGAGAAACACCCCTCTTAATAGTAAACACCTCGTGCTCATAGCTAAATAAATGCTTAGTGAGCGTGAGAGTTAGTATTATCTTGTACCATTAAAGCAACAGCTGTTCCTGCTGCGATAATCCCGACACCAATAGCAGTATGCATGCCTACTCCACCAGCAGCACCCGAGCCATTAGTATCGTCAACGCCGTCTGCTTCAACTTGAGCAATAAAATTATTCTGTTCAGGCTTGGGATTATCATAATCTTGCCCGAAAACAGGCGCCGTCGCTAATACTAACGATGTTGCTAACAAAGAGCTAATAAATTTTTTCATTGTTTCTCCCCCTTATCATGGTGGTTTGCTGTATTATAAAAATTGTAGTTTCTTTTATGTATGTCACAGCTTGATTTTTTGTGCAATATAATCTGAAAAAATTTCTCAAAATATTTATTTCAACCCTGATTTTGAATCTATTATTAGGCTGCCACCGCTGGTTTTCTATTTAGGGAGACATCATGGGTTCAAGGAGTAGAGTGTTTTATAAAACCGACAGTAATAATCATCGAATTCTTTTTGTAAAGCTGTCGCGGTTAGGTTATAAGCTTGTCCTTCTTTTATCAAAGTCACCTGAAAAGAGCGCACTTTTCCCCAAGGAGTAAGTTCATCAATAATTGAAAGATTAGCTTTACCCCCGGTAGTTTCAAAACTTCCAAGAGAACTATAGTTGCGACGTTGCTCAGAGTTGACGATTTTTTTTACCTGTTCAGCATATATTGCAAGAGGGAGGTTAGTAGGTTCTATTACTAAGCTTATAGAAGGGTGTAGTTCATAGTGCCCCTTATGGACATAAACTATTTGAGAAGGGTTTTCTCTAGGATTTTTAAGCTTTTTCCAGCCTTTGGGAGGGGAAAAAGGAAGCTCGCCATAAACATTGAAAGCTGTAAGCAGCAAAAAAACAAGAATTAAATAACGCATTTTTTCAGTTGAGTTTGACTGTAGAATTAACATAATGAGCAATTATAGGCAACTTAATATAACCCGTTATCAGAAATGACGCATCACATTAATCCGGGGAAATTATATCACGGGCTAAAAATAATTGCTTATTAGCCAAAATTCCGAAGGCTCTGCCTCGTTAAGATTATTCTGCTGTGTTAGTTCTGCCTAAAGATTGGCTACAATCACGGGTTTAAGGTTGAAAAATATGCTCCAACAAGGTAAACAAGATAATCTTTGAGAGCATGAAAGAATTAAGGTAGTGGTCTATGAAAACATTAGAAAGCGGACAGGACAAAGTTAAGCATATTTGTGATATGCTTAGAAAGGAAACTTTGGATCCTGCCAAACAAGAAGCTGCGAAAATTGTCGCTGAAGCCCAGGAAAAGGCGGAAAGGATTGTAAACGAAGCCCAAGGCGAGGCTCAAGGGATGATAGACGAAGCTAAGCAAAAGATTGCTCAGGAGAAGCAAGTTTTTGAATCTTCAATATTGCAAGCTAGTCGGCAAAGCTTAGAAGAGTTACGCCAGTCAATAGAAAAAGAATTGTTTAATGAAGCTTTATGCCAGCAAATTAAAAATGTCACTCAGGGTCCAGAGGTTATCGCCAAAATTATCAATGCTTTAGTATTAGCAGTGGAAAAGGAAGGTACTGGTAGTGACCTTTCGGCTATAATACCAAAGGTTGTTTCCCTTGATGAAGTCAATAAGTTTCTATTGGAAAAAGTTCTGAAACGCCTTCAAGGAGGAGAAGTCAAAGTGGCCGACTTTGATGGAGGGGCGATGGTTCGAATTAATGATAGACGTATCATCTTGGATTTGAGCGATCAAGCACTGAAGGAGCTGGTAGGTAACTATCTGCGTCGAGATTTTAGGGAAAAATTATTTAAGAGTTAAGCTGATATGGCAGAGTATTATTATCTCACTAGCCTTTTGCCTCCTTTAACCATTGGAGATCGGCCGGGGATTCCTTTTTCACAGTTTTGTTGGTTATTAAAAGTTAACCTTTCTCCTGCTGATTACCATCAGACAGTAGTAATAAGGAGATTCAATGATATTCAAAATCTCAGAGCATTGTGGAAGAAAGGAAATTTTGACAACCATGGTAATTATACCCTAAAAGAGTTAAAAGATATATTGACAGCTGAAGAAGCGCTGCCGAATTATGTTTTTGATTTTTTAAAAAAATACAACTCATTAGAAGAGCGGTTACAATTTTTTCCTGAATTGATAAGCACTTTTTTTGCAAAGGAAATTGAGCAAGCTTCAGGATTCCTAAAACATTACCTTCAGTTCGTTCATGATCTACGCTTAGTGATGGTAGGGTTTAGGGCTAAAAAGCTAGGCCGTAACCTAGAACAAGAATTACAGTTTGAAGACCCTTACGATGAAATAGTAGCTCAAATTATGGCTCAAAGGGACTCAAAAAACTATGAGCCTCCTCGGCGCTTTGAGGGTTTAAAACCTATTTTTGAAGAAAATTATGAGAAGCCTTTGGAGTTGCATAAGAAGCTTTGTCAATATCGCTTTGAATGGCTCGAATTTTTGCGCGAGGATCAACTATTTTCGATGAACAAAATTTTAACACACCTCGTCCAACTGGAGATGGTTGAAAAATGGATCGAGCTCGACCAACAAGAAGGTAAAAAAGTAGTAAATAATATAATTAAGGCATTGGCATGACAAAAGAAACAACATTAGAATCGGCCTCTTCAAATGCTACAGGTAAAGTGGTAATGGCTTATGGTAACCTCTTGCAGGTTAAATTTCAGGGAGACCTCCGTCAAGGTGAAGTTGCAGTAGTGAAGGTTGGCGATGCTCATTTGAAATCTGAAGTCCTTGAGGTTGTCGGTGATGAAGTAAAAATCCAAGTTTTTGAAAGCACTAATGGAGTGGAGCTAGGGACCCCTGTAGAATTTACTGGAGATCTCTTAGAAGCAGAATTAGGGCCAGGACTGTTAACATCGATCTTTGATGGCTTGCAAAACCCCCTGGAAGAGCTTGCTGATAAAGCCGGAGCTTTTTTGCCTCGAGGAGTTTATGTTAATGCTCTCGACCGCCATAAGCATTGGAATTATGTAGGTCATGCTCAAGTCGGAGATATTGTTGAGCGGGGAGACACTTTGGGTGTAACCCAAGAAGGACATTTTAAGCATCATATTATGGTTCCCTTTAATCATTATGGTAAATACACCTTGACATGGGTTATTAATAGTGGTTCATATACCATTGATACGGTAATAGCCAAAGCTAAGGATGAGCAGGGTAATGAATATGAGTTTACCATGATTCAGCGTTGGCCTATCAAAGCTGCTCTTCAGGAAGGGAAAAAGGTTAAAGCTACCAAAATGATGGATACTGGTATGCGCGTTATCGACACCCAGTTTCCTGTGCTCAAAGGGGGAACTTTTTGCACTCCCGGGCCTTTTGGAGCGGGAAAAACCGTTCTTCAGCATCACTTGGCTAAATTTTCGGCAGTAGACGTTGTTGTGGTAGTAGCTTGCGGAGAGCGTGCTGGCGAGGTTGTGGAAATCCTAAGGGAGTTTCCTCACTTGACAGATCCTTATACAGGAGAATCATTGATGAATCGTACTGTGATTATTTGTAACACATCTTCAATGCCGGTAGCTGCACGAGAATCATCGATTTATATGGGTATTACAATTGCGGAATACTACCGCCAAATGGGTATGGATGTTTTAGTTTCGGCAGACTCTACTTCGCGGTGGGCTCAAGCTTTGCGGGAAATGTCAGGGCGCCTAGAGGAGATCCCAGGAGAGGAGGCTTTCCCTGCGTACTTAGCATCTCGTATTGCCGGATTCTATGAGAGGGCAGGTGTCATACAGCTATCTGATGAAAAACAGGGCTCCTTAACATTGGGAGGGGCAGTTTCTCCCGCTGGTGGAAATTTTGATGAGCCTGTAACCCAAGCTACTTTGTCGGTAGTAGGGTCATTTTTGGGGCTTTCAAGATCTCGCTCTGATTCTAGGCGTTATCCTGCTATTGACCCCTTGATATCTTGGACTAAATACACCGATGAGGTTGCCAACGAATTAGAGAGTAAAGTCGAAGGTTGGGGGAAGATGATCCATAAAGCTATGCGTATCGTAGAAGAAGGTGATGAGATCAAGAAAAGAATGGAAGTCGTTGGTGAGGAAGGTACTGCTATCAATGATATGATCACCTACCTTAAAGCGGAATTATACGACTTTGCTTACTTACAGCAAAATTCTTTCGACGAGGTTGACACTTATTGCCCTTTAAAGCGGCAGATGCCGCTCTTTAAGTTGATCAATAAGATCTTTGACACCAAATTCGTCTTTGACACCCATGACGATGCTCGCCAATATTTTGTAGCTTTGCAGGGGACGATAAAAAATATGAATTCTCTGCCTTTCGAGTCGGATGAATACAAAACAACCTGGGAAAAAATTGAGCAAACCATAGAAGAGGCCAGAAAACATTGAGGAAATTGATATGAAACAGGTGCATGATAGGATTAACGATATTCGTGGAAGTTTGATAACCATTACTGCCGAAGGAGCAAGCTTGGGGGAACTGGCCCGGATTGATAAGCGCGATGGTCGCTCTTCTTTTGCGTCAGTCCTTAAAATCAATGGCAATCAGGTTACTTTACAAGTCTTTGAAAGTACTCGCGGCATCTCTACAGGTGATCATGTGACCTTGCTTAAGCGAGAAATGCAAGCTGTCTATGGCGATGCTTTGTTAGGCCGGCGCTTAGGAGGCTCTGGGCGTCCTATCGACGGAGGACCAGAAATCATAGGAGAAAATATTGATATTGGAACTCCTTCTTTTAATCCGGTCAGGCGCATTATCCCAAGGGAAATGGTTAAGACCAATATCCCGATGATCGATATTTTTAATTGCTTAGTAAAGTCCCAAAAGATTCCAATTTTTTCTGTAGCTGGTGAACCTTACAATGAGCTTTTGATGCGAATTGCTAACCAGACCAATGCTGATATCGTTATTATTGGCGGGATGGGATTGCGTTTTGACGATTATCAAGCTTTTATTGATAATGCCGAGAAAGCAGGATCTATGGATAAAACTGTTATGTATATTCATCGGGCTACTGATCCTGCTGTAGAATGTTTGTTGGTTCCCGACATGGCCTTGGCATGCGCAGAGCGTTATGCGATGGAAGGCAAAGATGTGATTGTCTTGCTGACCGATATGACAGCTTTTGCTGACTCTATCAAGGAAATTGCTATCACTATGGATCAGGTACCTTCTAATCGTGGTTACCCGGGATCTCTTTATTCCGATTTGGCTGCTCGATATGAAAAAGCTGTCGATATCGATGGTAGTGGCTCGATTACAGTAGTAGCAGTAACTACTATGCCTGGTAATGATGTCACTCATCCTATTCCCGATAACACTGGTTATATTACCGAAGGACAGTTTTATCTGCATAACGGCTATATTGACCCTTTTGGATCATTATCCCGCTTAAAGCAGCTGGTAATAGGTAAGGAAACTCGTGAAGACCATGGTGATTTGGCTAATGCGATGGTAAGGCTGTACTCCGATTCTAAACAGGCACAGGAACGGCAATCTATGGGATTCCGGCTTTCTACCTGGGATCATAAGCTCCTCAAGTATGGAGAGCTTTTTGAAAATAAAATGATGACCTTAGATGTTAACTTGGAAGTAGAAGATGCCCTAGACTTAGGATGGCAAATCTTAAGTGACTGCTTTCCTTCTCATGAGGTAGGCATTAAAAATGAATATATCCAAAAGTACTGGCCCCAAACGGATAATAGTGGAGGCTAATTTTGTCTGACGGCAAGCTAACAAAAAATGAACTTAAAGACCAGCAGGACAAGCTCAATCAACTTGAGCGTTATTTGCCGACTTTATTGCTCAAGAAAGCTATGTTGCAGGTTGAGGTTAATAAAGCTCAGTCTGAGGTTGAGGAGCTTAAGGATAATTTCCATAGAGAAAAAGAAAGAGTCGAAGGTTTTAGTGCCTTGTTGCAACGTTCTACTGCTGTTGATCCTGAGTATGCTACCAAAGTCGAAAAAATCCTGAAATCTGCAGAAAATATTGCGGGGGTAGAGATCCCCATTTATGAGGGCGTTGATTTTCCGCAGCTGAGCTATAACCTTTTCGAAACACCCCCTTGGGTTGATGGGGCTATCAAAGCTCTTAGGGAGATGGTTGCTGCTCAAGCCCGAGTGCTGGTAGGGGAAGCGAAGGTAGATGCTTTGGCCCAAGAACTCAGACAAGTTTCTATTAGAGTTAATCTTTTTGAAAAGCGTTTAATACCGCGAGCTAAGGCGATGATTCGTAAAATAAAGGTTTTTCTTGGAGATCAGCAGCTGGCAGCGGTTTCACAAGCCAAGGTCGCAAAGGCTAAAATCGAAGAGAGAGGAAAATAGGGCGTCCATGATAGTTAACGTTAGGAAATATTTATTTACAGGTCTGCAACAAGAACAAGATGCTTTCTTTCGTGAAGCTCAGAAACTAGGAATCATTCAATTTCTCGAGAAAAATCAATCTTTTGATAGCCGTTCGTTTCCTAAAGAAATATCTCGCTTGGTCGATGCTTTGAAGGTTTTGAAATCTCATCCTCCCGTAGAACAAGAGGAAGGATGCTCTTTGACTTATGCCGACCGAGCAGTAGATAAAATTTTGAAAGAACACGCTAAGCTAGAAAAACTTTATGAAGAACAGCGTCTTTTACGCCATGAAGTAGTTAGAGTTGAGGTTTTCGGCAAATTCGATCCTCAGGCTTTGAAAGATCTGGAACAAGAAAGCGGACGTAAAGTTCAATTTTTCTTTGCTAAGAAAGGGGCTGAGCTGGACATCGAGGATGAAAATATTATCTATATTGGCTCAGACCATGGTTTGGATTATTTTATATCTTTCAATAAGACTGCGCGCTCTTATGATGAAATGACTGAGATGAATGTTGAAAAGCCCGTTAACGAATTGCGGGCAAGGCAAAGGGAAGTTGAAGTTGATATTCATAATACTGAAAAAAAACTTACTCGGTTGGGGCGTTACCAAGAGTTACTTCATGAGGCCTATATTGAGAAACTCAACGAGCACCACCTGTATTCCGCTCAAGATTATGCTGCAAATGTTCTAGAGGACAAAGTTTTTGCTGTCGAAGGCTGGGTAGCCGACAATGATTTTTTGCGTCTAAAATTATTGTTAAAGAAACATAAGGTTTACTGTGATGAAATAGCTATCGAAGATGATGATAGAATTCCGACAGAGATGGAAAACCGTGGCACTAAGAAGCTAGGTGAAGACCTAGTGCATATCTATGATACCCCTGCAGTGACTGATAAGGACCCTTCGATGTGGGTCTTGTGGGCCTTTGCTCTCTTTTTTGCCATTATCGTTGGTGATGGTGGCTACGGCTTAATCTTTTTAGCTGTAGCAGTCTTTTTGCGCTATAAATTCGATCTCACTAAGGCTGTTGCCCGCCGTTTTGTGAACTTGGTATTCTTATTGTCGGGAGCATGTATCTTATGGGGGATATTAACGACTTCTTTCTTTGGGCTGGAGCTAGCGCCTGATAACAAGCTGCGCCGCTTTAGCATCGTTGATAGTGTTGTTATACAAAAAGCTCAATATCATCTTCAGCGTCAGGATGCTGTTTGGCACAATTGGCTTGACAAGTTTCCTAAATTAGAAGGGGTTCAAAGCCCTCGTGAATTTATTAACCAAGGATATAGAATAACCGATGTTGGCCAGATATCTTATGATATCCTTAAGGATTTTACCCAAAGTATTAATATTGAGATAGCATTACTGATAGGGATGATCCATATAATAATATCTTTGTTACGTTATCTTGACCGCAATTGGGCTGCTGTGGGGTGGTCTTTGTTTATCATAGGTGGATATTTATATTTTCCTTTGATGTTAAATGCATCGTCGATGGTTCATTATCTTTTAGGAATCGATCAACATAAGGCTGCCGAAGCAGGCCTCCATCTCATTTGGGGTGGTCTAGGCTTGGCTTTGGTGTTAGGCGTTATGCAGAAGAAATTAGCAGGTTTTTTGGAAATAACCAATGTTATACAAATCTTTTCCGATGTGCTTTCCTATCTGCGTTTATTTGCTTTAGGGCTCTCGGGAGCTATGGTTAGTGCCACTTTTAATCATCTGGGAATGTCAATGCCTATAATACCGGGAATACTGGTTATAGTTTTAGGTCATACTATCAATATAGCTTTGTGTGTGATGTCAGGAGTTATTCACGGATTACGTTTGAATTTTTTAGAGTGGTATCATTACAGCTTTGATGGTGGGGGAAGGTTGTTTAAACCCCTAAGGTTGTTAAGGAAATAAAAATTAATTGTTAGCAGCAGCCAGTAAGTTTGCTGTTGCAAAGTTTTCAAATATTATAAGGAGGAAACAATGGATTACAGTATGGTTGGGCCTGCTTTAGCTTTAGGCTTAGGATGTTTAGGTAGTGCAATAGGTTGCGGTATTGCAGGAATGACCTCGCATGGAGTTATGAGCAGGGTTGAAGAAGGTCATGGTAAATTTATCGGTATGTCGGCAGCACCCTCTTCACAGTCGATATATGGTTTTATCTTGATGCTTTTGCTAAAAAATGCTTTGGATGCCGGAACTTTAGCACCCTTATCAGGGATAGGAATAGGCTTGGCTTCAGGGTTGGCAATTATGACTTCTGCCATATACCAAGGGCGCTGTTGTGCATCGGGGATTCAGGCTTCTTCTATTCAGCCGTCGCTATTTGGAAAGTGCTGGGCAGCGATTGGAATTGTAGAGTCTTTTGCGCTTTTTGCTTTCGTCTTTGCTCTTCTAATTATTGGTTAAAACGAATTCTAAGAAAGGTTGAAAATGGCTAGAAGATACTTATTGTTAGTGATGGTGCTTATAGCATTGCAAGGATGCTCTCTGACTAAACTTGATGTCGAGCGATATCCTATAGATAAGGCTCATCTGGCCAGTAGTTATGTTAACACCCCTGATCCACGGCAAGAAGGTGTATATATCGGCCAGCGTATGATTGCAAAGTGGTCGCTGCCAGAGGATATGTTACTCCAAAGTTCTGTGCAGGATCTTTCTTTGAAACTGTTGTTGACTTTGCGTTTTGGCAATAGTGAAGAGAAGGTGTTGGTGCACCACATAAAAGGTGCTAAAGGTAGTTTTGAATATGTCCTTAAAGATGAGGATTATTTGCAAAAGGATGGGATACAGACCTATAAAGCAGAAATATTATTGGGTGAAAAGGTTATCACTTCTTGGAATCATCAAATGTGGACAGATTATATTAATGTTATATAACCAGCGCTAAAGAAAATCAATCACGTGGAAAGGCAAAGGATTCTATCAGAGAAGATGTATGTTCCCAGGATAAGCAGGAGTCGACAATAGAAACTTCATTGGAATAGGGCTTTTGAGTTTGAGAGCCTTCACTAATATTGCTTTCTAGCATTATACCTTTGATATCATTATTGCCGGACATTTTCTGGTTTATGACGTCAGAGAAAACCTCTTCTTGTTGATGGTAATCACCTTGACAGTTTCCATGAGAGCAGTCGACCACAAGATTAGCAAACAATTCTCGACGCTTGACGATCTCCGAAGCTTTTTTTATGGAATGAAAGTCGTAATTAGGCTGGCTACCACCCCTTAGAACAACATGCCCCCAAGGATTACCTGAGGACTTTACTAGTTGAAGGCCGCCTTGATGGTTTATGGATATAAAGTTTTGAGGAGATGATGCTACTTTGACGCTGTCGGCAGCAGCAGCGATGCTGCCTTCCAAGCTATTTTTGAAGCCTACCGGATAAGGAAGGTTGCTGGCGATTTGTCTATGTGGTTGTGAATAGGTTGTTCGAGCGCCAATCATTCCCCATGTGATAGTATCATTAAAGTAATGATAATAGAAAGGATCGAGGATTTCAGTGACGATAGGAATTTTTATGTTAGTGATGTCTATCATCAATTGACGAGTGAGTTGCAACCCTTTAGGAATATTGTAACTTTCATCAAGGTCGGGATCATTAATCAACCCTTTCCAGCCCAAGCATGTTCGTGGTTTGTCGCAATAGCAGCGCATGATGATAAAGAAAAAGTCTTTGACTTTATCTTGAAGAACCTTCAATTTTCTAGCATATTCTAGGGCAGCTGTGGTGGAATGGATCGCACAAGGACCTACAAAGAGGGCCAAGCGTTTATCGTTCCCTTGTAAGATGTTCTTTACGGTATTGCGTGATTGCGATATAAAATCGCGGTGAGCTTTAGCTATAGGATAGCTTGTGTATAATTCTTGTGGTAAGGGCAAGCTTAGTTTTGAAAAGTTCATGACGGAAGGTATTATTTTTATTAAGGGAAATACTATAACTGAAAAGAAAATAAATTTATATGGAAAGAATTAAGACTTTAGCAACTCAAATTTGGCAGGATACTCGGCGTTCTGCTCATAAACAAATCCCTCTGTTGGAATGTTGTTATGAGCGGCATTCCGAAGGAACGTATCAAGCACGCTGTGAACGAGGTGTTATCACCCTAAAAGCTGATAACCTTTTAGATGCTGCTTATGGTGCTTATCAGCTATCGGCCGGTGCACTAAGTGGTTATTTAGGAGAGTATTTAGGGGGCTGCTCACCACGTTACCCTTTGCGCCCTTTGTGGCTAGTGGGTTCTGGACGTAAAGCTATAACTAATAGCTTAACAATTTCTTGGCCTGAATTTGTTAAAGGGGGGGGGGATATCTGGAAACAAGTTTGCTTACAGGTTATTCGTTTAGGTTATAACGCGATAGTTTTTGGTGGTCATGGCACGCGATTTGTTCCCCAAGAGGGTGATTTTGATATTTCTCACCTTGTGGATACTATTAGAAGTTATGGGTTGCAAGTTATTTTTAAACTCGAACTTAATGCCTCTCACTATTCTGCTTGTTGCCCTCTTGAAGAGGAATACGCTAAGCTCATTACAACCGCTATTAGAGAGATGCGGGAACAAGATTTTAAGGTCGACTACATTTTATGGGAAGGCACTGCTTTAGGAGCGCGTTCTTTGGCTCATCCTACTGCTGTTGATGCTACGTCTTACGAATTGGCTTTGGCAGAGGTTAAGCTCTTAGAAAATAATCTCGAAGAAGGTGAAGGGCTGATATATTACCTGCCTGCTAAGGATTATAAAGACGCCTCTAGTCAAGCTGTATGGATAGAAAGACTTGCTGATGATATGGGGCCTACAACCATTCTGGCCTTTTCTATGGTAGCAGGAGATCCTCAAGATCTTTACTTGACGGATCATCCTCTCTGGCAGCAAATACGTTATTCTTCTTATAGGTCAGCAACCCCTTTGATGCCCATCGTTAATATAGGTAAGGTCGGTTGTGGAGAAGGTTTGTGGCCAGATATTTCGCTTCAATCACTTCAGCGTTGCCGCTCCCAGATGGAACGACATAATTTTGCAGGGATGATGATCATGAGTAAAAGCGTCCCTAATGCTCGTTGTTTACTTGATTGTAGCTTGTGGGTCGCTGGTCAATCCCAATGGTATACAAGGTCTGTAGAGATGTTAGTAGACACTTGGTTTAAAGCTTATAGACCCAGCTTAGATTATCTTAAAGTCCGCGAGAGTTTTAAAACTATAGAAGATATAGTCATAAAGTTGTCAGGCTTGCAGAAAGGTGCAGAAGACTCTGCAATGCTAAAAATTAAAGGTGAGGAACTATTAGCTCGCCTAAAAATAGTGCAAGAGGAAGCTCTGAACCAAGTAGGAGGCATTGTAGGGGAGTATAGTAGGTACTTTGTGCCTGATGCGCGGCGCATTATACATCAAGTATTTAAGAGTGCTAAAATCAATATCCCTGGAGTGCTATCAGGAAGCGACTTCGGCGAAGGTTTTTGGACTAAAATTGAAGGTTCTACCAAGGAATTTGCGGGGCAAGTTAAAGCGCATATCTTAGAAGAACCTTATCCTGGAGATCCTAAAAGCGGACAGAATAAGATTTATCAAGAAACTTACCCCTTTTGTTTCTAGCAGTACCCTATGAGCCTAAAGTTCCTGCTTTTCTTGCCGCAAAATTTCTTTAAAATGACGGGTTTCTTTTAGGATAGCAGGTGAAAGCAGTAGTAACGCTAACATGTTAGGAGCTGTCATCATCACATTGGCAATGTCGGCTAAGCTCCATACAATATCGATTTCCATCACGCAGCCTAGGGCTATGGCAACGATGAATATCAATCGGAAAATAATTATAGCCTTTTCTCCTACTAGGTATTCGATGCATTTTTCACCATAATAAGCCCAGCTAAGAATGGTTGATAGTCCAAAAAGAATAGCTCCTATGTTGACGAGAGGACCTCCCACAGGGATAACGGTGTTAAAGGCTGCACTGGCCATAGGAATGCCATTGATAATTTTTCCGCTAGTATCTACTTCGCCTAAAACCCCAGTTGTTCCGATAACCAAACCTGTAATGGTACAGATGATAATAGTAGAGAGGAATCCTCCTGTCATCGCAATAACCGACTGACGTCCAGGGGTATCTGTTTTCGCCGCCGAAGAAGCTATCGCCGTAGTTCCTAAACCTGATTCGCTCGAGAATATCCCTCTAGCAACACCCATTCTTACCGCCATAATCATCGTTGAGCCTACAAACCCCCCCATGGCGGCTTGACCTTTAAAAGCGCTAGTAAATATTACGCCAAAAGCTTCTGGGATAGCTTGGTATTTTACTATGATAACAATACTACCTCCGATAATATAAAAGAGCGCCATCACAGGAACTAAGATGCTGGTGATGCGTCCAATACTTTTTATGCCCCCAAAAATCATCAGACCTATTAAAAAAGCTAAAGTTATACCTATCCACCAAGGATTAACATTGACTATGCTGATAATGGCATCTGACATCGAGTTGGCTTGAGTTAAATTGCCCATGGTAAGAGCGGCTACGCAGCCTCCTATAGCAAAAAGTATGCCTAGCCACTTAAGGCCTAATGCTCTTTCCATATAATACATAGGTCCACCAGACATTTCCCCCCTTTTATCGGTGGTACGATACTTGATAGCCATCAAAGATTCGGAATAGCTGATAGCCATGCCTAACAATGCTATTACCCACATCCAAAATAAAGCTCCCATACCGCCAGTAGCTACTGCAGTGGAAACACCAGCGATATTTCCTACTCCTATAATAGCTGCTAAGGCAGTAGTCAAAGATTGAAAATGAGAGATATCGCCTGAAGATTCTGCAAGCTTTTCATGACCACAAAAGGTGAGTTTTAAGGCATATCCTAAATAACGTAATTGAATGCCTCTCAGCATGATGGTTAAAAATAGGCCACCTCCTACTAAAAAAATTAATAAAGGGGTTCCCCAAATAAAATCATGAATGGTATAAATAATATTAGAATATGTCACGAGTGAGCTCCTGCAAAAAAATTGGCTCTAATTGTACCGCGCTTAATCTTTTTTTGTCTATTGCTGAAAGTTCTTGCTTGTAAAACTGGTGATAGTTGCCTAGGAAGTAAAAATATTAATGCTATGCTGTATAATGATTTCAGTTTTGAATCATTGTTGGTATTACTTACTGGTAATGTGTTATAATATCATTAACATAGTAAGAAGAGGGGTGTTATAAGTAATGATATGAAAGTAGAAGCTTTTCACATTGTACCTCCATTGCAACCTCCTGAGCAAAAAAAAATGCCTGCCAAGAAGCAGGTAGAGCAGAAAGTTAAAACTGCCGGTAAAATAACTTCTCTTTTTGGAGGCGTCTCTAAACTATATCAAACGGCTCGTCCTACTTTATATCCAGGGCAAGTAAAAAATCTTGCAAAAGTAGGGTCTTTAGGAAAGTTCATTTCAGTGCTGTCTGCTCCTTTTGAGGTACTGGATCTTTATGATAATGTTTCTGAGCAGGTAAAATCGGCCCGGCAGCTTGATTCTGAAGGAGTGATATATTCAGCATGGGCAGTTATCGGTAATGTCGGCGGGATTATTAGTAAGACGATGGCATCCTTGAGCATATTGACGGATATTAATGTTATTCCCAGCAGTGTGATAGCTTGGGCTGCTCCTCTAGGTGCTGTAGGCGTCGTATTATCTACGGGTGATATTGTTAAAAATACTTTAAGCTTGGTCTTTGTAAAAAAATTAAGTAAAAGTATTGATAAATCTCTCGGAGAACGGCAACCGAAAGATATTGAAAAGACTATCACGATGCTTAATAATAAAAAAAGCATGTGGCTAAAGCGTAGGGGACTAGGGGGTGTTTATTATAAAAAAAT
>JBNJDP010000012.1:0-39314 GCA_051744985.1 Chlamydiota bacterium | reverse complement strand
TATAGCAACACGTTATGATAAAACAGCTTTGATGTTTAAAGCAGGCGTTATTATAGCGAGTATTATCATGTGGGTGAAACTTTAAGGACAGAGCCTAAAAATGACAAGCCATAAAAAGTAAAAGAACTACGGCATAAATATGGAAGAGCTCGAAGCTATCGTTATTCTAAATAATCTTTTAGGAAGCAGCCCTACTCGTAAACTGATAGAGAAGGTAGGTCTCGCTGCACCATTTTTACTTAAGAAAGATTTTTCGGCTTTCGGCTTAACTCCAGAACAATATAGCCGATTAAGCCATTGGGAAACCGATAGCTCCTGGCAGAATGATTTAATGCTTGCCGAGAAAGAGGATATCGATTTAATCTCTTTCCTCGACTCCGCTTATCCTGCTAATCTGCGTAAAATTCCCGATTTTCCACCTTTATTATATGTCAAAGGAACACTTCGACACCGAGATCAGCGCAGCTTAGCGGTCGTGGGCACTCGCCACCCTTCCGATTATGGACTACGGATGACCCGTTGTCTCACGGAAAAATTAAGCCAGGAAGGGTTTACGATAGTTAGTGGATTAGCACGAGGAATAGATACTGCTGCTCACCAGCAAGCGCTGACAAGTGGAGGGCGCAGCTTAGCAGTGTTGGGTTCAGGGTTGAGACATATTTACCCTCCCGAAAATGAAACACTAGCAGAAGCTATTGCTGGCCAAGGGGCAATTATCAGCGAGTTCCCCATGGAAACGTCTCCTTGCCGGCAGAATTTTCCTCGACGCAACCGCTTAATATCGGGCATTTCTCAGGGGACTTTAGTAGCCGAAGCTCCTCACAAAAGCGGCGCTTTGATAGCCGCCGAAAGAGCTACACAGCAAGGCCGGGCATTGTTTACCATTCCCGGACCTATAGAATTAGAAAGTTTTCGCGGCAACCACCTTCTAATAAAGGAAGGTAGGGCAAGGCTTATCGAAAAAGCCACCGAGGTTACCGCCCATTTTGAAGATTTATTTCACCTCCCTCAATAAGGGCAGGAAAACAATCCAAAGGAGTACAACACGATGGGAAAATCGTTAGTAATAGTAGAATCGCCCGCCAAGATAAAAACCCTCCAAAAATTCTTGGGGTCGGGCTATATCTTTGAATCTTCCTTGGGGCATGTTAGAGACCTCCCGGAAGATGAATTCGGCATCGATGTCGATAATGACTTCGACCCCGTCTACAAGACCATCAAAGGTAAAAAACAGGTCATCGACAAGCTAAAAAAACGAGCTAAAGAGTGTGATACAGTATATCTGTGTCCCGACCCTGACCGTGAGGGGGAAGCTATCGCCTGGCATATTGCAGCTATTCTACCTAAAGGTCCTGAGATTAAGAGAGCAGCTTTTACCTCTATAACTCGTCAAGCCGTTATACAGTCTTTAGAAAACCCTCATGATATCGACTATTCATTAGTAAATGCCCAACAAGCCCGACGCCTTCTCGACCGTATTGTAGGGTACAAAATTTCTCCTATTCTAGCACGCCGAATTCAAAGGGCGAAGGGACAATCGGTCTCTGCAGGTAGAGTACAATCTGTGGCCTTGAAGTTAGTCGTTGATCGTGAAAATGAAATCGAAGCCTTCAATCCCGTAGAATTTTGGAACCTTAACAGTTGGGTGACCCCCAGCGATGAGAGCGAAAAGTTCTCTGCTCATTTATATTCTGTCGACGGACGCAAAGTTGAAAAGGAAGCCGCCGAAGGTAAAGACTATCTTATCATTAATAATAAAGAAGATGCTGAAGAAATTCGCCAAAGGCTTGAAAAAGGTGAATACCGCGTAGCTAAAGTTGAAAAAAAAGAAAAAAGACGCAATCCCGTCCCACCTTTTATAACTTCAACTTTGCAGCAGGAAGCCAGCCGTCACCACCGTTATTCTTCTTCGAAGACTATGCAGATAGCGCAAACCTTATATGAAGGTATCGACATGGGCAATGAGGGCACGGAAGGTTTAATCACCTATATGAGAACCGACTCTGTGCGAGTATCACCAGAAGCCTTGCGAGCCGCTCGTGGATATATCAAAGAAAATTATGGTGATGGCTATCTTCCTGCAACCCCCCGCTATTACTCAGCCAAGAAGAGCGCCCAAGATGCTCACGAAGCTATTAGGCCTACAAACCTTTATCACCCCCCTGAAGCTATAAAGCAATACCTTACTAGAGACCAGTATAATTTATACTCTTTAATTTGGAAGCGCTTCATCGCTTCTCAGATGAATCCTGCCGTCTACGATACCGTTAGTGCAGACATCGCCACTAATGATGGAATTATCCTACGTGCTAGTGGTTCCATACGCAAATTTGCAGGTTTTTTAGCTGTCTACCAAGAAAAGGGCGACGACGAACCCCAGGATGATGGCGACAACAAGTTACCATCCTTAGAAGAAAACCAGCCCCTAAATCTCCTAGAAGTTACTGCCGAGCAATCCTTCACCAAACCGCCTCCACGCTATTCCGAAGCCTCTTTAGTCAAAGAACTCGAGAAGTCGGGGGTAGGTAGGCCTTCTACCTATGCAGCGATCATGAATAAGATCCATAGCCGCGAATATACCGAAAAGAACAATAACCGCCTAGCACCTACGGAACTTGGTAGAGTTGTAGTTCAAATGCTAGAAGCCAATTTCCCCTCGGTGATGAACATTGACTTTACAGCCCATATGGAAGACGACTTGGAGTTAATCGCCGAAGACAGTAAAGAATGGAAAGAAGTTATCCGCGAATTTTGGGAGGCTTTCATTCCAATGGTTGAGAAAGCAAAAAAAGAGGCCTTCGTCCCCAAAGTAGAAACCGAACACAAATGCCCCAAATGCGGATCCAACCTTCAAAAGGTATGGTCACGCTCGAAGTATTTTTATGGGTGTACAGGTTACCCTGAATGCGACTATACAGCGGCAAATTTGGACGAAGTTCTTTTTAGCAAGAAAGACTATGCTGCAGATTTCGACTGGGAGCAGCCTTGCCCCCTTTGTGGTTCGGAGATGAATATTCGCCACGGCAGATTTGGCACCTTTTTAGGATGTTCCAAGTATCCTGAATGCCGAGGCATTGTCAATGTTCCCAAAAAAGGAGAAGCCTACATTCCTCCTAAAGATATGCCTCCCTGCCCTGCTAAAGGTTGTGAAGGGCATCTGCTCTCCAGAAAATCGCGCTTTGGAAAGACTTTTTTTTCTTGCTCGAGTTTTCCTGATTGTGACGTTATCGGCAACGACTTAGATGCAATTTCTGCCAAGTACGCCGACCATCCTAAGACACCTTACAAGAAAAAAACTGCTGCCAGCAAGAAGGAAACTACTAAAAAAAAGGGCAGCAAAAAAGAACCTAAGAAAAAATCCAGCAAGCCACGAAATATGCCTCCTTGCCCTCTGTCACCAGAATTGTCGGCTGTAGTAGGCGTTGAAGAACTACCTCGCAATAAGGTGATGGCCAAGGTTTGGGAATATATCAAAGGACATGACTGCCAAGACCCCAAAGACAAGCGTATCATCATCCCCGATGAAAAACTAGCTACCCTCTTTGGCAGTAAAGAACCTGTGCAGATGCTTAAGATAGCAGGTATTATCAGCAAGCATATCAAAAAAGCTGAGAAGTAAGGCTTGCCTTATTATCTATACTGATCATTCTCCAGCGGGCGGTAAAGCTTTATATGCAACCTGCTGGATAATGAGATTAGACCTTTCCCCTCTCCCCCCTTAAAGGTCTAAACCTCCATCAAGTTGGCGTACTTCGCCACTAGAGAACGGGTTTGATTATCTTCGAAATCCACATCGTAGCTAAGCCCCAAAGAGCTTTGATATACCTTGACAACTGTTCCCACCCCAAAGTCACGGTGAAAAACCAAGGCGCCCACAGAAAATTGAGCGGAACTCGTAGCTTCATCAGAGGCTGGGGCTGGGGCTGAAGTTTCCCCAAATTTTTGGAGCGTATCGCGAGGCAATTCTTTAAGAAAACGGCTTAACCGCATAACGCGCGGTGTTCCCCATAACAAGCGGTAGCGGGCAGCAGTGAGGTAAAGTTTTTTTTGCGCTCTAGTGATTCCAACATAGCATAGGCGACGCTCTTCTTCCAGCTGCTCAACCGTATCACGTGAATTAATATGAGGGAAGAGATCTTCTTCCATCCCTACGATAAAAGCAGTATCATATTCTAACCCTTTGCCATTATGAAGGGTCATCAAGCTAACTCTTTCCTGATTGTCATCGATTTCATCAACAGCGGATTTTAAGGTAAGTTCTTCCAAGAAAGATCCTAAAGCCTTGTTGCCGGTAGCCTCTTCCCATTCCGCAGCTTTATTGACAAGCTCATCAAGGTTCGCTTTACGATCGTCGTAAGTGTCGCGATCTTCTCGCAATACAGCAAGGTAGCCACTCAAATCAATAGTCTCCTTGACGAGCTCCTGCAAAGTTTGGTGTTCGCGCACATAACGCAACCTTCTAATGAGGCTAACATAATCTTGGAGGCCTTCTCTCAACTTGCGAGTTAACCGTAAACCAGGAATTTTTTCACCATCCAGAACTTTTTCACAAACATCGAAAATAGGTGTTCCCAGTTGCTCGGCGGCAGCACGAATTTTTTCTATCGAAGCCGCTCCTATGCCACGTTTAGGGAGGTTAACAGTCCGGGCAAAAGAAACTAGATCCGCCTGAGAATATACTGCTTTAAGATAGGCTAGAATGTCTTTAACTTCACGGCGTTGATAAAAGGAAATTCCCCCTATAATAACATACGGAATATTACGCTGTAAAAAACCATCTTCCAAAGCTCGCGACTGAGAATTCGTCCGGTAAAAAACTACCATATCGTTAAAGCTCTGACCTTGATAATAATGATCAAAAACTCTATCACAGACGAAACTGACCTCTTCTCGTTCATCAGCAGCAACAAAAAAGTCAATCTTCTCCCCTTCTCCTAAGGCACTCCACAAGTCTTTCTCATAACGGCTAGTATTATTTTTTATTAAAGCATTAGCGGCTTTGAGAATAGTACTAGTACTGCGATAGTTTTGTTCCATCATAACTACTTTAGCGCCAGGAAAGTCGCGTTCAAAATTCATAATGTTCCCAACATTAGCACCTCGCCAAGAATATATCGACTGATCAGGATCACCTACAACAAAGAGATTACCACTATGTTCTATCAGCTGCCGCACCAAATAATACTGGGCAATATTAGTATCTTGGTATTCGTCGACTAACATAAACTGCCAGCGCTCCCGGTAGCGCTCCAAGACTTCAGGGTATTGATGAAAAAGCTTTACCGTTAAATATAGCAAATCATCAAAATCTAAAGCGTTAGACTCTTGTAGTTTCTCCTGATACATCTTATATATTTGAGGGAAATGCTGCTCAGCAGTGGAATGCAATTCCTTGCTGTCAACCTGTGATGGCGCAATAAGCTGGTTCTTAGCATTGGATATCAAGTACTTAATAGTCCGAGGAGGAACTTCTTTTTCTTTGAATCCCAAGGCTACCAAACAAGCTCTTATCAAACGTAAAGCGTCGTCTTCATCATAGATCTGAAAGTCCGACCCATAACCTAGAGGAGCTATTGATTCTCTCAGAATCTTAGCGCATAAGCTATGGAAAGTATTAATAAGAACCCGATGATAAGTTTGTTGCTCTACCCGCTGACGCATTTCAGCCGCAGCTTTGTTAGTGAATGTTACTGCCACTATAGCAGAGGCTGGCACCCCTTTCTCTAAAAGATGGATAATGCGAGAAGTTACAATACGAGTCTTTCCCGAGCCTGCTCCCGCTAATACTAAAGCAGCACCCTCAAAGTGTTGAGCAGCTTCTTTCTGTATAGAATTTAAGGAATCTAAATTATTCATAATTATGCATGGTTCTAAAAAATTTAGGATGTTATACCAATAATGATTCAAAACAAAAGTTTACCACCTTTGTAGAATAGGACCAACATGCAATCGCAAATGGTTAATATAAAACCCCTTACGACCATAACAGTAACGAGGAATTCTTCTTTGCCTGAAACGCAATTTTGAATCATTAGTGGTATATTATAACTCATCATTCTTTGAGAGGCAATATGAGATATTTTTTTTCCTTTAGCTTCATAATGATATTATCCTGCAAGCTTTTAGCAGGACAAGTCACTCCTGGTATAGAAGTTTTATTCGACGATCATCTTGAACTTCTCAAAGGACAAAGAGTAGCTCTTATCACCAATCAGACCGGCGTTGATAGCCACCTGACAAGCACGATAGACATAGTAAAAGCTCATAATGACAATTATAAGTTAATAGCATTGTTTGCTCCCGAACACGGCCTGAAAGGGTTAGGCCATGCTGCAGAAAAGATCAGAAACTCTCTCTCTACATCAGGATTACCTATTTACAGCCTCCACGGAAATACTCGCCGGCCTACAGCTAAAATGCTTGAAGGGATAGACCTTATCATTTACGACATTCAAGATATCGGAACACGCTCGTATACTTTTATCTCTACCCTATTTTATCTTATGGAAGAAGCCGCCAAAAGAAATATTACCATTGTTGTAGCCGATCGCCCCAACCCTATCAATGGCGTCGTTGTCGACGGTCCTATGTTAGAAGAAAAGTGGCGCTCATTCGTAGGGTATATCGATGTCCCTTATTGTCACGGGATGACCGTTGGAGAATTAGCACACTATTTTAATGCCGAATACCATATAGGCTGTCAACTGGTCGTTATCCCCATGAAAGGCTGGAAAAGAACGATGACTTTTTCCGATACAGGTCTTATCTGGGTCCCTACCAGCCCACAAATCCCTAAAAGCGATACTCCTTTATATTATCCTATGACCGGTATTCTCGGAGAATTACAAATCGTCAATATTGGTGTAGGCTATACCTTGCCTTTCAATTTGGTGGGAGCCCCTTGGATTGATGCCAAGCTTTATGCTAAACACCTTAACGAGCAAAATTTTCCCGGAGTAACTTTCCAGCCCTTTCACTTCAAACCCTTTTATGGGCGCTATAAAGGAGAAAACTGCCATGGTATAAGGGTTATAGTCACCGACCACCTAACATTCAAACCTGTAGCTACCCAGTACCTTCTCTTAGGAATCCTGAAAAGTCTTTATCCTCAGCGATTTAAAAAAGCTCTCCAGGCATCCGCCAACCGTGTCACGATGTTCAATAAAGTCAATGGAACAGAACAGGTTTACAATATTATGACCAACGAAAAATATATCGTCTGGAAATTGCGTCAAATCGATCATAAATCTCGACAGAACTTCGTCGAAAAAAGAAAGCTCTACCTACTATATTAAGCGGCTAGACAACAAACTAGCACTTTTGCATCGCGGGTGCTAAAAATTTCGGTCAATTTATTGACATAAAAGCCCAGCGCCTCTTAGAATACTTGCTTTCAACAACAACACTTTTTTAACTTACAAACATCTTAAATAGGGAGAAATACTATGACAGCTATTTCAACAAAGATAAAACCATTGAACAACAGAGTCCTGATCAAGCGTTCAGAAGCGCCTGCAAGCAAGGGAGGGATTTTACTACCCGATACAGCTCAAGAAAAGCCTAAGGAAGGGGAAGTTATTGCAGTAGGACCAGGCAAGCTGGACGAAAACGGCAAAGTCCTACCTATGACAGTAAAGGTCGGCGATAAGGTTATATTTTCTTCTTTTGCCGGCACCGAAGTGAAATTCGATGATGAAGACTTTGTAATCATGTCCGAAGAAGATATTTTAGGAATCACCAGCTAATAGAAAAAGAAAAATCAGAAGTCCTGCTAAAGTTTAGCAGGGCCTTTCAAGAGCATAAAAGCAATAGGAGAGAATAATGACAGCAAAGATGTTGCAATTCAATGAAGAAGCAATGAAGTCTATCTCGAAAGGGGTTAAAACTCTATCGAAGACCGTTATCGTCACATTAGGTCCCAAGGGCCGCAATGTTGTTATCAACAAAGAATTTGGAGCTCCTTTTTCCACTAAAGACGGGGTAACTGTCGCTAAGGAGATTTCTCTAAAAGACAAATTTGAAAACATGGGTGCTCAACTTGTCAAGGAAGTAGCCTCTAAGACCTCTGATGTAGCCGGTGATGGCACTACTACTGCGATTGTTTTAGCTCGAGCCATCTATAACGAAGGCCTCAAAAACGTCACTGCCGGTGCCAACCCGATGAGTATTAAGCGAGGAATCGATAAAGCCGTCGCAACTCTATCACAGTCACTAACAAAATTGGCAACACCTGTCGATACTGATGATGAGATCCGCCAAATAGCAGGTATTTCTGCTAACAATGATGTCGAGATCGGGGCGTTGATAGCTCAGGCTATGGACAAGGTAGGAAAAGACGGTATCATCACTGTATCGGAAGCTAAAAATATTGAAACAACTTTAGATGTAGTAGAAGGAATGCAGTTCGACAAGGGCTATGTTTCCCCTTACTTTATTACCGATGCAGAGAACATGACTGCTGATTTCGAAAATGCTAGCATCTTGATCGTCAACAAGAAGCTTTCCAACGTTAAAGAGCTAGTGCCTGTTCTAGAAAAAACTATGCAGTCAAGCCAGAAGCCTCTTTTAATAATCGCCGAAGATATTGAAAGCGAAGCTTTAGCAACATTGGTGGTAAACAAGCTCAAAGGCGGCCTGCCGATCTGTGCTGTTAAAGCCCCTGCCTTTGGTGACCGTCGTAAAGCTATGTTAGAGGACATCGCCGTTTTAACTGGCGCCACTGTAGTTAACGAAGAAATAGGCATGAAGCTCGAAGATGTAGGCCCTGAAGTTCTAGGCCAAGCAAAAACTGTTAAAGTCACTAAAGATGAAACCACTATCGTCGATGGCTTAGGAGACTTCAAAAAGGTCGAAGAACGCATCAACCTAATCCGCAACGAAATCAAAAACTCCTCTTCAGATTACGACAGAGAAAAACTTGAAGAGCGTTTGGCTAAACTCGTCGGTGGAGTAGCCGTTATCAATGTAGGGGCCGCTACTGAAGCAGAGATGACAGAGAAAAAAGCTCGCATTGAAGATGCCCTCCATGCCACTCGTGCTGCTGTTGCCGAAGGCATTGTCCCTGGAGGCGGGGTAGCTCTACTAAGAGCTGTTGCTAGCTTAGACAATCTCGATCTTTCCGACGAAGAAGCTATCGGTGTAGATATTATCCGTAAAGCAGCCTTTGAGCCCGCTATCGCTATCGCTAACAACTGCGGTCAACAAGGCAATGTAATAGCTGAAAAGATCTTAGAAAAAGAGGGTTCCTACGGTTACAATGGCTTGACCAATGAGTTTTGTGACCTTGTCCAAGCAGGTGTCATCGACCCTGTATTGGTCACTAAGAGTGCCTTAGCCAATGCAGCCTCTATTTCTAGCTTGCTCTTAACTACAGCAGCTATGATCACTGAAAAGCCAGAACCTAAAAAAGCACAAGCCCCCGGCATGGATGCCATGGGCGGCATGGGTGGCATGGGTGGCATGGGTGGTATGCCTGGAATGGGCGGCATGCCAGGTATGATGTAATCACAGCCTGCCATCACGACAGTATCTATAACTTATATGGGGGAGCTCCGGCTTCCCCATTTTTACTGCTAAGGAAATAATTATGCCTACTTATGAATACAAATGTAAGGAGTGCGGAAAAACTCTGGAAGCTTTCCAGAAAATTACTGCCGACCCATTAAAAGAGTGCCCTCACTGCCATCAGCCAACACTCCGCCGCTGCATAGGCGGGAGTAATGCTACTCTACAGTTCAAAGGCAAAGGATTCTATATCACCGATTACTGCAAAAATGATAAAAATCCTGACTGCAAGAACTGTAGCGAGGGCTCTTCCTCAGAATAACTGATCTAAGCTACTGTTGTCTCCCTATCATACAGGATAGGGAGACTTTTCTCTTTGTGGGCGGTTAATCATCATCCTACTTTCTTGTCCAAAACGACGGCAACAAAATTATCAGCACAGCCAACAGCTCTAAACGCCCTAAAACCATCCATATGGTACAGAGCATTTTGCCAAAAGATGAAAGAAAAGCAAAGCTTTCAGTAGGTCCCGCAGCTCGAAAGGCTATACCAATATTATTAAGCATACAAGCATTCAAAGAAAACGCTGTTTCTGGCCCTATACCATCAAGGACCAGCAAAAAGGTGCCTAAAACCGCCAAAAATATCACTAGCAACAAATAACATAAAACGGTAAGGGCAGTTTTGTCACCTACTTCAAAGTTGTTAATCTTAAACACCCTGACCGTTTCCGGGCGGAGGACAGACTCTAGCTTATAATATATAATCCGTGCTACCATATAAATACGTATAGCTTTCATCCCCCCGGCAGTAGATCCGGACATCCCACCAATAAACATCGAAATAATCATCAAGACTTGGCAAGCCAAAGGCCAAATATTAAAATCTGCCGTAGCAAACCCTGTAGCAGTTTGAGCGGAAATCAGCTGAAAAAAGCCATGCCTAATAGCTTCAGCAGAGCTAAATACCCCGGCATCACCTCCCGCCAAAAGAATTTGTTTAGTGCCTACTAACTGCCAAGCTATAAATACCGAAGCTGTCAATAAGATAGCAATATAAGTAAAAAACTCCGGCTCATAAATACGGTAAAACTTACCTTTCAAACAGAAAAAATATAAAGTGAAGTTTAAGCTGCCTGCCAACATAAAAATTATCACTATCCAATCAGTCCAGGCATTTTGATAATAATTGATGCTTTCGGGATGCACCGTAAATCCACCGGTGGAGATAGTTGAAAAAGTGGTAGTAAAAGCATCAAAGGCTGACATCTGAGGGTTGGTCCATAATAAAAGGACTATCTGCATGACTGTCAGTCCTAAGTATATCTTCCACAGCATGCTGGCAGTTTCCTTGATCCTAGGAGTTACCGCCTCTTTAAAAGGACCCGTAATTTCGGTTTGGAAAAGCAATTTTGCACCAATACCTAAAGCCGGCAAAACTGCAACAAAAAGAACTACAATACCCATACCTCCCAGCCATTGCATAAAGCTGCGCCAAAATAAAACACCTTTACCGACAGCCTCAACACCTTCAGCAATAACTGCACCTGATACTGGATCTACTACAGGACTTATCGTCCCATAATACAGATATTCCGCTTCATAGGGGCCACGAACAACTTTTTGGATAGGAACTTCCTGCCCCGTTTTAGGGTCATATTCCTTGGGCGTCATCATGCTAGCGCCAGTGGTCGTTAAGCCCGACATAGCCTCGAAATAACAGTCCAAAGGATTTTCAAAGGTTTTCGAAAAGTAGAATGGCATCCCTCCAATGGCAGCTGTGATAAACCAAATGATAACTACCAGAACCAAGCCTTCTTGACGAAAAAGGTTTCCTGTGGCCCTGCGCCCCCACCATAGGCACCCTCCAGCAATTATTATATCTATCACGATAGTATAGACAAAAGCCCAGGTACCATGGGGTTGAGGATGAGTGCCAATAGAAGCTCCATATTCATAATAAACCGAAACGGCTAAAGGGATACAAAGTACTAAGGCAAAAGAAATCAGGTAATAACCTAAAACTCTAGCAATTTCACGATATAGTAGCATAAGAGTGCCTTAAAATATTTGTCTTAACCCTTCGATATGCTTAGGCCTGCTGATAACAATAACTGTATCTCCCGGAGAAAGAATCCTGTCGCCATTAGCGATTAAAACTCTGCCCCGGTTTTGGATGACCGCAAACAAAAAATCGTTCGGAAGGCTAGGAGCTAGATGGGCAATAGGAATACCCACAATTCTAGATTCTTCAGATACTTTAAGCTCCAAAATTTCTGCTTGCTCGTCGTAAAGAGTAACCATGGAAGTCACGGAATCTGTGCGAATAAGAGAAAATAGCTTATTGGTAGCACTGATCAAAGGTGAGACGCGGTGAGAGATATTAAGCTTTTCAATAAGTGGCACATTAGAGGCGTTGGTGATCGAAGCCAGCACATTTTCACATCCCGCCTCTTGAGCTACCATAGCAGCTATAATATTAACCTCGTCTTTACGTGTGCAAGCCACAACTAAATCATCGCTCTCGACATGCTCAGCCTTTAAAAAGTTCAGGTCAGTACCGTCATTATGGAGGATCGTGCACCGAGGAAGCTGCTCGGCTAACCATTGGCAGCGTCCAGAGTCAATATCGATAATCTTAATATCCACCCCTCTCTGATCGAGGTCCTTAGCAAGAAAATATGCTATCAGAGAGCCTCCGATGATAACCACTGACTTGGCCATCTTCTGGGCAGCTCCAAAATAAGTGTGTATATTGATTACAGCCTTGGTATCGCCAATAAAAGTTACTTCATCGCCAGCCATAATAGTATCTGTTCCATGAGGAAAGATAACCTCTTGGTGTTGCCGCGGTTTTTTACCTACCAATCTTTTACGGTTGATAATGCCAACAACAATATCTTCGGGAAAGTTTAAATCTTTAAGAGGGATATCACCTTTACGCCAAGTTTCAGGAATCACCAAAGTTCTCATCTGAACAGAACCATGAGCAAAATTCTCCACCTGGACAGCCCCCGACTCAGTGGCATAGTTGAAAATATCTTGAGCCACCAGTTGCTCAGGGCAAATAAAATGATCAACACAAAATAAGCGCCCAAAATCCAGCCGGGTTCTACTAAGATAGCTTCTACTGCGGACCCTAGCCACAACTTTAGGATAGCCTAAATTTTTGGCTATAGAACAACATACCAAATTCGTTTCGTCATCATTAGTCAAAGCAAACAACAGATCAGGTGTAAGCTCATAGAGTTCCTCTAAAAGCTGCCAATCCGTTCCTGAGCCTACCCTTGCACCAACATCAATGTTTTGCGAAATCTTCTCCAAATGATGTAAATCGGTATCAACCAAGATCACATTGTTACCCTTACTCGACAAAAAGGAAGCAACGTGCTGCCCAATATCTCCCGCCCCGACGATGACTATATTCACTTTATCCCTTGGTTAGTTCTTCTGCTATTGATTCTCTATGGTGATCATAAATGAAACTTCATGCTTGGTATAAACCTATCAGCTCATCTTGGTCAATAATATGCCCCTCCATCGCCTTGAGGAGCTCTTCCTTACTTATCCCTTCCTCAAGACCGAGCATCTTATCTAAAGCATACACCTTAAAAAAGAAGCGGTGTGTGCCACTAGGAGGACAAGGTCCTCCATATTCATATTTATGGAAATTGTTAACACCTTGTTTTCCAGGAACAGAATCCTCAGCAATATCCTCCTTCGGTGAAATATCATAAACAACCCAATGTACCCATGTCCCCATAGGCGCATCGGGGTCATCAACGATTAATGCTAAGCTTTGTGTTTTTTCTGGTACCCCTTTAATAGTAAGAGGGGGGTTGATATCGCTTCCATGGCAAGTATATTTTCGAGGGACAAACCCATTGTGATTAAACATGTCACTAGTAACTTTCATAAAAACCTCTTCGCGTTTAACTTTCACCTTTACAAGACCATTAAATATCTCTCAAAATAATGCTCCTTTGCTCTTGATAGCAAGAAAATTTTTGGGTTCCCCGTTAAACCCTATCGCTGGTTTAATATAGTGATGTTACGCCTAATCTTACTTTAGGAACTTAACGCGCATCAGGAGCAATATATTATAGTGGCAACAATAAAAATCTCGACGACCATGAAGTTTATGTTTTGGGCGCATATTTTTTTGTTAGCGCCACCTCTTCTAAGCGATTACAAACCTGAAGTAGAAGCTCACGCCTATTACGAGACAGGCCAATATAATAAAGCTCTCGATAAATTCTATCAATTACAAGAAGAAAGGCTCTCTCCCCTCCAGAATGCTATTGTTTTGAATGATATAGGATGTGTTTTTTTAGCTCAAAAAAAGTGGGCTCTAGCCATCAAAGCCTTCAGTAGAGCACTATCCTTTCCCGATCTCCCTTATCATATTATCTACGAGATCCATAACAACCTAGCAATAAGTTATCTAAAGCAATGCCAAAATAGCGAAAAATCACCCCCTCAGTTATCAGCAACTATAAAACTTTTAGAAAAAGCCCGTCGGCAGTGGATCGGTACTGTAAAAGAATACTACCCTCATCGGTCTATTAAACTCGACGAAATCTACAAGCTTATCAAGCTCGAACTATTAAAGCTTTATGATCTTCGTTATAATTATCAGCTTAATAATTCAACATTTGCAGAAAATTTAACGGAAACTATCAACCACCTCGCGGAGATACAGTATAAGTTAGAAACTTTTAGTTCTGCAGGCAAAGCCTACCAAAAACAATATCTCCAAGGAATGCACATTAAAGAAGAAGCGTATCAGCACCTTTGGGAAGAATTGCTTCTAAAGGCGCCTAATAATCACCGCGCCCCTTTTGAGGCCGCTTATAAGCAATATCTTCAATCTCTAAACCTTTTTGAACCCCAAGAGCTCTGGGAGGCCTATCGGAGCTTGGAAAAAGCTAAGGCCACCTTGCTAACGGTAGCTAGCCCCAATCCTATTGAAAGTCTCTTGCTTGAGAGACTTAAGCTTCTACCTCTAAAGGATAAAGCTCCTGCTGCTGATAAATACCTTAGGGACGTTATTATATCTTTAACAAAGACCGAATTATCAAGCTCTTTAACAAGCTCAGCTTCTGCCAAGCTCCTTAAAAAGTTTATCCATAATTTAACCGAAATCCCAAATCAACAGCCTTTAAGTATTGACCTTCTATATTACCGCAACATTCCCACCCCTGAAGAGGAATTGCTCGCCAATGCCGAAAATTTTTCTTCTCGAAAAGCATTAATAACAATCTTGGAAGACAAATTCCAAGCCCGCCTAGAAGAGGCAGAGTCTTATGATATTAGGAACAGAGCTATTGAGGCTCAAGAATCCATTAAAAAGGCCTCTAAAAACCTCAATGATACCTCTTATTTTTTTAAGTCCCTCGACAAAGCCTTGTTGGCATGGTCTCCTTCCTCTTTCATTCGCCGACAAATTAGTTCGCTACAAAAATCTTTTTCCTCACTATCGCGTGAAGAGCTTCTCTCTCAGCTTTCCTTACTTTCTCAGCAAATACAAAAAAGCTCTTTAAAATCGAGCTTGCGAGAGGAAATTGTTAAATACTTAGAAGAAGCCACTCAAAGCGCTCGTCACAGCCTTACGGCGCCCCCCGAACAAAAATCATTGTACTCTCTTGATATTAGCCACCTTTTAGAACACTCTCAAACAACCTTAAAAGCTTCCCAACAACAGGATTATCTCATCAGGGCATTAAAACAGCAAAAGCGCGCCCTAACTTTCAACCGCGAGCTCCAAGATATCGAATCTCAAGAGGCTCCTTTAGTGACTATTCTAAAGCGCAAACAGCGTTATGTCATCGACGACATCCCCAAAACACAATCCCTTGAACCTCATATACAAGCAGGTCGACAAGCTGCCTCACAAGCCTATGAGGTATTAATAAACATCCCTCTTAATTTAAGGTTGGCTGGCCATCATCAGCAACAAGCTATTGATTATTGGGAACAATCTCAAAAAGACCCTGACCATAATTCTAAGGACAAGAAAGATTCATCTTCACTAAATAATGCTCAAGAAACGCTAAAACTTTTAGAGCAAATGGAAAAAGAAGATGCCTTACCCTCTTCTCCCTCTAAGTCTATCAATGAAGGACGTTATCTATGGTAAGAAAAAGTTGCTACTCCCTCTTGCTGTTAATATTATGCTGGGGCACCTCTCCTTTACTAGCGGTTAACATCAAAGCGCACCTCATCTCTGATAACCCTAGCGCTCACCACCCTCTGAGAGGTGAAATTGAAATCACTATAGAGCCAGGACAAGTTATAGACTCCGATAGTTTTACCATTGGTAAAAGCCCTTTAAAAGTTGAATTAATGAACTCACAAGAGTATCCATCATCTTCCGGAGCGCCTAACATTATAACCATCTATAGTTTTGAATTACCCTCCCAATCACCAGGACAACACCTACTAGCACCTATAGGGGTTAGGGTTGATGGCCGCCATTATACTTCGCAGCCAGAAGTTTACCGAGTACATCCTACGAAGAAAGACCCTCGTTTTCTGCTAGAAACATCGTTAGAAGGGCCTTCTTCCTTGTTTCCTGGACAACATACCACCGTCACCTATCAAATAAAAACTAAAGCCAAAATCGATATCACCGACGAATACTTCCCTCTCCTAAAAGCAAAAGGCTTCAAAAAAATCGGCTCCCTAAAAAGGCGAAGATATCGCTCAGCTGATGGATACGATATACAGGAGCTATCTCAAAAAGTTGAGGCTCATAAACCAGGGATTTACAAATATGAATCATCTTTCATCGAAGGCTATATTTACGAATTCGATATGTATGAAGAGGTTTACCATTTTAAGCCTAAGCTGCGCGCAGATTATCCGCCACTAACCGTTATTATTGAAAAGTTCCCTCCAAAAGGAAAGCCTAATAACTTTTATGGCACCATTGGCGACCACTACGACTTGCAGTTCACTATGCTGAACCCGCAACAAATAACCTTTGGAGACCCCATTAAACTTGAATTAATAGCAAAAGGAGACGCCCCTTTAGAAACTATTTCGATAGACAGCTTAATAAAACAGCCTGCCTTTAAAGAGCATTTCAAACTTCTCAGCCAACCTCAATCAGATATAACATCTCCCAACACCAGGCGTTTTGTCATTGAATTATATCCTCTTTCGGTAGATGTAGATTCTATACCATCTTGGGAATTCTCTTATTTTTCACCATCATCCCATAAATATATAACTCACCGCTTTCCTGCTACCCCTATCACCATTTTATCTGACGACCAAGAATCTTCTGTCAATTTTTCCAGCTCTTATAGTCTAGAAGATACTCCTAAAATCGCTGGCAACGTTACAATCCATGAAGAAGATTTGAAAAAGCCTTGGCCTCTAAAAAAATTAATAGTATGGACCATCTTAATAGGAATATTGTTGGTGCTCATTCAAATTTATTTGAAATATCGGCTGACTAATACCTCCACCCCCAAGCCTTCGAAAAGCAGTAAAAATTATTTTGATATGGCTCGCCAATCTCCTGACAACTGGGCCTTTTTATTAGAACAAGCCTTGATGACTAAACTTTATGAGCAAGGGTATCTTAAAGAGCATATTAATAATATTACAAATCTACCTCACGAAGGTAAGGCCGGCAAAGTGCGCCTATTTTTACTACAAGTTCAAGAGAAGCGTTTTGCTCAAGGCCATAATCCTGATCTTCAAAAGATTATCGCCGAAGCCCAAAAATTATTAGAGGAACTATGAAAAAAGTTTTGTTATTAATAATGCTGCTAGGGTTAACACCGCTAGCAGCTAGCAGTCCTTTAGAAGAAGGTTATCGAGCATATAAAGCCGCCGAAGAGAATTCCTCCCCAGCAATACGCAGACAAAACTTTGAGAGCGCTTTGCAGCTTTACCTTGATGCTCAAAAAAAATATCCCCGCCACGAGGCTTTACTTTATAATATTGCCAACTGCTATTACCACCTCCAAGAATATCCTTCAGCTATCTTGTATTACTACAGAGCATTGAAACTTAACCCTCGCAATTTTAAGGCTGCCAACAATCTAAAAATATCTCAAAAACAAGCAGGTCTTAATCCTCCTAACCATAAGATTGCCTCCGTTGTTTTATTCTTTCACTATTATTTATCACTATCTGAATGTTTAGGGATCCTCTTAATTAGTGCAATAAGCTTTTTTCTGTGGCAAAGCATATCCTTATGGCGTGATAAAAAAATCTTTAAAACTTTACGTAACACCTCCTTCATCCTAATTGTCATTTTTAGCACCAGCGCCTTGACCAGCTTATATTTTGCTCCTCTTCAAGGAATAATACTAAAGCCTACTACCTTGCATCAAGAAGCTAGTAATGATTACACTCCTTTGAACTATAAGCCCTTACTAGGGGGCGAAAAAATTACAATTGTCAGTAATAACAGTGAAGGCCTATGGTTTCAAGTTTTCACTCATGATGGGCAAAAAGGTTTTATCTCTGCGACAGATTTTGAGGTAATATGATTTTTTGTTTTATAAATTTAACCTTGTCTAGTAAAAAAGATAAACCAACGAAGCCGATCATCAAAATAATAAACCTTCTATAGAAAGATAAGATATTCCTTAAATTGCGGCAAAAAGGTATAATATGATTTTTATTACGCATACTGCCTCAATGGAAATAGAGCTCTCGCAGCCCTATTTTTACCTGTTGCCAGCAAAAAATCTGATTTATTATATTTATACAATGCTTAGGAGAAGTTGATCGATGAAAATGGGACGCCGCGCCTTATACAATTTGCTGAGGATGAATTCTCAACGAGACACCTCCCTCAAAGCCGAGGAATGGCAGATCACCGATTATCGCCAAATCCCCACTGAACAATTACTTAACGACCTAGAAAAAGAAGGGTTAAAACTTAATCAGAAAAGCTTTATCGCCTATGCTGAAAATTATAACTCTCCAGAAGAATTTACTGAAGATATTATCCCTCAGGAAGCCGATATCCCTGTCCAAGACCGAATTTACTTGGTGATATTTGAACTATGGCGTCGCTTACTTCCTCACAGCAGCAACTTTACAATTTTTTGCGACGAACTCGACCATCAGATCAATATATATGACCTCGAAGAAATCGAAAGTTCCTCTCAGCTACAAGATATGATCGCCCAACTCCAAAAAATTCTCGATGAAAATGCCGATGAAAGTGGTAATGCTCAAGAAGTCTTTGCTATGCTCCTTGAACATTCTGCTAATGATCTCGAAGGCTTTCTATATGATTTTATCGCCGAACAAATCGATAATGAATGCTTTTCTTATGCTGCTGAATTGCTAGATGGTTTTATTGATTATATTTCTGACAAAGAGTGGTTTGATTTTTTACGTGCTAGACTTTTAATCCTATCAGATCCCCAGGAAGCTAATAACACTATTAATAAGATTATCAAATCCACCTCTTCGCATCCCGATGTAGCATTATATCTTGAAATATTGAGTTTTTTAGCTCGCAACGGAGAGCAAGGACCTTTCACTGCTTTGGCTAGCAAAACTTTACCGCTGATAGAAACTCAACAAGATTTTTATGAGCTCTTAGAAGCTTGCATTGAATTCACTAACTGCTTAGATTTTGAATATTATGAAAAGCAATTAGATAAGATCATAAAATCTCGCAAACCTAATCTTAACGAACCTGTTGATCACGCTGATCCCGCCTTCCTAAAAGTCAGCAAAATTATCGATGAACTCAAGCAACTTTAAACTGATTTTTTTTAATTTATGCCTAGCAACAACCCTACCGAACAGACCTCTACTCTTTCGAAACCTGTATTTGTAATCGATACAGGAGGAACGACAACAAGGATGGCCATCTGGGATGGACGACAACTTTTAGAACACCGCAAGTTTAACACTCCTAACTATCGGCAAGAAGACCTCCGCAATAAAACCGTCCTCCAGCTGCAAGAAGCTTGGATAAACTTTATCAACAATCAGCTCGAGTATTATCGCGAACGTTTCCCTAACATAGGACATATCTCTATCGGCTTTGCAGGCCCTATTCCTGAAGATGGCACTATAACCTATGCTCCCAATATTTGGGGAGAAAGCTCCCACCCCTTATATCGCTCTCAACTAGAAAGTAAATTCAAACTGCCGGTAACTATCGTCAATGATATGACGGCCGCCATTTACCGCTACGGCAAAGCCTCTCGATACTCCAATTGTCGCAGAATCAGCTTAATTACTATCAGTACCGGCATAGGCTCCAAGCTATTCGATATCGGCCAAGGCAAAGTTATCATGGACGAAAAAGGAAGAGTTGGTGAAATTGGCCATGCTACCATTGCATCCCCCCATATCTTCCTTAAAGGAAAACCTCTCCAAGGTCAATTAGAGCATTATGCTTCTGGACGAGGAACTGCTGAACTCTGCTCCCTAATGGGTTCCGACAGCAATTATTCCGACCTATACCACGACTCTCTATTACACCAAGCCATTCTCGCCCACAATACCACCCTCGGCAAGATCGATAAAAATCTTCTCGCGCCATTGATCCTTGAAAATGCTAAGGCCGGCGACCCTTTTTCTTTACAAGTTTTAAGAGAATCTATCCATCTTTTTGCTTATGTCCTTCATATTGTCATTCTTTCTTCTGCTCCTGATAAAATTATCCTCATGGGAGGTTTTGCTCAAAATGGGGGAGAACTTTATCGCAAAATTTTGATCGAAGAGCTTACTGCTATCAACGTTCATGGTTATTCTCACCAAGAGCTTGATACGATGGTGGAATTCGGTATCAATGATGACTATAATGGCTTGATAGGAGCAGGATTGATGGTTTTAGATCGTCAGGACACCCCCTCATAAAATAGGAAGCTTCTCTTATGACTATCTGGGCAATAAGCGACCTCCACCTTTCCTTCGGCACCCCACATAAAGATATGGCCGTTTTTGGAAATCATTGGAATGAGCACCATAAAAAAATCAAAAGCTCCTGGAAACGACACGTTTCTAACGAAGACCTCGTGCTCATCCCCGGGGATATCTCTTGGGCGATGCGCCTAGAGGGAGCTCAACCTGATTTCGCGTGGCTCGACAATCTGCCTGGAACTAAATTGATTCTACGTGGAAACCACGACTATTGGTGGAGTTCCCCTACAAAAGTACGCAAAGCCCTACCTCCTAGTTTGCATATCATCCATAACGATGCTTTTGACTGGGAAGATGTCACTGTAGGAGGGGCTCGCCTGTGGGATAGCAATGAATATAGCTTTGAGGATTACATCGATATTAGGGAAGGGACAACCTTGCCGGAACAAGCCTCCCCCGAGCATCAAAACAAAATTTTTCAGCGTGAAATACTACGCTTAGAACAAAGTCTTAAAGCTCTTAATCCTAAAGCCAAAACTAGAATAGTCATGACCCATTACCCTCCCATTGGCGCCGATCTCCACAGCTCAATAGCCTCTAAGCTATTGGAAAAATACCATATTGACATCTGCCTCTTCGGCCATCTTCACTCTCTAAAAAAAGAGATGCCCATGTTTGGGAAAAGGCAAGGGATAGAATACAAATTAGTGTCTTGTGATTATCTTAATTTCACCCTTCAGCGAGTGTTATAGCAACAAACACCTGTTAAGAAAGGTTATACAAATTTAACAACCTTCTATCGCGCTTATTTACACCCGTGAGGCGTAATATCAGTAAGTTATTATACGGTCATTCGAAAATGGAGAAGGGGTATTTGCTGCAACCTCTGCCAAAGATTTACACCAAACAGGGTCGCTGTCTAAAGGTCCTGCTCTATATATATTATAACCTTGCTGATTCAAAGTAGCAATCATCTGAGGGCTAGATTCTACCTGAGAATGGAGGTCACTGGTTAGCTGGGTAAAAGGAACTACCATAATACTACGCCGCTTCTTTGACCAGCGCCTAATATTAGTAACAATATCTTGTACGTAAGGTTTAAGACCTTGGCATTCTCCCCAAGGGGTCTCAAAAGCTAAACAAGCTTCAGCATCAGGAAAAGCATACAAGATCTTTTGATAAGAACGATAACATTCATCTTCATAATCTTCAAAACTACCTGCCGGAACACCTTTAGCAGTAAAAATCATAAAAACCTCGCGAGCATCGAGAGCATGTTCAAACAAAGTCATCCTGATATTTTTTTTGCATGCTTCGATATAAGGTGCTTCTTCAGGGAAAGAACTTATCCAGCGCAACTTATTAACAACTGTTCGAGAAAGATTAGAATCAAACCAATGAGCGATAGCCCCTGACATCGTACTGCTAAACTGGGGAAAGAGAGGCAAAACGGTAATTTCATCACACTCCAAAACATCCAATCTATGTTTAAAATCCTGGTGAGTGTCTTCCAAATAATGATAAAAAGGTATCACAGGTTGTGCCAGTAAATTTTCTAGTTCTGTGGCCAAATCTTCGATCTTTGGAACAAATGATACTTTCTCTACCCGCTTTTGGTAAGCATCTTTCCACCTAGTACTCTCATAGCGGGCCTTATAGCGAAATACCAAGCTATTTAACCATGATGGCAAACGCGATAAGGTCAGAAAGCGATCAGTCAAAGCTGCTTGCAAGAAAGGCAAAACATCTCCCTGACTTCTAGGATCGCCAAAACATGCTAGAATATATGCTGAGCTTTTAGTATTCATAGTTAGTATTTTGAATATTTTGAAGGTTCTTAACAAACATTATTTTGATCTAAAGACCTCTTTTGCTAGGATAAGCTGATATAGTTAATATCAAACTGGTGCCAAGATGAAATATCTCCGATGGGCTGCGATAGTGGCAATAATAATCCTTGCATTTTTTGCTTTCCGCCATTGTAATCGCACTTACAAACCATCTAAAAAACCTAAATCTTACCGCATCGCTCGCGACCCTCAATGGTCTTCCTTATTCTTAATGGGCAAAGCCACCAACCTGCTGGTCTTTTCCAATGAAGTCCTCAATGCCATTGCCAAAGAAGAAGGCCTCACACTTACTTTCTATCAAACCAACTCCGAATACCTGCTCTTTGGCTTGGAAAAAAACACCTACGATGCTGTCTTATCACCATTATACCCACTAAAATCTAGACAAGCAAAATACAACTTTTCCGACCCCTATTTTTATACGGGCCCAGTAATCGTTGTTCCTCAAGATTCCTCCGTAACATCTATAAGGGACTTAAGGGGCCTAAGAGTAGGCTTGCTAAAGGGTTCTCAAAGCATCCTTAGCTTAGAAAGGTTCCCTCCTTCCATTATTGTAAAAAGTTACGATAATATCAATATGGCTATGGAAGAAATGTCTGGCCTAGGGACCATCAACGCCGCCATTATGAATTTGGTGCCAGCATATATTTTGTGCAATAACCTTTACTCCCAACAGCTCAAAGTTGCATCGCCTCCCTTAACCGATGAGGGAATACGTCTTGTAACCCTCGCCGATACAGGCTCACCAGAGCTTATCGAACACTTTAACCGAGGGCTTCAAAAAATAAAAGACAACGGAACTTATTATTTGCTTCTAAATAAATGGAAGCTTAGCCAGGGCTATCCTCCCGAAAACCAAAAACCTCAATATTTTGGGCTACTTAAAGATCATAATACCCCGACTAGCAGCTCACACATATAACCTGTGATATTGGCGCTACGATTGCAGCCTAATCATAGGTTAGATATTGCTAAGCTCATAGCTATAATCGCTTCTAACCTTCTTCAAAACTTGTGGATCAACAGGGTAAGGTTCCAACCCCCAAATTTTATTAGCATAGTTAAAGACCGATACATCTGCAGAAAAGTCGCCCATGCCGGCTATATTATGTAAAGCATATTCTGCCCAACGGTAAGGGTCTCGATATAGGTCATCGACCTTTTTTTGAGTTTCATAATAAGAGGGCAAATCGTAGAGCACAAAGAAACGATCAGCGGTATCACCATCCAGGAGAATATTATACAGCCCCTGAAAGGCTTCTCTTTCATAGTCAGTAGTACAAAAGGTACCATCAACCAAAGCATCAACAGCTCGTTGAATCCGAGGGTGGTCACCATATATATTTTTTGCTCGATAAGCTTGAGAAGCCTTTAAACTCTCTAACTCTTCAGCAGACGCTCCAAACCCAAAAGGCCACCACTTATCACCTACCTGCTCACGCATCTCGACATTAGCACCGTCCTCCGTACCTATAGTCAAAGCCCCATTTGCAGCAAGCTTCATATTTCCTGTTCCAGAGGCTTCCATGCCAGCTGTTGAAAGCTGCTCCGAAAGCTCTGCCGCAGGGATGATGTATTCTGCTCTGGAAACATTATAATTTTCAACGAATACTACTTTAAGCTTATCAGCCAGCTCGGCATCATTATTGACTTTTTTAGCGATAGCATTGATCAAGAGAATGATCCTTTTCGCATTTTCATAGCCTGCCGCTGCTTTACCCCCAAAGATACATGTACGAGGAACACGGTTGGAGTCGGGATTATCTTTTAGCTCCTGATAAAGCATAATCAAATGAATAGCATTGATAAACTGGCGCTTATACTCATGAATCCTCTTAATCTGAACATCAAAGAGAGAATCGCTATTGAAATGCCAATAACAACGTAAAGCTTCCCCCGATGCATCGCGAAGGTCATTACTATGCTCAAGAAAATCTATCAAGCGCTGTTTATTAAAGCGTTTAATATCTAGAAACTCTTCTTGAGTATCTCTGTCACTAGCGTATTGAGCCAGTTCCTTGATACCCCTAAAATCGGTAATCCAGCCAGCCCCTATTCTCTTACTAATAAATTCAGCTAAACGAGGATTGCAATGTAATAACCAGCGTCGTTGTGTGATCCCGTTGGTAACATTAACGAATTTTTCAGGGGAAAGTTCATAAAAATCCTTAAAAATAGTTTTTTTGAGGATCTCGGTATGCAACTCAGCAACACCATTAACATGGTGTGAACCATAAATAGCCAAGTTAGGCATTATCACTTTACCATTTTCTAAAATTGACATCCTTCTGATACGCTCTTCATCACCAGGCCAACGCCCTCGGACTTGTGAGCATAACTCTTGATTAAGACGTTCGATAATTCGATATTGCCGGGGTAGAAGATATTGCATCAGACTCTGATCCCACTCTTCTAAAGCTTCTGCTAATACGGTGTGGTTGGTATAACTAACACACTGCCGCGTAATCTCCCAAGCCTCACCCCAAGAAAGCTGAGGGATCTTTAGTAATAGCCTGATCAGCTCCGCTACCACTAAAGCGGGATGCGTATCATTAATTTGAATACGTACTTTGTCGACAAAATTGCTGTAATCAGGGTAATTGGCAATATGATTGCGCATAATGTCTTGTAAAGATGCTGAAACCAATAAAAATTCCTGCTTAAGTCTAATACGCCTACCTGTTTCGTGGTGGTCGCAGGGATATAAAACATCTGTCAAAGTCGTATTTTCCGCAGCCTGGTCGAGTTGCCCCGCATTAAATTTTTGAAGCCTAAAGTTCCGTGGAGATTCTTTAGTCGTCCAAAGCCTCATAGTCGCTACAGAATATTTATGCTCCTTATCATAGCCAATAATCGGGGTATCATAACCTAAAGCCCTAACTTCCTCGAAATCAGCAAGCCACAGGTCTTCTTCTCCTTTAAGGTTTTTTTGGGGCAAAACTTTACCACAATATTTGACCGAAAAAGAACTCTTATCACGCCGTTGCTCCCAAGGATTATCATATAAAAGCCAGGCATCAGGGCGCTCAACTTGAAGACCTTCCCACAACTGTTGCTGAAAAATTCCATACTGATAACGCAGACCATAAGCTACTACCGAATAGTTATGCGTCGCCAAAGAATCTAAAAAACAAGATGCTAATCGCCCCAAACCACCATTTCCTAAACCTGGATCGGGCTCATAGGATAAAATTTGCTGCTGGTCCAAGCCTAGCTTATAAAAGACCCCTTGAATAACTTCCTGGGACTGTAAGTTCGTAATATTATTGCCCAAAATTCTTCCTGGAAGATATTCCATCGACAGATAAAATAACACCCTGGCTTGATTTTGGATCCTATTGCGAGCAGTAGCCGTCCAATTAATCATAATCTCTTCCCGTAAAGCATAACTAAGAGCTTGATAAATTTCTCTGCTGCTAGCCTCTTCGATGACTCGCCCCATAGTAGAGATCAAATAATGTTTGATTTTAGCTACTAGATACTCAACGTGGTAACCTAAGTTCTGCTGCCTCATAATAATCAACCTGTCCCGTTCTTTGGTTTTATCTTTTTAGACCAAGGTCTTAAAAGTCGATAATGGTATGACTGAACTTTATGAGACAAGTTTTTTTTATCACAATTATACCCGCGATGTTAAGCTCAATAATGAGCTTAACGTCGCTCGCTATTAATAGATTTATAAAGAGGAAGACCAGTTTTAGCTCTAGCGCCAACATCTCTCAACCAAGCGGACATGCTGGTACCCCAAAGATTTTTGGAGCTATAGGGCAAGAAAACATCCAAAGGCATTTCAAAACCCACCCCTTTATCGTAATAAGTTTCTCCATTGAGCCAGTCATGACCATTAGTATGAGTATACCAAAGATAAAAACGCATTCCATTAGAAAAGTAACGCCCTACTTCCGTACGCACCCCATAATCTCCAGCTAAAAAGCGACCTGCTTGGAAGTGCAGATCACATTGTATGCGAGGAATATCGCGATAAACATTAAAAAAATATTGATAACAATGGAATTCTTGGTATGTCGGTTTTTTACCTTTTAAACGGCGAAGCTTTTTCATAAACTTTTTACCATCATAAGTACGCTTTCTGAGCTCTGCCCCCTCAAAGCCTACAGCCCAGAGCGAATTAATAGGGTAATATAAAACCTCTCCTGCTACTCCTCCATAGGCTACTTCAAAGAGCCCTCCTGCAACTCTACTATAAAAACCTCGCCCCAAAGTCCAATTTTTTTGAAGATATGCATTATCTAATATCCAGCCCTCTTTTTGTTGGTAGTTGACCATATCGGAGCGAACGTTAATAATCTGAGATGGGTTTAAGCGATCGATATCACTTACTCCTTCGATATTGTCATAAAAGCTTTTACCCATAAAGATGTTGTAATATAATTCATCAAACAAATATCCATTAACCCCAAAACTTACTCCCAAAGTATATTTCAACTTCCCAGCAGAGTTACCAAAAAAAGTAGAAAGACGGGGCTTAGCAAGGAATTGGGCAAAGTGCCTATAACGATGGTAAAGCAGATTGGCTTGGCTTTTATTCCATGAAGATGCCTCGCGAAGAGGAGAAATAACAGATAATTCATGAAGATTAATTTTACCCTGCCAATAACGGATTAGATCTTCTTGGCGAAAAATGTATTCCTGGCAGACAGAACCCTGAGTGTCGATAGCCACTACGACACGGTCAAGGTCGCTAGGAACCAAAGCCGCTAAGAGGCTTTGAATCCGGGTGCGGAGTTCAGCTTCATGAACGTAGCTCAAATTAACGATCCGCAACCTAAGTGTTTTCTCTTCACCTTCGTTATATACCCATACCCTTAGCAATCGCAAACCTTGCTCTTTAAAAGCATAACCCAACTCTTGAGCCATCACCTCTTTAGGTCTGAGAATTCCCAGCTGTTGATGATTAACCGGAGCAGCATAAGGCAAAGCATCCCGATATTTAGCTACAAAACCATCAACATCTCCCCATGGATAAGCATATGATATACTCCAAGCATTTTCCAGGCCGCGAATTCTGCTGTAAGAAAAATCCCAATGGTTTTCAAAACAGTATTTGACTCCGTAATTGACAGGAGATTCCGTCTGTCTACCTTTAGGGTGCGCATTATGGGCATAATCAGTATTATCATATTCAGCAGCTAAAGTTATCCCTTTCAAATAGCGATTGGATCTGTCCCAAAAAGGAGACCAAGCAGCTCCTCCAAATAATCCTTCGTAGTCGCCATTACCATAACCAACCGATAACTCGAAGCCTCTATTTTTAAAGCATTTGGTAGCTACAAGATAGCTAGAATAAAATTTCCGCGTCCCCAAAAAATCCATCATACCAATAGAGATGTAAGGTAAAAAGGAATATTCATCATTAGGACTTAACAAATTAAGTTTAAAATTTGCACCCTTATCGGCATAATCTCCAAAACCATAGGGACCTAAAAGTTTGTCTTCTATGCCATCAAAAATACGGTACGACCCTGAAATTTCCAAAATAGGAAAGACTTGAACAGCTAAATTGTAATTACGATAAGGCGGAACATAGGAATATCCTGCAGCAATCGTGCCATCAGCACCCATCCTCGCTGAAGGCATGCTAAAGTAACCGGCATGGAGGTAATGACCGCGAATTACAGGCAATTTTTTTGGGGAATAATCTGTCCAATATTTAGCGGCAAGCAAATCCTGAAAGATATTACTACTATCCTCAGCACATCTACCTATAGATAAAGCCATCAAAAATATGATCAGAAAAAAACGAATCCGCATTCTTTTCACTATCTTAAAAAAAGAGCCATACTCTACCAGAGCAGCGGGTAGAATGCCAAGAAGAAAACAAGCTTATTTCATACTGACTGAAGCCTATGCTCAAAGATTATGGGACATCACGGTTTAATCTCTATCTAATCGCTGATAAGGATTTAGGCCCTCTATTATAATTCAAACTTCTCGTTGCTAGTTATGAAAGGATTCTGCTACATTTTCTTTTGCTTTGCCAAAGGCGCTTTTTCACTAAGATTTAGATAAGGATGTAGTTTGTGGAATTTATCGATTTAAAAAGGCAATATTCTCTCCATAAGGCCGAAATTGAAAAATCTCTCCAAAAGGTTCTACAGTCAGGCCAATATATTATGGGAGAGCAAGTCTGCCAACTTGAAAAAATCTTAGCGGAATATGTAGGAGTAAAACATTGCATCGGCGTTGCCAGCGGAACAGACGCCTTATTAATTGCGCTGATGGCCTTAGAGATAGGACCTGGTGATGAAGTTATCACCACCCCTTACACCTGGATAAGCTCAGCTATGACTATTGCCCTGAGAGGGGCCAAGCCAGTATTTATCGATATCGACCCTGAGACCTATAATTTAGATCTAAACCAAATGGAAGAGGTCATTACATCACACACTAAAGCTATTATGCCTGTAAATTTATTTGGCCAATTACCTGATTATCATACTATCAACAACATCGCCCAAAAGTATAATTTGTCGGTCATTGAAGATGGAGCTCAAAGCTTTGGAGCACTCCAAGAAGGCCATCGTAGCTGCAGCAAAGGGACCATTGGAGCTACGAGCTTTTTCCCAGCAAAACCCTTAGGTTGCTACGGAGATGGTGGGGCTGTTTTTACAGACGACGATGAGTTGGCACGGGAGATGAAAGCGATCCACCTCTATGGAGGAGAACGCCACCATTCTAAGCGCTTAGGTTTAAACTCGCGCCTGGATTCTATTCAAGCAGCAATACTTTTAGCCAAATTTCCTTATTTTGAAGAAGAGCTACATTTACGCCAAAAGCTAGGACAATATTACTCTGAACATCTCCACGATTATTGCGGAACGCCATTGATAAAACCTGGCAACACTCATATTTATGCCCAATACACCATCAGAGTCCCTGAGCGTGATCGAGTATTATCTGAGTTAAAAGCAGCAGGAATTCCATGTGCGGTTTATTATCCACAATGTCTTCACCAACAAAAAGCTTTTTCTTATCTAGACCACCCTATGCAAGGGGCATTTCCTCACGCAGAAAAAGCCTCTGAAGAAGTACTTAGTTTGCCTATGCACCCCTGGCTAACTACTGCTGAACAGGATAAAGTTATCACGACTTTACAAAACCTTCTATCCTAAGACTAATAAATATTGAGGAGTTAATGTCCAAAAATTCACCTCTTATCGGCCTTATCGGAGCAGGAAAGTGGGGCCGCAATTTAGCACGCAATTTTTATAAAATCGGAAACCTCCACACCCTATGCGATCTAGACGCTACAACGTTGATAGATTTAAGGAGCTGTTACCCCGATATAACCATCACTTCAAATTATTACGATATTTTACAAAACCCTGCAATCAAAGCTGTGGTAATTGCAACGCCTGCTGTCACCCACTATACTCTAGCTAAGGAAGCTCTTTTATCCGGCAAGGATATCTATGTAGAAAAACCTTTTTGTATAACAACCGATGAAGCTAAAGAGCTTTTCACCTTAGCAGAACAATTAAAGTTAGTAGCCATGACCGGCCACCTACTTCAATACCATCCATGCGTTTTAAAGATTCACGAACTCTTGCAAACCTCATCGATAGGACGCTTAAGAGCCATCTACAGCCAGCGCCTTAATTTCACCCCTTGCCGCCCTCCTGAAGGAGCTTTATGGGACCTAGCCCCTCACGACCTTTCATTAATTCTATCTTTTACTGGTCAGCCCCTCCCCCTCAATATTGAAACTTCTTCTATCCGCAACAACCAAAACATTATCGAACAAGGGTATTTAAAGCTTTCTTTTCCATCAGGACTGGAAAGCCATACTACTGTCAGCTGGATTAGCCAGACTAAACAACAAAAGCTGGTTATTGAGGGAACAAAAGGAAAAATAGTTTTTGACGACACCGCTTCATGGGAAGATAAGCTTCTATTATATAAAGCTGGCCAAGGATCGATTAGCATACACGTTGATTACAAAGAACCGCTAAGACAAGAATGCCTGCACTTCTTAGAATGCTGCCGCCAACGTTTACTTCCACGGACAGGAAGCCGAGAATGCCTACCTGTATTGGAGGTTCTTGAAAAAGCTCACACTCACTTATCCGAGAACTGTATGCCCAAAGAATCTCTAGCACTCTCTTTTTAACCTATGAGCTTACGCAGTAGTTTATCAATGATCCAGAGCACCTAATCTTTTAGATAATAGGTCTGCTCTTTTAACCAGCAGATCTTCATGACTCACATCCCAACCATAAAGATTATGAAGGTGGCTTTTTCGAGATATCATCATCAGTTCATTAATTTCACGACAACTTTTGCCGCTGATCAACTTTAAAGCTAGTCCCAACTTTATTAAACCTAGAGCATCAAAAGCTTCTGAAGAGCTTATCTGCTTAGAGTATTTTAACATTCCCAAAGCGCGCAACACTTTGTTTTCTATTGCCAAGTTAGGCTGGTTCACCAAGCTCGTCCGAACTGCTTTTTCTGCCACCATCATCTTGGTAGCCAAGCGATGTAATTTACTCAAAATTTCCTCTTCTGTCACTCCTATAGTAACATTATTGTACAAAATTACAATACTTCCTAGATAATCATCATGCTTCTTACCTAAGCTTGAAGTAGCAATATATTCACAACTATTCTCTATAAGAACTTTAGAAAGCATCCCCGTATGCTGTAAAGCTGGTAGTTGCAAAAAAAGACGCCCTACAAAACCTGTTCCGCACTTTTCAGGGTTAGCAGTCATAAAACCAAACCTTGGAGAAAAAGCATACTCTAGGCTATGACCTATCTCAGATTCAATGGCTACAAGTTTATTCCAAGCTTTTTCTAATTCCTCCTCGTACTCCGTGATCTGCAAATTAAGATGGTCATGAAGATTAATAACTCCCAAAAAAGGCAGCGATTTATCAATAATAAACCCTTCGCCTCTATAAGCATTTTGCAAAATCTCATCCCAATAATAATGTTCCGCTATAAAACCCTTCTGGTGTACGTCTAAATCTCTAGCTCTTATAACCCTTGGGTTATCGATGTTAGCGCTTGTAAGAGTAAGATTTTCTAAAATTTCAATGATTTGCTGTCTATACTCTAAAGAAAGCTTATCAGGAAAAGAATATCTTTTAAAATTACGGTAAAACTTCAAGGTCGATAATAACCAAATATCATTATCAAAGGGTACCGCCTCTGGGAGGTTTCTCTCTAATGACTTTGTATCAAGTTTATTAGACATAATCTTTTCTTAATCCCCATCATTGATCAAAGATGCTTTAAGTTTGATAATCTGGTCTCTAATCCAAGCCGCTTGCTCGAAATTCTCGTTATCAAGGGTTTCTTCTAAAATCTCATTTAATTGCACTAGCCTCAAAGCTGGGCTAAACAACAACCTTTCCTCAGGTTTTCGCCCAACATGTTCTAAAAGGCAAGAACCTGAAGTAGAAATAAGCTCTATTATCTTATCATCAAAGATTTGATAGCACTTCGAACACCCCAGCCCTTTCCTCGTGACAATATCTTCCGCGACGGTACCACAGTTAGGACAAGAAAGTTCTGTATTACCACCCTCATACCTTAAACCAATATGCTCCTCGCATCGAAGCTTTTTCTGTAATAACGGACAAGCAGCGCACATCTTTGATCTTACAAGGCGACTCCCCTCAATTACAGTATAATACACTTCGACAGCTTTATGACAATTGGTGCAATCTAACGGTTTTTCTGCTTCAAACATCTGTACCTTAAGACTTACTTTGATTTTCAATCATAATCAAAATATATAAAAGGGCAAGAACCAAAAAATAATCGTTTAAAAGGAGATCAGGGAAACATCACGGGGATAATCAGAAGAAAATAAAAAAGCCGTAGCGAACGCTACGGCTTATAAAAACATGAGTCCTGTTGGGCTCGAACCAACGACCCCCTCCTTAAAAGGGAGGTGCTCTAACCAACTGAGCTAAGGACCCATGCAACTGTAAAAGCTTAAAGCTTTTGACCCCTAGGGGATTCGAACCCCTGTTGTCGGAATGAAAATCCGGTGTCCTAGGCCTGACTAGACGAAGGGGCCGCTTTCATCATTTGAAAGGACCTATATTAATCTAAACACTTAAATTCTTGCAACCCCTAAATTACAAAAAAATAAAATTATCCCGACTAAAAAGGCCTATCATTATATGTAATTATGACCCAATCATGCCATAACAGACTAGGCCACAATCCTATCTTAAACTTCCATCACCTGAGCTTCTTTTTCTTGTCCCAGCTCATCAATTTGTTTGCAATATTGATCGGTCAGCTCTTGAATCTTTTTCTCTAAACGCTTTTCGTCATCTTCAGTAAGGTCTCCATCAGCTTTCATTTTGCGAGCATAGTCATTACACTCTCGCCGAATATTACGAATGCTAATCTTTGCTTCTTCACACTTTTTCTTACACTGCTTGACCATTTCCTTACGTAAATTTTCATCCATAGGAGGGACGATAATTCTAACAGCATTAGCGTCGACGACGATCTGAAAGCCCATATTTTCTTTTTCCAAGGAGGTTCCAATGGAAGAGGCTGACGACGGATCAAAAGGCGTTATTAAAAGTTGACGGGGTTCAGGAGATGATATCGTCGCCACATCTCTGACCCTCATGGAAGTTCCATAAACTTCAACCATAACATTGTCTAACATCGAAGGATTAGCTCTACCGGTTCTAATACCATTAAGCTCATGCTTAAGGTGCTCGATAGCGCTATCCATTTTTTTAGAAGCATTTTCAATAACAGAATTCATATTACCTATTCTCCTTTTACAATAGTTCCTTGCTGGAGAGACAAGCTTTCCGCAATCCCTTTTTCAGCAAAAATGTTAAACACAAATATCGGAATATTATTTTCCATACACATTGTTATAGCTGTCAAGTCCATAACTTTCAACCTTTCTGCCAACGCCGTAGAATAAGTAAGTTTATCATATTTAAGAGCCTCTGGATATTTTAGGGGATCTTTATCATAAACTCCGTCAACTTTAGTAGCTTTCATTAACAGATCAGCTTGTATTTCACTAGCTCTTAACGCTGCAGCCGTATCCGTCGTAAAAAAAGGATTCCCTGTCCCCCCAGAAAAAATAACTATTTTACCTTCTTCCAGATGACGAAGAGCTTGTTGAACTCTATAATATTCCGTAACCTCCTGACAATTCAACGCGCTCATCAAGCAAGCTTCACTGCCGATAGACTTAAAAATATCCTGTAGAATTAATCCATTCATCATCGTAGCTAACATTCCAACGTAGTCGGCTGAAGTTCTTTCTAAGCCTTGAAGACTCCCTTGAGCTCCTCGAAAGAAGTTTCCTGCACCTACGACAATAGCGACTTGCACCCCTCTATTGCATAGTCCTTGGATCTGATACGCAAGATCAGCGCAAAAATCATAATCGACTCCCAAACGATGAGCTTGAGAACCTTGAAGAGCTTCGCCAGAAATCTTAAGCAAAACCCTCTTGTAAGATAAGCGGTGATCCATATTATCACCTCATGTTAAGAAGCCTCCGCACAAGGCGGAGGCTTGTTATAAAAATGTTGTAAAGTACACTTTTGCGTGTAAAACAATACTTTAGCCGATATTCCAACGTAACATATGTTTAATAGCTAGTGGCTTGCCAGCTTCTTTAGCCTGCTGCTCAACGAACTCAGCCACAGAAAGGCTAGAATCTTTGATGAAAGATTGATTCAACAAGCAAATCTTATCATAAAAAGCATTCACTTTGCCTTCAATGATTTTTTCGATGATATGATCAGGTTTATTAGAAACTTGGCTGCGAGCAATTTCTTTTTCCTTTTCTACAATTTCCGCTGGTACTTCAGAAGAATTTATATAATCAGGAGCTTCGGCAGCAATATGCATAGCAACTTGCTTAGCAGCGTCTTGCTGGTCATCTGCGCCTTCAAGCTCTACCATAGCTACAATCTTACCACCCATATGGGAATAGACACCATACGATCTGTTGGGCTGCTTCTCAATAAGCTCAAAACGCTTAATAACAATATTTTCCCCAATACTTTGGACGATCGAAGCGCGGTATTGCTCAATAGTCATAGCAGGGTCACCCGAATAATTCTGCTGCAAAAACTCTTCTAAAGAAGCAGGTTTTGTAGCAATAATTTCTTCGGCGATATTTTTCAAAAACTGTCGGAAGTTTTCATTTTGAGCGACAAAGTCGGTCTCCGCGTTAACTTCGACGATTACTATGCTATCACCATTTTCTGCTGTAGCGATTAAACCTTCATTAGCTTCGCGGCCTTCTTTTTTAACAGCTGTAGCCATTCCCGCCTTACGAAGTTGAACGATAGCCTGTTCCATATCTCCATCGGCAGTTTGTAAAGCCTCTTTACATTTTGTCATGCCTACGCCTGTCCGATCGCGCAATTCCTTTACCATTGCTGCAGTAATTTGTGCCATTATTGAATCCTCCGCTTACTCTTTGTCGCTTTGCTCAACAAATCGCGAGCTTTTTGTTTCTTCTTTATAAGCTTCTTCACTCTCTTTCACTGAAAAAGCTTTCATTTCATTCTTAGTTTCGATAACAGCCTGAGCAAGCGTTTCTATAATGAGCTTAACACTTTTCAAGGCATCATCATTACCAGGAATAACATGGTCAATAGGATCAGGGTTACAATTAGTGTCGACCAAGGCCATTACAGGAATTCCCAATTTTCTAGCTTCAGCCACAGCGATATGCTCATTAGCAGGATCAACAACAACCAATAATCCTGGAAGCTTTTTCATTCCGCGAATACCTGAGAGGTTGCGTTCAAGCTTCACCTGATCTTTAGTCAGCATCGAAATTTCTTTTTTCGTCAAGCCACTTTCAGTGCCAGCAGCAATCTTCCGCTCGATATTATCGAGTTTTTTAACCGAATTGCGAATGGTAGGCAAGTTCGTCAACATACCGCCTAACCAACGCTCACAAACGTAATATTCACCCGCTTGCTCTGCACAATCTTTGATGACGGTTTTCGCCTGCTTTTTAGTTCCAACAAAAAGAATCGTCTGGTGGTTAGCCACAACGTCCTTCAACATCTCAACTGCTTGACGCAGCTGATGCATGGTCTTCGCTAGGTCGATGATATACAACCCGTTGCGTTCTTCGTAAATATAAGGACGCATCTTTGGATTCCAACGTTGCTTTTGGTGACCAAAGTGCGTACCGGCTTCTAACAAGTCTTTAATAGTAATATTAGCCAAGCCTTGTCCCTCATGTTTATGACTACGGCATCCTACCTTTTCCCGACATTTCGCCGGTAGGATTTCAGTCTTGGATTAAATTCAGAAATTAAACAAAAAAACTCAAGCCTTAAGCTCAAGAATTATATCGAGAAAAAAGCGATAGCGCCTGATCAGAATCGAACTGACACACGTAGCTTGGAAGGCTACTGTTCTACCGTTGAACTACAGGCGCATCCAAAGAACAACAAGATATAACTTATTAATGTGATTTTATTCAACCACAAAATCATCCTCGCCGCAAAAGCTTTTTTTTAACAGTAGGACCTCAATAAAGAAACTTGCAAGAAAGCCCCTATTATCGCTATATCAAGAGGTTATTTATAATAATAAACCTATTTTTATGGCTAAAAAAAAACACCCTTCCTCCCCTCCTACCAAGGTTAGTATTCCCGATAAAGCTAACCTTGTCCTTAACGTTATTCTTTTTTTGATGATTTCCATCTTACTAAGAGCATGGCATCTATCAGTAGTACAGTACGACGAGCGCCTCCAAGCCACTCAAAAACCTCAGCGACGAACGATCATAGAACGTGCTGAACGAGGCTCCATTCGAGATCGATTCAACCTCCCTTTAGCCATCAATAAAACCCAATATAATGCCGCTGTTTTTTATGCCCACATTAAAGAGGTTCCTAGGATTACTCGTGAGAAAGACCCTCAAGGAGAGTGGAAGCGCGTTTATAAACGTCAGGAGCATATCCGGCAATTATCTCACGTGCTAGCCTATGAACTGGAAATGGATGCCGAGCGCATCGAGGACCTGATTTGCGCTAAAGCAGCACTCTTGCCCAATACACCCTATGTCATCAAAGAAAATATCACTGAAAAACAATATTTTAGAATCAAAGCTCTCGAAAAAGATTGGCTAGGCATTCATGCTGAGCGTGCCCCTCAAAGATTCTATCCTCAAGGCAAAACTGCCTGTGATGTAATTGGTTATATGGGGGCTATAAGCCGCTCACAGTATACTGCTATCGTCAATGAAGTACATCTTTTGGAAGATTATCTTGCCGCTATCGAAAAAGGCGACGACCCTGAACCACCCTTGCAAATAAACTCTCCCCAAGAAGCCCAAAAGCGCCTATCGGACCTTATTGAAAGAGCCTATTCTATCAATGATTATGTCGGTAAAACAGGCATCGAAGCATACTTTGATGAACATCTTCGTGGATTCAGAGGCAAAAAAAGCTTCTTTTCCGATGCTTGCGGAAACTTCCTTCGCGAACTTCCTGGCTCTCGTTCCCCTTTGTCGGGCCAACGCCTTTTAGTAACTATTTCTTCCGAGCTGCAAACCTTTGCTGAAGGCCTACTCGCACAAAATGAAAAAATTCGCGAAGGGCGCAGCCTCCACCTGGATTTAGCAAGCAGAGCCTTTATCCCCCTTAAACAACCCTGGATTAAAGGGGGAGCTATAGTAGCGATAGACCCTAACAACGGTGAAATTCTAGCACTTGCCTCCTACCCCCGCTTCAACCCTAATGATTTTGTCCCCTCCAGCGATCCCACTACTTCTCAACATAAAAAAAGTAATATCTGCCGCTGGTTAGAAAACGAATCATATCGCGCTCAGCTTTGGGATCAAGAAATCCCATTAGAAAGAGAAACCTTTGACTTTCACAGTGGTGAGTTCCATGAAGAACAACGCAAACTGACTTGGCAGGCCTACCTAGATCTAATATTAACCGATACCAATCCCGTAGTTGCTGCTATACAAAAAACAGGCACCCTCTACGATGCTGTAAACTTACAGTGGAAAGTCGACAGCTTATTAAAGCTCTGTGAACACGACAACGCTATAAATTTAATCAATATCCTGTATAAGGAGCCTCATCATCACACCTACCGAGATCGGCTGCATGCCGCTCAAAAGGCTAATATCGAAGAAAAACTGCAAAATTATCCTGAAGAAGTTCAGGCCATTAAAGCCTCTTTAGATAAGCACCTTTCCGGTTTACACAATAACTATGATAAACTTTTAGTCTTAGACTTATGTCGCCTAGCTGTCAATAGCGACATGTTCTCTCCTGATTTATTGAAAATGACAGGCAAAGAGACCTTATCATCGTATCGTGAAACTACAGCTAATATGCTAACCGTCAGTAAATTTGTCAAAGACACATGCCGAACTCTTTTTCACGAAATTCATTTTAAGGAGTGGAAAGCAAGTCATCGCCGAGAGTTTTTACGTCAAAAAAGAGCCGAAGAAAAAGCTGCCAAGCGCTACAACAAACCCTATATTGATCTGTTGGACAATGTTGAGGCAGAAATGTTTCAAAAGTTCTGGGAACAGTATAAGTGGGACTTGATTACAGTATTTTTAATAGGAGAACAAGCTAATCTAAAAGTCCTCCCAGAACTAGCCCCTTATCACAGACACTTTCTCACTTGGGAGCAAGAAATCCATCGTGGAGCACACCGAGCTGCACCATGGTATCTTCAATACCAAAAGCTCAAAAAGCGCCTACAACCTCTTTCCCCATCTTTAGGGCAAGCATACCTACAAACCATGCGACGTTACAAAGACCTTACGCGCCCTCTTTACGGCCGCTACCCCCAATTGCGCAATATTAACGGCCAGCAAATTGAAAAACACCTTGCCTCCGCATACTATCCGGTTTATGGCTTTGGCTATGGCCGTTCTCATGCTTTTCGCCAGGCAGCACCACAAGGATCAATCTTTAAAGTGGTAACGGCTTACGCTGCTCTCCAACAGTGTTATAATAAAGCTTCTTCCTCTGGAAACCTAAATCCTCTAACTATGATCGATCAGCCTCATAAGCAGCAAAAAAGCCGTAGCTCTTGGCTCGTAGGATACACCGAAAAAGGCGTCCCCATAGAACAATACTATAAAGGAGGACGCCTACCGCGCAGCGCACGGCGCAACATAGGGAAAATAGATCTAATTTCAGCATTGGAAAACTCCAGCAACCCTTATTTTTCTCTTCTAGCTGGCGATATCCTCGACGACCCCGAAGACTTAAACAGAGCCGCATCTTTATTATCCTTTGGAGAAAAAACCGGGATAGACTTGCCAGGAGAAATCGCCGGTAAACTTCCTGCTGACATATCCTATAATCGCACAGGTCTTTATTCTGAGGCTATAGGGCAGCACTCATTGATTGTCACGCCTCTCCAAACAGCGGTAATGCTTGCCACCATTGCTAACGGAGGAAAGGTCTACAAGCCCCAAATAGTTAAACTAATAGCGGGGAAAGAGCCCCTACGGAACAATCAGCCATCTTCTGATATAACCGACAAAGCAAAATTAGCATCATTGTCTTCCCAAGAGCCCTCCCTAAGCACTATAAGTTTAATAGCTCCGGAAATTAGGCGACAGATTCCTATGCCCAAGCCCGCCAGGGAAATGCTCCTGCAAGGGATGCAGCGGGTTGTTACGGGGCCGCGAGGTTGTGCTAATATTAACCGCATCCGAAACTATTATAATAACCATGAAGCGATTAGAGCATACTCAGCGCTCAAAAATGACATAGCAGGAAAAACCAGCACTGCTGAAAAGATCGAAAGTGTCACCCTTGATCTCGAAACGGGCACTTATATCCATAAACACCTTTGGTTTGGAGGAATAGCTTTCGATAACGAAGAACAACAATCTATAATACTTACCGACAAATATGGGAAACCAGAGCTTGTAGTAGTCGCTTACTTGCGCTACGGAGACTTTGGCCGAGAAGCCGCACCACCTGCGGCTCAAATAATAAAAAAATGGCGTGAGATTAAGAAGAAATATGAGCTATAAACAGTAATAGCTTGCAACAATCTATGATAGTTCTTTAAGATTCTTGAACTACTTAAAAAATAACAGCTTTATTATTGATGTCCAATAATTCTAATA